>CAZRIT010000017.1:0-30335 GCA_964600225.1 uncultured Oscillospiraceae bacterium | reverse complement strand
GCAGCGGACGACTTGCGCATACCCCGAGCAACGTGTACACGCGACCCTCAAGATCCTTCGACTTCGCTCAGGATGACACGACGGGCAACGCTGCCGCGTCGGCTCACGATGACACGAAACACGTTGTCATTCTGAGGGCCTTGGCCCGAAGAATCTGCCCCGCCGCGTCAGCTCAGGATGACATTACAGCGGCGCTGCGCTCGGAATGGCACGGCGTGCATATGCCTTTATGCTTCCTCATCCACGCTTTTGAGCACATCCCGATAAGGGGCAATCATGCCCTCATTCATCCTGCCGCCCGCCTTGGCCCTGAGCTTTGGGTTGGTAAACAGGGCCCCTACAAGCTGCATTTTGAGTATCATGCCCACGCGCTTTTGCGGAAAATCATACATGCCGTGCGCTTTATAGAAACGATGGTCCGCCTTCATCAGGCCCCGCATCACATAGATCAAATCGCGGAATATCTTCATGCCACCCACGCCATAGAAGTTGCTCGGCTGCGTCAGCCGCTGCTCCAATGCGTACGCAAGCGCTGCGGCAAGGCTGCGCAATCCGTCGGCGTCCGTGGCCACGCCCGCAAGGAAGTTGCCGCCCACCTGGCTTCTCGCCTCCACAACCCTTTGCAGGTTCGCCTCCCCCGCATAGTTGCCGTTGACGATATACCCCACGGGCTTTCCCATCGTCACGGTGCGATGGCCGTTGCAAAACTGCCGATCGTCAAACAGCTTGAACGACGCGCCCATGGAGTGATCCTTCACCGTGAACGCGTACACCACCGCGTCGGCATTTTGCACGCGCTCGCGCAAAAACGTATCGAACCCGTCCTTATAGACGCACGTTCCGTCGCCCGCGCACGCAAAGCATCCCAGGCAACCGCCCGCAAACGGGTACTCGGCGATGTTGATGACCCGCGTTTCATACGGAAACGCCGCGCGAAAATCCGCCGTCATGGCGGCAAGCGATTGGTCCTCGGGCACGCAATTGGTCACCACCGCAACGTCGAACCCCGCGCGCTTGGGCACGGTTTCCGGCGTGGCCGCATACGGTACCGCCGCTTCGGACGGCGCCGCCTGTATCGGCTTGACAATACCGTTTTCGGCGCAAAACAGCACATATTTCCAGAATGCCTCGGTGTCGGCACGGCCGCGCGCGGTCAGCAAATCGTCCATATCCGCCGACAGCCCGCCGATGTATTTGAGCCCCAAATCCGCACAGTTTTGCTCGATATACCTGTGCGCGGTCACATCGTAAAAGTGCTTGGAGGTGGTGATCTGCGCGGCGTACTTGCCGCTTATGTTTGCCCCGCACCCGTGCAGCAGCTCCACAAAGCGGTGCAGCTGGTACGGCGCCAGGAACGTATAAACGGGGTATGCAAACAGCAGCAGATCCGCCGCTTCCATTTCGGCCACCGCCGCGCGCAGATCCTTTTCGTACGCCTTGATACGCTTGCCGACGTGGACGACCGAAAACGTGCAGTCCGCAAACCGCTTTTGCAGGTACAGCACCGTTTGCAGCGTGATGCTGTACTCCCCCTTGGGCGAGCCGTTGAGAACGCAAATATGCATGGATATCCTTCCCCTGCACCGACCGCTGCCGTGCAGTTGACCGATTTGACATGGTTTATGCTTTGTCCGCTATTGATTATGCCCTGTTTTGCCAAGCGTTGTCACCCGTGCGCCCGCCGACAGCCCAGCCGCGGCATATCCCCCCACGGGGCATTGCAAGCGCGCGGACGGTCGGCTACAATGGGAACCATCGACCCAATCGATAACAGCGAAATCTGTTTTCGCGTCATTCTGAGGAGGGAAGCGACGAAGAATCTTTCTTGTACACGGATCCTTCAAGATTCCTCGCTGGCGCTCGGAATGACAATGCGTATGTTGCTTGGAAGGAGATGTTTCAACATGGGCAAAATGACACGGGTGAAAGCATCCACCGTCGCGGCGGCTTGCATTGCGCTGTGCGTGGTGCTGCCGATGGCGTTCCACGCCATCCCCAACGCGGGCAGCATCTTCCTGCCCATGCACATCCCCGTGCTGTTGTGCGGGCTCATGTGCGGCTGGCCGTTCGGGCTGGTCTGCGGCCTGCTCGGGTCGCTGCTCTCGACGCTGCTGACGGGCATGCCGCCCATTGCGATGCTGCCGAGCATGATGGTGGAGCTGGCCGTCTACGGCGCGGCTGCGGGGCTGATGATGCAATTTGTGCACACCAAAAAGCTGTACGCGGATTTGTACATCAGCCTGATTACTGCCCTGATTGCGGGCCGCGTCATCGGCGGCGTCGCCAAGGCGCTGATATTCTTTGCGGGCGCTTACTCCATGCAGGCGTGGATTGCGGCCTCCGTCGTCACCTGCTGGCCGGGGCTAGTGATACAGTTGTTGTTCATCCCCGCCATCGTAACCGCGCTGCAAAAGGCGCAGCTTGTGCCGCAGTACAGCCACAGGAAAACCAACGGGAAGGAGCCAACCGAAACAGATGGATAAACAGGATGTCATTGCGTTCTTTGACGGCCTTGCGCCCGCCTGGGACGCCGAACTGATTCATGACGACCGAAAGATACAGGCCATCCTCGACTATGCCGATATCGGCGCAGACATGCGCGTGCTGGACGTGGCGTGCGGCACGGGCGTACTGTTCCCCGATTATTTGGGCCGCGGCGTGCAGAGCGTCACGGGCGTGGATATCTCCCCCGCCATGATTCAATGCGCCAGGGCCAAGTTTGACGATGCGCGCATCACCCTGATTGCGGGCGATATCGAGGAAACAGCGTTTCCAAAGCCGTTTGATCGCTGCATGGTGTACAATGCGTTCCCGCACTTTCCCGATCCCGCGCGCCTCATCGATACGCTGGCCGATCAACTGACCGAAAGCGGGCGGCTGACCATCGCCCACGGCATGAGCCGCGCCGCCATCGACCGCCACCACGGCGGCTCTGCCCACAAGGTCTCCATGGGGCTGATGCCCGCAGCGGAGCTTGCGCAGTTGATGGCGCGGCGCTTTACGGTGGACGTCACCGTTTCGGACGACGAAAAGTACGTCGTATCGGGCGTCAAGAGGTAATCATCCGACCAAAACAAGCAAACGCCGACGCATCCAAGTGACGCGTCGGCGTTTTTGCGGTTGCCGCACGGCGGGCTATGCTAATCGAGCGGAATCACGATGTCATACCCCTCCAGCGGCGCCGTTCCCTTGGTCATGCGGGTATCCGCGCCGTGTGGAATGCGGCAGCCTGCGGCGGGGTCAAACGCCGTCTCCCCGATGCGGATGGTTTGGATATACTCCACCGATGGCCTGAGCAGGAGCGATTGGCATTGCGCTCTCTCGCTTGCGGTCATGGGGATATCCAGCCACATGCCCAAATCGCTGCCCTCGGCAAACACCTCGCCCGCGGACACCCCGTCCACGATCAGCTCATACACCAGCCCTGCGCGCACGGCGTCCACGGTGGCCTCGTCCCAGTCCGCGGGGAACGCATAGTTGAGCGTCACGCGCACGCCCGTCGGCCGCATCTGTACCTTGGGCGTCAGCGTCAGCCCCGTCAGGTCGCGTTCTGCGGTCAGGTAGCTTACGTCCTGATCGCCCCATTCGGCAACCGTTATCGGATACGCGCCCGCAAATGCGATGGTCGGGGCGGTCGTTTCCCGTATGGCCGCCAGCGCAGGCACCGTATCCAGCACGAACGTTTGCCTGCACACGGCCACGGTGCCAAGCGGGTTCATCTCCCCGACATGGTCGTCCAGAATGCGGTGGATGACCGATACTTGGTAGCGACCCGGTTCCAACGCCGCCTGCTCAGGCAGGCTGTACTCGGTATACAGCCACACGCCGCCATCGGCGCGCATGGCCTCCGTATCGATCGCGCCGTCGGAACGCCGATAGTCCTTCTGCGGCGTCAGGCCCGAGCCGGACGGATACATCTCCTGCACTTGGCCCGTGGCTAGATTGGTGAGCGTGGCGTCGTCCAGCGACAGCACGTCCAGCCGCATGGGCGACAGGTCTTCCTCGAAAAACCCGTTCATAAACGGCAGCGGATCGCACGGGAGGAATGTCATCACCATAAAGTCCGCGCCGTCGTAGTACAAATCCGTCACAACCGGCTTGCTGTCCTTGAGCCACGCCCAATCGTTCGGGTCGTACGCGGGAATGCCCTGCTCCCTGCGCGCGGCGTCGATTCTTGCATACTCCTCCGTCTCCGACAGCAGCAGCACCTCGTTGGTCTGCTCCAGCGCGACGGCGGCGGTGATGGCGGCGTCAAACTCCGCATTGGGCGTGCGTTCCTCGGCAGGCACATCCAGATAGCGGTCCACGCGGAACGCATCGTAAAACCAGTCCCGTATGGCCTTGGACACGGCGGGCACCGAGCAGACGGTGATCAACAGGATCAGCACGGCCGCCGTCGGCACCAGCCACCTGAGGCTCCTGTGGAACGCGCGCCGCTTTTTGTGCGCACCGCCTGCGCGCCCCCTGCGCGGCGCGGGCCGCTCCATGGCCCAATCCTTCGTTTGCACATCCGCCTCGGCGGCGCGCGCGGCGTCGGCGCGTTCCAGCACGCGCTCCAGCACGGCCTGTTTTTGCGTATCGTTCATCGTAACGCTCTCCAAGGAGGCAACGATTCGGTCGCTCAGCATATTACATCTCCTCCTTCAGCGATTGTTTGATCAGCTTCCGTCCCTTGTGCAGATAGCCCCACACGGAGTTCTCGGTCTTGCCCATGTAGCGGGCGATCTCCTGACAGGAATAGCCCTCGTAGTAGTACATGTACACGGCCAGTTTGTTTTTTTCGGGCAGGGCCATGACGTAGGCCAGAATATCGTCCCGTTCGTCGGCCGCCGCGCGCCGCTGCACGGCGCTTTCGTTCATCTCCACGCGCCTGCGCCAGACCGAGGTCAAGACGTTCTTGCAGACGTTGCCCGCCGTAACGATCAGCCAGGCCTTCTCGTGCCCGTCGCTTTGAAACGGGGTGCCGTCGTACATGTATTTTTCAAACGTCGTCTGCACCGCGTCCTCGGCGTCGGGCTTCTTCCCCCGAAAAAACAGCATGCATACGCGGTATACCGTATCGGCATGGCGCGCGTAGGCCGCGGCGATTTCCTCATTGGTACGCTGTATGGAATGCATCCGCTTCCTCCTTTGCTTTTGGCGTCGAGAGCTCTCTGCCTATCATACATTTGAGCGCGGCCGATCCTTAAAAAATCCGTCGAATTTTATATCCCTGCCGTTATCATACACAAAAAAAGGGCCGTACGGAAACCTCCGTACAGCCCTTTGATGCATTTGTTTACGGTTTGCGGGGAATTCTTGGAGACTTACACGAATCCCTGGCCCATCATGGCGTCTGCAATCTTTTTGAACGCGAAGATGTTCGCGCCCGCCACAAGGTTGTAGCCCAGGCCATACCGCTCGGCCGCTTCCGCGGAACCGTCGTGGATGGTCTTCATGATGGACTTGATCTTCTCGTCCACTTCCTCCTCGGTCCAGAACAGTCGCATGGAATCCTGCGACATCTCCAGCGCGCTGCAGCCCACGCCCGCGGCGTTGACGGCCTTGCTCGGCGCAACCACGAGGCCCTGCTTTTGCATAAAGAACAGCGCTTCGTTGGTGGTGGGCATGTTGGCCACCTCCACAAAGTACTTCACGCCGTTGGCGACGATCTTCTTGGCTTCCTCCATGCCGACCTCGTTTTGCGTGGCGCACGGCATGAGCACATCCGCCTTGACGCCCCACGGCTTTTCGCCCGGGAAGAACTTGCAGCCGAATTTATCCGCATAGTCCTGCACGCGGTCGCGGCGGGAGGCGCGCATTTCGAGCATGTAGTTGATCTTTTCGTCCGTAATGATACCGTCGGGATCGTATACATAGCCATCGGGGCCCGAGAGCGTGACAACCTTGCCGCCAAGCTCCGCCACCTTTTTGACCACGCCCCAGCAGACGTTGCCAAAGCCCGATACGGCAAAGGTTTTGCCCTTGATGCTGTCGCCCTCGTGGCGCAGCATTTCGCACACATAGTACACCGCGCCAAAGCCCGTTGCCGACGTGCGGCCGAGGCTGCCGCCAAACGACACATCCTTGCCCGTCAATACGCCGGGTTCGTACTTGCCGACGATGCGCTTGTACTGGCCGTACAGGTAGCCGATTTCGAGACCGCCGCAGCCAAGATCGCCTGCGGGCACGTCCACGTCGGGGCCGAGGTGGCGATACAACTCGGTCATAAACGCCTGGCAGAACTTCATGATTTCGTTATCGGACTTGCCGCGGGGATTGAAATCCGAACCGCCCTTGCCGCCGCCGATGGGCAGGCCCGTGAGGCAGTTTTTGAAGGTCTGTTCAAAGCCCAGGAATTTCATGACGTTCATGTTCACGCTCGGATGGAAGCGGATGCCGCCCTTATACGGACCGATGGCGGAGTTGAACTGTACGCGGAAACCACGGTTGACATGCTTGACGCCTGCATCGTCCTCCCAGACGACACGGAACACGATGGAACGATCGGGCTCGATCATCCGTTCGAGCAGACACATTTTTTCGTACTCGGGATGCTGATCGATGACGGGCTTGAGAGAGGTGAGCACCTCTTCCACAGTCTGCAGGAATTCCGGTTCATTCGGGTCTCGCTGCTTCAGCGTTTCGATGACTCGATCCACATAATGACTCATGCTTGTTCTCCAAAATTGTTTTTCATTTTTCCTGAGCGCCGTCAAGCGCCCCTTGACAATATCCATCATACTTCGCGCACAGCGCCGTGTCAACAGCGCAAACGTGCAGTTTTCCGATATATTATTTTGAATTTCAAGATATTATATTTTCCTATGCCATATAAGTAATTTATTACCCTTAAGCGCGTTGTCCGACGTACCGCACGGCCGCCTCGTGCATCAATTCCCCGACCGTTGGGTGCGCAAAGACGATGCGCACAGCCTGTTCGGCGGTCATGCCGTTTTCCACCATGGCTGCGGCCGCCGCAATGCACTCCGAGGCGTGGTTACCCAGCATCTGTACCCCGATGACCGTGCCGTCGGCATCGTTAAATACCACCTTCATCATGCCGTCTCCGCCCTCGTTTTCAGCCAGGTACCGCCCCGAATAGCGCATGGACAGGCTGACGGCCGTTGCGGCGATCCCCTTTTGGCGCGCTGTGTACTCCGTTTCGCCCACGCTCGCCAGCTCGGGGTTGGTATATACCACCGCGGGAATGGCATGGTAATGCATTTGGTCGGGCACGCCCAGCATATCGTGCACGGCTACCTCCGCCTCGCGGATGGCCGTGTGCGCCAGCATGGAGCGGCCGTTGACGTCGCCCGCGGCATAGACCCCGTCGGCGGACGTGCGCATGCGCGCATCCGTCACAATCGCTCCGCGCGCCGTCTCCACGCCGATGCCCGAAAGCCCCAAATCGGCCGTCACGGGCCGTCGGCCGATGCACAGCAGCGCCCGATCGGCCTCGATGGTCTCCGTCACGCCGTCGCGCTCGAAGGTAATGCTGCCGTCCGCAATCGACGTCACCTTGGCATTCAGCTCAAACCGCATGCCCTTTTTGGCAAGGTTTTTTTGCAGGATGACCGTCAGATCGGGGTCGTTCCCGCCCGCGATATGATCCAGCAGTTCCACCACCGTGACCGCCGTGCCGATACTGCAAAAATAACACGCCAGCTCCAGCCCGATCACGCCGCCGCCGATGACGACCAGCCGCTCGGGCGGCGTCTCCGGCGTCAGGATTTCGCGGCTGGTCATGACAAAGCCGCCTGCAAGCGCCTCGTTTAGCCCCGATATGGGCGGCACGACGCTTTCCGAGCCCGTGGCGATGAGCAGGCGTTTGCCGATATACCTCTGCCCGCCCGCCTCCACGGCGTACCCCGAATCCGTTTTCCCGCCGATGACGGCGTCCGCAAAAAGCACCTCCGCGCCTGATTCGCGCATGGCGGCGCGCACGCCCGCCACAAGCGTTTTGACCACCTTATCCTTGCGCTTGAGCACCGCGGCATGGTCGATGGCCGCACCCTCCGCGGTGACGCCATAGCGGCCGCCCGAGCGGATGCCGTCGAACAGCTTGGCGCTGTACAGCAGGGTTTTTGTGGGCACGCAGCCCTCGTTGAGGCACACGCCGCCCAGCGCCCTGCGCTCGATGCAAAGCGTGCTTAAGCCCGCCTTCGCCGCGCGCTCGCTTGCCGTGTAGCCCGCGGGCCCACCGCCCAAAACGATCAAATCGTATGCCGCTTCCATGGTGTTGCCCTCCTCCAAGTTATTATAGCCGATTATCAGTATATCATGCCGCCGCCGTCGTGTCATAGGATTCTTCGTCGCTGCGCTCCTCAGAATGACACGAGAGGAAGCTGCGCTTCTCAGAATGACACGGGGGAAAACTAAGTGTCTCAGCATGACAGACGCTGTCATCCTGAGCCGACGCCGCAGCGTCGCCCGTCGTGTCATTCCGAGCCGATGCCGCAGCTTCGCCCCGAGGCGTATCCCGCCGAAGGGCCTTGGCGAAGGTGTCATCCTGAGCGAAGTCGAAGGATCTTGAGGGTCGCGTGCACACGTTGCTCGGGGTATGCGCAAGTCGTCCGCTGCGGCGGGGCTTTGGTCGGTTTTGCCCACGGCAAAAAGGGCATATGCGGCTTTCTTGTACAGCGGCAGACGTCGGGGGGCCGAGGGGGATTCCGATTTCCCCCTTACGGCCCCCCGACACCCCCCTGTAACCCCTTAAATCGGCCGCTCAATCGCCGCGGGGCTCATCGGGTTGGGGCTTTCGCGCCGAAACCCGACACCCGTGTCATTCCGAGCAGACGCCGCTGCATACACGCCGTGTCATTCCGAGCGTTAGCGAGGAATCTTGGAGGTTTCGTGTACACGCAAGATTCTTTGGGCTATGGCCCTCAGCATGACACACTTTTCTATCCAATATCCGTTTCTTTTATTTTCTTTTCTTTCCAAAGAAAAGAAAACGTTTCCCGTTCCCGCCCCAACAAAAAACGGGCCGATTTGGCGCATCGGTCCGTTTACGGTGGGCGCTTGCAGGGTGCTTGGCCTGTAAGCAATCCTCGGAAGGGTTCGTAAAAGCCCCTCTTCGCGCACCAGTATATCATTGTTCTTTCAAAAATACAACGGTTTTTTGCGCGCTATTTTTCGGCGTCGGTCCACTCGCCGAACGCGCAATGGGTTTTGAGCATACAGCTTTCCCCGCGCTGCGCCAGCGGGCATGCGTCATGACAGTGTTTGCCCACCCGTGTAATCCGTATCGTGCGGCCGTCCACGTTCAACACGTCGCCAACCCGCAGCGAAGCGTAATCGACGCCGTGCGTAACGATATCCGCATGAAACCGCGCGCTGCAAAGGCCTTCGGGCGCGCGCACAATCGTATCCGCCGCCAGGCTGACCCCGCCGCTCACAGGTTAACCCGCGTGAACGCGCCCGATCGCCCGCCGCTTTTGTGCAGCAAGTGCACATCGGCAATCGTCATGCCGCGATCGGCCGCTTTGAGCATATCGTACACGGTCAGCGCCGCCACCGATACGGCGGTAAGCGCCTCCATCTCCACGCCCGTGCGATATTCGCAACGCACGCTGGCGGTGATGCACACGCGCTGCGGCGGCTCGGCGCACAGCGTCACCTCAACGCCGTCAATCGGCACGGGGTGGCACAGCGGAATCAGCTCATGCGTGCGCTTGGCGGCCATGATGCCCGCAATGCGCGCGGCGGCGAACACATCCCCCTTGGGCGCTGTGCCGTCGAGCAGGATTTGCAGCGTCTCGGGCTGCATCACCACATGTCCCACCGCGGTGGCCTCGCGCAGCGTCACGGCCTTTTCGCCCACATCCACCATGCGCGCCTCGCCGTTTTGGTTCACATGCGTCAGTTCCATAGCTTGCGTATCCTCCCCGGTTGATCCAAAATGTAGCCGCCCAGCCGCTCCAGGCGCGCGCGGAACGCATCCGTCCTTAAAACCTCCAAAAATGCCCGCACCGTCGGCTTGGCCATGGCCTCCAGCGATACCAGCAGGTCGTACTGCTCGTTGCACACAGGGATAAAATCCAAGCCGTACATGCGCGCCGCGGCCAGTATGCCCAGCCCGCAATCCGCCGTGCCCGCGGCAATCTGCGCGGCCACGCCCGTATGCGTCAGCTCCTCGCGTGCGTACCCGCGCACGCGCTCGCTCGGAATGCCCGCCTGTTTGAGCAGATAATCGCACAGTATCCGCGTGCCAGCGCCCCGCTGGCGGTTGACATACCGTACGTCTCCCTCCACATCACTTATTGTTTTGATGCATTTTGGATTGCCTTTCTCCACCATCAGCCCCTGCACGCGCTGCACGCACTCCACCAGCGCCACGCCGCCTTCGGGGATGTATTGTTCGATATAGGAAAGGTTGTAGCTGCCATCGGCCGTATCCATCAGGTGCACGCCGCCGAGCATCGCCTCGCCGCGCGACACGGCCATGATGGCGCCCATGCTGCCCACATGCGTGCCCGTAACATACAGGTTGGGGTGCGCGCGCCGCACCAGATCCGCCGCCTCATCGATGAGCGGGTCGTGGCTGCCAACGATGCGCACGGTGTTGGCAATGCGCGAAATGGGCCTTAGCAGCGTGGCCGTGGCGCGCCCGCCCTGCTCGTACCCCTCGCACGATTGCGGCACATCGATGAGACAATCCGCCTTGACAAACGACGTCACCACGCCCGCGCCACGGTTGAGCGGCACGGCGGTGAGCTGCCCCTCGGCATTCAGGCCGAGGCTGGCGCGCACGAACTCTCGGTATTTGAGCGAGGAATTCAGGCGTCGGCCCATCGTGACGCACACCTGCTCAGACATGCCCGTCGGCCGCATCAGGAGCTTATCGATGACGGGTTTCACAAGCTGCTCCAGCACCACAATGCCCGATACGGGATAGCCGGGCACGCCGATGACTGGCTTGCCGTCCACCGCGCCCAGCGCGGCGGGCTTGCCGGGACGGATGGCAACGCCGTGGCAGAACAGCTCGCCAAGCTTTTCCATCACGCCCGTGGTATCGTCGTCGCGCCCTGCGGAGGTACCCGCCAGCAGCAGCGCCATGTCGCATGTGCGCACCGCTTCCGCAAGCGCGGCCTCGATCTCGGCCGCGTCGTCGCGAACGATGGGGAACACCGCGCCCTCCGCGCCCCATTGGGCCAGCATGGCGGAGAATATGGCGGAGTTGAACTCCATCACCTCGCCTGCTTGCGGATGGTCGCTCGGCGGCACAATCTCATCGCCCGTAGGGATGATGGCCACGCGGGGCTTGGCGAGCACGTTCAGCGTCCGCACGCCGCCCGCCAGCATGGCCCCGATCACCGCGGGCTCCACAACGGTAAACGACGGCAGTATCATATCCCCCGCCGCCACGTCCTCCCCGATCTGGCGCACATGCTGCCACGGCGCGGCCGCGGCGAAGAGCTTGACGTTGTCACCCTCCTCCACGCAATCCTCAATCATCACCACCGCGTCGCACCCGTCGGGCAGCGGATCGCCCGTATCGACGCGCAAGAATTGATCCGCCTGCAGAATGATCGGCGTCGTCTCCGTCGCGCCAAAGGTCCGCCGCGCATCCAGCGCAATACCGTCCATGGCGCAGGCGTTGTAGTGCGGCGCGCAGATGTTGGCATACACGGCCTCGGCCGTGGTGCGGCCAAGCGCCACAGTGACCGCCACCGTCTCCGTGCGATATGTCATGCTGCGTTCGGTCAAAAATTGCAGGTAGCCGCCAATGGCTTCGGCAAGCGGTATGTTATTGAGATATTGATACTTCATATGGCCTCCCATCGGTATACGGTCACGCGGTCGCCCCGTCCGAGCCCCTCGCAATCGCGCGGGATGCGGACGTATCCGTCGGCGCGCGCCAGGGTGGAAATCAGGCCCGATTTGGTCATCATCGGCACGGCCTGCCCATCCATCAACCGCACGGGCACATACTCCTCGCGCCCGTGGTTGGAGGGGATGGCCAGGCTGAGCGTCGCCGTCTCGGTCAGCGGCGTCTCCGCCGCACCCTGCATGCGGTTGAGCAGCGGCCGCACCAGCAGTTGAAACACAAAATATGCCGCCACGGGGTGTCCCGGCAGGCCCAGCACGGGTATCCCGCCGATGCTTGCGGCGATGGTCGGCTTGCCCGGCTTCATGGCAAGCCCGTGAAACAGCACCGTGCCCAGCCCGCCAAAAACCTGCTCCGCCGCGTCGCGCGCACCCACCGAGCTGCCGCCCGAGAGCAGCACCAGATCGGCCTGCTGCGCGGCCGTCCGCACCGCGTCCGTCAAGGCCGATTCATCGTCGGGCACAATGCCGAAAAACCGCGCCTGCGCACCGACCGACGCGCACATGGCGGCCAGCATCGGCCCGTTGACGTCGCGCATCTGCCCAAGCCGCGGCGTTTCCGCGGGCGGCACCAGCTCGTCGCCCGTGGAGAGAATCGCCACCCGCGGCCGCTTGACCACGAGCGGTTTTGCAATGCCCATGGCGGCCAGCGTGCCGATGTCCCTTGCCATCAGCCGCCTGCCCATCGGCAGCACCGCTTCGCCGCGCCGCACGTCGTCGCCCGCAAAGATCACATGCCGTCCCGGCGCGGCGGGCTTGAGCACCGCAACGGTGGCAGCCCCCAACCGCTCGGTATCCTCCAGCATCACCATGGCGTCGGCGTTTTGCGGCAATGCGCCGCCCGTGGGCACCGCCAGGCATTCCCCCGCCGACAGCGTCAGCGCGCACGCTTCCCCCATGGCCGCCTCGCCTACGCACGTCAGCAGCATCGGCACCGCGTCCGAGCAGCCGAACGTATCCCGCGCCAGCACGGCATAGCCATCGACGGTTGCGCGCATGAACGCAGGCACGTCGTCCTCCGCCACGGCGTTTTCCCGCAGCACGCGCCCGAGCGCCGCATCCAGCGGCACGCGCTCTGCCGCCGTCCGTTTGGGAAAGCGCTCGGCCAAAAGCGCGTTGGCTTGATCCAGCGTCAGTACCGTCAACATGCCGTTTCTCCCGTTCCAAAATGAATGATTGTGTATAAACGCATTGTATCATTCGCGCGGCACGTTGTAAACATCTGCATATTTATACGCATTTTATGTGTATATTCTCTCGATATTCATATGCATATTCATAGCTTGCACCGTTTACAAGCGCTTGTGGAGGACTGTTTTTGTCCACCACTACATGTTCCAAAAAGACGCTTGCTTGTTCGCTTTTGTCGCATTTTCGTATGCATAACCGTCAAATCGGCACAAAACGCAAGAAGTTGTGTCTCTTTATGCCGAAAAACCACAAGAAATTGTTGTATTTGTATTGACGGAACTCTATTTTCGCATTATTATTAGTTTACAATACTATGTATACGCATCGGCATGCACCGTATGCGCATTCATGCTATGTATAGAACGCCGTTTGTATGTGAAGGCTGTGTATTTCGTGCACGGTCGGAAAGAGAGCATGAACCTGACGAAACGGCTCCGAAATGCAAAGCTGTCATCGACCGACCGACGGGGTGCGTCGCATCGGTTGTTTTTGCTGTCCCGCCGTTTCCGCAGCTTGCTCGTCGGCTGCCTGATACTGATGCTATCGCTGCTTTCCCCCTCTGCGCGCAACACCCATGCCGACAACGGCCGCACGTTTGAAATACAGGGCTGGCAGGGCGCCATGAACTGCTTTGCCACCTTCCCCGTGACGCTGGGCGGAAACGCGGGCGACGCGGTGCATTTTGTCGCCGTCAACTGTTCCGTCACGCCGCAATCGGGCGTGGTGGGCGATGTGTTTACGGTGCGCGTCAGCGCGGCGGGCACCTATTCGCTGACGGCCGTGCTCACCAACAACGAGTCGGTGTCCGATTCCTGCGTGGGGCAGGCGGGCAAAACCGATCAATTGCCGCTCACCATCAACGGCTGGGGCGGCGCGCGGGATTATTACAGCACGTTTAGCATCACCGTCAACGGCGGCAGCACCAACGGGGCCATCACCTTCACCTCCGACGGCTGCTCGGTCACGCCCGCCACGGGCGTAGTCGGCACGGTGTTTTCCGTCACCGTCACGCGCGTGGGGCAGTACAGCCTGACGGCGCTGATGGCGGGCGACCGCAACCATCTGCCCGTGCAGTCCACGCTGTACAGCGGGGTGTCGTGCAAATCCTCGCAATCGAGCATCTCCATCAGCGGCTGGAAGGACGATGCGCGCATCTACGATTCGTTTGAAATCGAAATTTCGGGCGGCAGCAGCGGCGAGGCGCTTCGGCTCGACGCCATCGGCTGCACGGTCACGCACATAAGCGGCAAGCGCTATGAGGTAACCGTCGATACGGTCGGCCCGTATTCGCTGACCGCCACGCGCGCGGGCAACTACGGCTACAACGCCGCCACCGTGTCGGTCGGCAGCATTGCCACCAAGGCGCGGCCATCGTCGCTCTCCGTTTCGGGCTGGTCGAGCAGCAAAAACTGCAACGATTCCTTCCCCATCCGCGTTTCGGGCGGCATGCCCAACGGCGTGGTGCAGTTTAGCACCGTGGGCTGCTCGGTCACGCCGCTGAGCGGCACGGTGGATACGCCGTTTCTGGTGACGGTCAACAGCGTCGGCTCCTACTCGCTGCAGGCCTCCATGTCGGGCGACATCAGCTATATGGATACCGAGTCGCGCAGGCTTTCGGGCACGTCGGGCAAGGCCATGCAGAACAAGCTTTCGCTGGAGAACTGGCAGGAGGCGGCCACCACAGGCAGCTCGTTCGACGTGCGGCTTATTGGCGGCGGCGGCACGGGCGCATCGTATGTCACCACCGTTTCGGGCTGTACCGCCGTACGAAAGGCCGCGCAGGAGGATACTTACACCGTCACCGTCACAGCGCCCGTAGGCGGGGAATATGTGCTGCGCGCTACCAAGACGGGCGACGCCAACTACCTCGCCGCTGAGGAACAGACCTACAGCGGCAAGGTCAGCCATGCGCACCAAAAGGCGCTTGCCATCGATCACTGGAAGGATACCTGCGATCTGGACGAAACGTTTGCCGTGCACATTTCGGGCGGCAGCGGCAGCGGCGCCGTCACGTTTGAAACCGACGGCTGCATCATCATCCCCAAGGTCAACGGCGCGGAAGGGGATTACCTGATTCAGGTGACCGCGGCGGAGGGCGAATCCTACTCGCTCACCGTCAACCGTGCCGCGGACGCCGAATATGCGCGCGCCAGCATGTTCAAAAGCGGCAGCGTCCTTGCCCGGTCCCTGCCGCGCACGGGCGACGCCGACGCGGGCCCCGACCCCGGCGTGGACGATACGATCTATCTGCTGTACGCCGCGGTGTTCCTGGCAACCATGGCCATTGCGGTATTTTTGCTGTGGCTGCGCACGCGCAAGGTCCCCCGCAGACGATAGGCCACATACAAATTGTTGTGAAAGCCCCCATGCAAGGGGGCTTTTTGGTGCATTGGTACGGCCCCTTTCTTTGAAAAGAAAGGGGCCCAAAGAAACCTGTCATTTGGATTCTGCTTTGTGCCCGAGTCTGCGCTGCCGACGGAATGCAATGGCTTGCTTTGGCTTACGCTTCCGCTGCGGCGGGGTAGGATTCCTCGTCGCAGCGCTCCTCGGAATGACAGACGGAGGGCGCCACGCTCCTCGGAATGACAGGCGGAGGGGGCTGCGCTCCTCGGAATGACAACGTATTCTTGTCGTCCTGAGCCGTCGCCAAGGAACTCATCCTCCGCGGTGTCATCCTGAGCCGACTCCGCAGGACGTTGGCGAAGGATCTGTCCCGCCGCAGCGGATGCACACAAATGCCATCCTGCCATATTTTCGAAGTTTCTTTGCGTTCCTTTCTTTTCAAAGAAAGGAACAAGCCAAAGAAAGCAGTACCATCTACGCAAAAATTTGCGCGGGGTTTGCAAACGGAGGTTTTCGTTTTGCACAAATTATGATAAGCTTATCTCAATCCATCCGTGTCATTTTTGCGGATGCGAAACGCCCGATTCCCGGAGGCAGCGCATGCAACAGCTGGAAACCGAACGCACGATTTTACGCGCCTGGCAGCCTGACGACGCGGCGGATATGTTCACCGCCTTTGGCGCCAGCCCGCTGGTAGGCCCCATGGCGGGCTGGAAGCCGCACGAAAGCGTGGAGGAAACGCAGGAGATCCTGCGCAAATTCATCGTAAACGACGACGCCTGGGCCATCGTATGGAAGCAGACGGGGCGTCCCATCGGCTCCGTCGGGCTGCACGGCAGCACGCGCCCCCATGTAACGTACGATCGGGAGATTGGGTATGTGCTGAGCGCGGATTACTGGGGCATGGGCATCATGCCCGAGGTGGTATCGCGCGTGGTGCGGTACGCGTTTGAGGAGTTGTACCTTCGCACGCTGTACGTTTCCCATTTTCCGTTCAACGATCGCTCCCGCCGCGTCATCGAGAAGGTCGGCTTCCGCCACGTCGGGCGCATTACGGAAAGCTATACCCGCTATGACGGCACGCTTTTGGACGAGGAAGTGTATTTGATGCACGATTATGATTATGCAAGCAGGAGGACAATCCAACATGAATGCGAGCAATGAACCCATCGAACGGGTCAAGTACCTGCGGCTGCTGGCGCGCGAGTACCCCACCGTCAACGAGGTCTCCACAGAGCTGATCAACCTCAAGGCCATCCTGTGCCTGCCCAAGGGGACGGAGCATTTCATCAGCGATATTCACGGCGAGTCCGCCGCCTTTGTGCACATGCTCAAGAACGCATCGGGCGTGGTGCGCGAAAAGATCGATAACCTGTTTGCCGAAACCGTCACGCTGGATGAGCGCAACAAGCTGGCCACGCTCATCTACTACCCCGTCGAAAAGCTGGAGCTGATGCATTCGGAGGGCCTTGTCAACAACGAATGGTACCGCATTACGCTGCTCAGGCTGGTGGACGTGTGCCGCCTCAGCGCATCCAAGTATACCCGCTCCAAGGTTCGCAAGGCGCTGCCAAAGGGCTTTGAATACATCATCGACGAGCTGCTGCACGCGGCCGACACCGTCGATAAGCAGCGCTACAACAGCGAGATCGTCCGCTCCATCATCGAGACCAACCAGGCCGATGCGTTCATCATCGCCATCAGCCGCCTGATTCAGCAGCTTGTGATCGATCGGCTGCATGTGGTGGGCGATATCTTTGACCGCGGCCCGGGCGCGCACGCCATCATGGATGCGCTCAACTGCTACCACAATGTCGATATCCAGTGGGGCAACCACGATATCCTGTGGATGGGCGCGGCGGCGGGCGGCGACGCATCGATCGCCACCACGCTCATCAACTCGCTCCGCTACGGCAACGTGGATACCATCGAGGATGGCTACGGCATCTCATTAAGCCCGCTGGTGACGTTTGCGCTGGATGTGTACGCCGCCGACCCGTGCGAGCGCTTCTATCCCCGCGTCACCGACCCGACGGCCGATCAGGTCAACCCCGAGCTGATTGCAAAGATGCACAAGGCCATGGCCGTCATCCTGTTCAAGCTGGAAGGCGATATCATCGACCGCAACCCCGATTTCCATATGGAGCACCGCAAGATGCTCGACAAGATCGATTACGAGCGCGGCGTGTGCAAGCCGGACGGCGTGGAATACGCCATGACCGATACCAACTTCCCGACCGTTCTGCCGTCAAGCCCCTTTGCGCTGTCCGATGCGGAAAAGGAGCTGATGGATAAGCTGCGCACGTCCTTCCGCCACTCGCAAAAGCTGCAGCAGCATGTGCGCTTCCTCTATGCGCGCGGCAGCATGTACCTGTGCTGCAACGGCAACCTGCTGTTCCACGGCTGCATTCCCTGCAACGACGACGGCACCTATACTGCCGTCTCCATCGACGGCGAAACCGTCAGCGGCAAAAGGTATCTGGACAGGGCCGATGCGCTGGTGCGCCAAAGCTACTTTGCCAAAGTCGGCTCCAAGGAGCGCGACGAGGGGCTGGATTTTATGTGGTACCTGTGGTGCGGCAAGGATTCGCCGCTGTTTGGCAAGGACAAGATGACCACGTTCGAGCGCTACTTCCTTTCCGACAAGGCTACGCATACGGAGCTGAAAAACCCGTACTTTGCCTATGCGGAAAAGGAATCGTTCGCCGTCGCGCTGCTGCACGAATTCGGGCTGGATGCGCCCGACGGGCATGTCATCAACGGGCATGTGCCCGTCAAAATCAAAAAGGGCGAATCGCCCGTCAAGGCCAACGGCCGCGTCATCGTCATCGACGGCGGCATGAGCAAGGCCTATCAGTCCACAACGGGCATCGCGGGCTATACCCTTATCTACAGCTCCAACCGCCTGATGCTCTCCCGCCACGATCCGTTCGTCACCGTCAATGAGGCCATCCGCTCCGAGGTCGATATCCATTCCACGCAGGAGATCGTCTCCGTGCCGCCCGTGCGCAAGCTGGTGGCCGATACCGATAACGGCCGCGCCATCGCC
This sequence comes from uncultured Oscillospiraceae bacterium, assembly GCA_964600225.1. Classification (GTDB taxonomy): domain Bacteria; phylum Bacillota; class Clostridia; order Christensenellales; family CAG-138; genus CAZRIT01. The sequence goes on along the minus strand of CAZRIT010000017.1, from coordinate 11,941 downwards.
GAGCGCATCGCGGACCTGACGGAGCTTTTGCACGCCTATCAAAGCGGCATGCTCAAGCAGGGCAAGTAACCAAAAACCGATCATAAAGGGCCGACGGCTTTCCTTACACACCGTCGGCCCTGTTGTTTTATCGTACATTACAGCGACGCCAGCGTAACCGAAAGCCACTCCCCAATCTCCCGCAGCCGTTCGTCCGCGCCCGCAAGCCGTTCAAAAAGCGCCGCGGGCGTGAATGCCGCGCCGAGCAGACGGCCCTCGATGCGCGCCGCCAGCGTTTCGTCCATGGCGTCGGTATAGACCGTTACGCCGTTCACAAGGCCCGATTGGCACGCAAGCAGCACCTCCGCCTCCCCCCACGAAAACCGCTTGGATACCGTCACGTCAAACCGCGGCGTCCTGCCGAAACGCCACTCCCACGAGGCGTATTTGGCATACAGGCCCGCCATGGCGTCGTTGGCCAACGCCGTGGGCAAAACGGCCTGCGCGGGCCCGTACGCAGCCTGAAACGCCTCCGCAACGGCCGCTTGCAGCGCAGGCAGCGTCAGGGCGGGCCGCACCCATTTGAGGTTACGCACGCGCGCGCGCACGCTGTCTACGCCCTTGGAGGCAAGCTTTTCCTTGGACGGCATGAGGAAGCGCGCCATGCGCGCCATATCCACATCCACCATGAGCGTGCCGTGGTGCATGCCCACCTCGTTGGTCAATCGGAAGGCGCTGCCCGAAAACTTGCCGCCATCGGGCAATGTCAGGTCGTTGCGGCCCGACAGTACGGAACCGACGCCCAGCCTTCCCAATGCCTGTTGTATGACGGCAAACTGCCGCCTGATATCGAACGCCGCGCGCGGCAAAAGGAAGGTAAAATTCAGGTTGCCCAAATCATGATAGACCGCGCCGCCGCCCGACATGCGCCTGGCCAGTTTTCCCTGCTCGGCCTCCAGCGCCGCCACGCGGCATTCTTTCCAGGCGTTCTGGTTGCGGCCGATCACCACCGTGCGCTCGTTTTGCCACAGGTACAGCGTCACGGCGGTTGCCTGCCGCCGCGCCTCCTCCTCATGCAGCAAAAACAGCCGTTCCTCAAAGGCCAGGTTTTCCCACGGATTTGTCGATTGTGATACGATGATGCGGTTCATGGCTATCAGTATACGGAATCCAAGCGCCAAAAACAAGGCGGGCAGCGCCCCGCGCCGTCCGCCAATTTTTACCGTTAGGATATGTATATGGTTGTTTCGCGCCTTACGGCTTTTTCTTGGTGGTTGTGCTCTTCTTCTTGGCCGTCGTGGTTTTCTTGGCCGTGGAGGTCTTCTTGGCCGTGGTCTTTTTCTTGGCGGTTGTGGTTTTCTTGGCCGCGGACGACTTCTTAGCCGTGGACGCTTTCTTCTTGGCGGACGCCTTTTGCTCCTTGATGCCAAGGAGCGAACCCAGCAGTTCCCCGCCCAGATCGGAGGAATTCGAGCCGCCGCCAAGCAACGAGCCGAGCACGCCGCCTGCGTTGTTGTTGGAGCCGCCGCCAAGCAGCGAGCCCAGCACGCCACCGTCGTTGCCGTTGTCGTCGTTTGAATCGCCACCCAGGAGCGAGCCGAGCACGCCGCCTGCGTTGTTGTTGGAGCCGCCGCCCAACAGCGAGCCCAGCACGCCACCGTCGTTGCCGTTGTCGTCGTTTGAATCGCCACCCAGGAGCGAGCCGAGGATGCCGCCGTCGTTGTTGTTGGAGCCGCCGCCCAACAGCGAGCCGAGCACCCCGCCGTCGTTACTGTTGTTGTCGTTGGAATCGTCGCTGAGCAGGGTGTTGAGCAGCACGCTGCCCAGCCCGCCGCCGCTGTTATTGGACGAACCGCCGCCAAGCAGCGAACCAAGCACGCCGCCGGAATTGTTATTGGAGGAGCCGCCAAGCAGCGACCCCAGCAGTGAGCCGCTGCCCGAACCGCCGCCGAGCAGCGAGCCCAGCACGCCGCCGGAATTGTTGTTGGAGGAACCGCCCAGCAACGACCCCAGCAGTGAGCCGCTGCCCGAACCGCCCAGCAGCGAGCCAAGCACGCCGCCCAGATCGCCCGAGGCGTTCGATTGCGACTGGTTCTGGTTCTGTCCCAGCAGCGAAAGCAGCAGCGGCGCGGCCAGCGCCAGTATCAAAGCCGTCTGGTTCTTGCCCACGCCCGCGCGGGTTGCGATGGCCTGCTGCACCTTATCGTTGTTGTCGCCGAGCACATGCTGCAAAATCTTTTCGCCATCGGTTGCATCGGCCTGCTTGAGGAACGACTTGACGTCGGATACATCGTCCGCGGCATGGTCGGACAGCGCCTTTTGCAGCGAAGCGTGACCCTCCTGTGTGGCGGCGTTCTCCTGCATGCCGCCAAGCAGGATCGGCAGCGCAACGGACAGCACGTTTTGCACATCGTCCTTCTTTGCGCCCGAGGCCTTGGAGAGCGTTTTGACCGAATCGTTGCCCAGCAGTTGCCCCACGAGGATATCGGAAAGTTCCATGGTATTCCTCCTATATATATGGTTGTTTTTGTCATATTCAGTATAAAGCATTTGGCGTGATTGTCAATCTCCCGCTATGCGGGCGCCCGTCGCGGCAGGTTGATGCGAATGCAGCGTTTTTTCCGCAACATAGCCCTTGCAATCCGAAAAATATCTGGTATAATAGCATTAGTTGCGCAAACGTTTTCGCAATCATGCGCACTCTATCGTTCCGTTTCTTGTCTCACCATGAACTCCCTGCCGAAAGAGGGCCGCACAATGATCAAAGCTGTCGTGTTTGACGTGGGCGGTGTTGTGTTTACCGCCACGCCCAACCCCGAAAAGGAGCTTCGCTTTGCCGCCGACGCCATCAAGCTGCTCGGCGCGCACGGCATCGCCATCCCCGATACGCCCGCGGAGTTTGCCAAAAAGCTTGCCGCGCGGGATAAGCAGCGCAAGGCCGATAACCAAACGTCCCTTTGCGAATTCCCGCCGATGCATGTGTGGAGCGCGTATTACCTGAAGGATTACGCGTTTACCGACGAGCAGCTTTTCCCGATTGCGGAGGAGCTTTGCTTCCGCTGGAACGCCGACCGCAACGATATCGTATTCCGCGATGGCTTATCGGATGCGCTCGAACAATTGTATCGGCAAGGCATGCGGCTGGGCATCATCAGCAACACGGTTTCCCGCACGCATGTGCCGTACGAGCTGCATCGGGCCAACGTATCGCGCTACTTTGAATTTGTGCTGCTTTCCAGCGTTTGCGGTATCCGCAAGCCCGATCCCGCTGTCTTTCAACTGTGCGAAACCGCCATGCACATGGATAAAAGCGAGATGGCCTACGTTGGCGATACATTCTCGCGCGACGTCATCGGCGTCAAGCGTGCAGGCTGGGCATGGATGGTGCTCATCAAAAATGATCGCGAGCGCCCCGGCGTGCATGAGCGCGAACAGGCGCTGGCAGCAAGCGGCTATCTGCCCGATGCGCGCATCGACGAGCTGACCGAGCTGCCCGCCGTCATTGCATCCTACAACCAACTGCACCCGTAACCCTGCTTTTCACGGCGCGCGCGCGCCGATAACAGTATCGGAGGTACACAATTTATGATCAAAACCGTTATGTTCGATATGGGCGGCACCCTGGAGGATCTGTATGCCGACGAAGCCACCTATCGCCGCACGACCGAAAAGCTGACCGAAATGCTGCGTTCGTACGGCATGGAACCCAATATGGACGCCGCGGCGCTGTGGGACAAGGTTTTTTCCAACTTCATGGTATACAAAAACCAAAGCGTGGAAACGGGCATGGAGCTCAAGCCCGAGGAAATCTGGGCCGATTATGTGCTGAAAGGCTTTCCGTTCGATCGCGCCAAAATCATCGAGGTCTCCGAGGAGCTGGCGCACATGTGGGAGGTCAATTTCTTCAACCGAAAGCTCCGCCCCAACGTCAAAAAAACGCTGGAAGCGCTGCGCTCGCTTGGGCTCAGGCTGGGCGTGGTATCCAATACGCCAAGCCTGTTTCAGGTGTACGATTCCCTCATCGAGTACGGCCTGCGCGATTACTTCGACTGCGTGGTGGTCTCCAGCATCGTGGGCTACCGCAAGCCCACCAAGCGCATCTTTGAGGTTGCCCTGCACGAGATGAACGTGCTGCCCGAGCACTGCGCCTATGTGGGCGATACCATTGCGCGCGATATCATCGGCGCACAGAAGGCGGGCTACGCCAAGACGTTCCAGATCCACTCGTTTTTGACGGATTCGCGCGATACCGAGGAGATCAAGCGTATGGCCAAGCCCGATCACCTCATCACCGACCTGTACGAAGTGTACGAGATCCTGCGCGACCAAAACAACTGACCGCGCTCCTGCCTTGCTCCATCGTTTTGCATGCACAAAGCCGACGCGGTCCGCGTCGGCTTTTTTCTTATTATATAGGCAAAAAACTATATAGTCAAATATATAGGCAGAAAACGCAACTCCGAAGGCGCCCCGCCGTCCGTCCTCTCCCTACGGCCGCGCGACAAGCACCTCCACCGTGGCAAACGCAACGCCGTTTTGGGCATGATAGGCTTGGATTTTCCGCATGTGTTCGCGCAGAGCAGGGAACGCCTCCTTCCCGATCGCCTTGGAAAGGGTCAGGCGCATGGCGTCCTCCGTCAGGCGTTTTTCCAGCCCACGAACGGCGTTGGGGTTGAACGCATCGGTCGCATACGCCGTTTCAACGGTCATCCCGCTTGATCGTACCATGTCCGATAGCTCTTCGCGCGAATAGGTATGCCGATGGTACACGCCGCACGCGGTATCGATATCGCTCTCCCACTCGTGCAGCAGCGCATGGGTCTTGCCCGCGCCGTGCTGCCCGTCGCAAGTCATCTCGGCAATCACCACGCACCCGTCGGGCTTGACAATGCGCCGCATCTCCTGCAAAAGCCCCTCGGTATCGGCAATATGGTGCAGGGAATTACTCATGCCCACCACGGAAAACGCGTGGTCGGCAAAGCCCGTGCGGCACGCATCACGCTGTTCAAAGCGGACGTTTGGTATGTCGGCCAGGCGCTTTTTGCCCTCCTCCAGCGCCTTGGGGTTGCAATCGATGGCGATGAGTTTCTCATAAGAACCGAGGTTTTCGGCCAGCGTGCGGGCAAAATCCCCGTAGCGCGTGGCGATATCCAGCACGCTTTCGGCATGTATTTGGCGTAGGATCGTCTGCAATCGTTCCATAAAGCATCTCTCCCTATCTGCTTGATCCCGCCTATTGTACCGCCAAATACGGAAAAAGTAAACGTACGTCGAACCCTTGCAAAAGGGGTGGCAAAGGTTGGTATTTCATGATATGATAATAAAACTAAATTTCGCGATTTCGCGCAGGACAGCCATGCTGTCCGACGGGCGAATGGAGAAAGGAGCTGTGTTTTCGGACGGCTTCGGCCGCCGAATACCGCTATGCTGCTGTTCACGCTGTTATTGTCAATCGCCCTGGGGCTTGCCATCCCGCTGCTGTGCGGCACGGGGCTGACCGCGCGGCTATTCTGGTTGTGGCCGCTGACCGCCGCGGCAGCCATGCTTGCGCTGTCGCTTTCGTATGCGCTGATCCTTTGGGTCTGCTCCATGTTTATCAACCTGTCCAAGCCGCTCTCCAAGGCGCATCCGCTGCACTATCGCATGGTGCTGCTGATGGAGGCATACCTCATGGCGCTCTCCAACACGCGCATCCATGCCGAAGGACTCGATCAATTGCCCAAGGGAACCAACTTCCTGCTGGCCAGCAATCACCGCTCCATGGTCGATCCGCTGGCGTACATGCTGGCCATGCGTGATCGGCGCATCGGCTTCCTTGCCAAAATTTCGCTGGCGCGGGTGCCGTTTCTTGCGCGCGTGATGCACGATTGCGGCTGCCTGTTCCTGGACCGCAAGAACAACCGCGCGGCGCTGCCCATCATCCAGCAGGCCACCAATTACCTTACCGACGGCGTATGCTGCATGGGCGTGTTCCCCGAGGGCTCGCGCAATCCCACCGATACGCTGCTGCCGTTTAAAAACGGCGTGTTCAAAATTGCCAAGAACGCCGAGGCCCCCATTGTCGTGGCCACGGTGCGTCATACCGAGCGCATCCTCAAGGAAATCCTGTTCAAGCGCACCGACGTGTATGTGCAAATCCTCGGCGTCATCCCCGCGGACGACGTGCGCACGCTGTCCACCACGGATTTGGGCGAGCGCATCCGCACATGGATGGAGCGCGCGCCAAGCTGACCCGATTCGGAGTAACGCATGCATTACGTCCAAGCAAAAGGCATCCTGTCGGCCACCAATGGCATGAACCTGTACCGCGGCTGCTCTCACGGTTGCATCTATTGCGATTCGCGGAGCAGCTGCTACCATATGTCCCACGCGTTTGAGGATATCGAGGTCAAGCAAAACGCGTTGGAGCTGTTGGAGGATGCGCTCAAGCGCAAGCGCAAAAAATGCATGCTGGCGACAGGCTCCATGACCGATCCGTACATTCCGCCGGAAACGGAGCTTGGCCATGTGCGCAAAGCCCTGATGCTTGCGGAGCAATACGGGTTCGGCTTTACGCTCATCACAAAGTCCGACCGCGTGCTGAGGGATTTGGACCTGCTCCAACGCATCAACGAAAACACCAAGTGCGTAGTGCAGATGACTTTGACCACCTGCGACGAAGCGCTCTGCAAACAGCTTGAGCCCAACGTCAGCACCACCAAGGCGCGCGCGGCCGCTTTGATGCGGCTGCATGACGCGGGGATTCCCACCGTGGTGTGGCTTTGCCCCATCCTGCCGTTCATCAACGATACGGAGGAGAATATCGAGGGCATTTTGCGCTATTGCAAGGAAGCGCACGTCTATGGCGTCATCTGCTTTGGCATGGGGCTGACGCTGCGCGAAGGGAACCGCGAGTACTTTTACGGTCAGCTCGACCGCCTGTTTCCCGGCATGAAGGAGCGGTATATCCGCGCCTACGGCAACCGCTACATGCTCGACAGCCCCAACGGCGGCAGGCTCATGCGGCTGTTCCATCAGCGATGCGCACAGTACGGCATCGTCCATAACAACGATCAAATATTCACATATCTCAGCACGTTTGAGCAAAAACAGGCGGTCAGGCAGCTCAGCCTGTTCGATTGACGCATGGATTCTTCACAACGCAACAGCAGCGCCGCCCGGGGGATTTTGGGCGGCGCTGCTGCCAAGGATGGGGGGACGATGCGGGCTTCCCCGCGTCGTCATTGGGGGTATGTCATCGCCCGGGGGGATGGGCGGGATGACCCTTACTCGGGGATGTTCTCGCCGAAGGTGACCTCTACGGTCAGCTCCTGCTCGTCTCTCTGTATTTTTATGGTTGCCCGATCGCCCGCATTGTATGCAGCGATCACCGAGGAAAGCACATCGTTGGATGTAATGGCCGTGTCGTCCACCTGCAAAATCAAATCGCCTACTTGGATGCCCGCAGCCTCCGCCGCGCCGCCTTCGATCAGGCGGGAAACCTGCACGCACGCGGTGCCGCCAAGGCCGTAGAAGCTGCCAAAGAAGCTGCCCGCGCCCCAGCCGTTGTTGGCCGATTGCAGGGTGACGTTTTGCGTAACGACGCCCAGGTATGCGCGGCCGCGCACATAGCCCACGTCGATCAAATCGGCGATGGTCTGCTTGACGCTGTTGACGGGGATGGCAAACCCAAGCCCTTCGGCGTTGTCGCTGCTGGCCTTGGCGTTGACGATGCCTATGAGCGAGCCGCTGGCGTTGAACAGCCCGCCGCCCGAGTTACCGGGGCTGATGGCGGCGTCCGTCTGGATGAGCGTCATGTTGGTGCTGTCGATGGTCACCCGACGGCTCATTGCGCTGACAATGCCGCTGGTGGCCGTGCCGCGCAATTCACCCAGCGGGTTGCCGATGGCAATGGTATCGTCGCCGACGGTGAGCATGTCGGAGTCGCCCAGCGTGGCGGGCGTCAGGCCGACAGCGTCAATCTTGATGACCGCAAGATCGTTGTGCCGATCGGTGCCGACGACCGTCGCATCGTACGGGGTATCGTCGTTGAGCACCACCTGAATTTTGGAAGCGTTCTCCACCACATGGTTGCAGGTGACGATATAGCCGTCGCTGGTGAGAATGATGCCGCTGCCGCTGCTCTCCAGCATCTGCGTACCCGCCGAATAGCCCCAGCCATAGTAGCCGCTGACTTCATAGGTCACATCGATGCCGACCACGGCGGGCGCGCACAGCTCGATGATCTGCGCTTTGGAATAGGTCGGCGCAAACCCGCCCTGCACGCCCTGCTCCGTGACCGCCGCTGCGCTCTGCAGCTGGGCGGACGGCGGCGACGAAAGCAGCGCCTGCTGCGAAAGCGTATCCTGCGCAGCCGAGAGTTGTCGATCCACATAATACTTTGTAAAGCCCGCGCCAAGCGCCAGGCAGGCGGCCGCGGTAAAAATCAGGCAGATGATCAGCGTCGATACGCGCACGCCCTTGCGCCGCTGCTGCTGCGGATATTGCGGATACTGCGTTTGATAGCGCTGATACCAATCACCGTTCGTGTCCATGCTGTTCCCTTCCTCTCCGAAACGTTCTTTGCTTGTCATGCACCCGTTCTGTTTGGCATGCATTTCTTTTTTTGTTTGATTGTAGTATAGAAAACAACTTTGAACAAACCATATCCGCGTTTTGATTATTCTGTGTTGAATTATGGCGATAACATGGCACGCCCGACTGACGGAAAATCCCTGTGCTGAAATGTGCGATGGCGGAGATACTAATCGCATGCCAAAAATCGGAGCGACGGCATAGGATGATAGGGAGATCGAAAAACCGACGGGAGCAATCTGCATGGTGACTTACGCCATCGGCGCGGGAAAATACGATATGGATTTGGATCGACTGCTGTGCCGCAGGCTTTCGCAATGCGGCTGCCTGTTTGCCCTTGCCACCGATGGCACGGACGTGACCGTCACCGTGCAGGAGGGCGAGCAGGTGCTGCGGCTGGCCGAGGCGCTGACGATGCTGCTGTGCCGCGACCTGTCGTATTACGAATTGGCGCGCATGACCGATGCGCTGCCGCTGCCCATCGCCGAAAAGCAGACCATCCTCAAAGCGGCGCTCAAGCACGCCCGCCGCGATGAACGGCCCGCGCTGGCGCGCGACGGGCTGATCCGCTACCTGGCCGAAGCACGGCGGCTCAATCTGGAGGGCTACCTGCAGTTTCGCCTGCGCCCGATGCTGGAGCTGTGGCAGGACGCCGTGGAGCAGGCCGCCGCGGAGACGGTGTTTCGGCGCGAGTATGCGCACCTGATGGGCTCGCTGCAAACCCTTTCCGAGCAGCAGCCGAGCGGCGAAATCTCCATTTGCCTGCATCCCGATCTAAGCTGTACCCTGACCGACGCCATGGGCGGCTGCATCGAATATGCCGATTGCTCGGAGGAAAGCATCGTGAGCCTCATCGTCGGCATGGCGCCCACGTTTTTAACCGTCAACGACCTCTCGGGCGGGCGCTGCCGCACGCTCATCGACCTGCTCAAGGGCGTCTTCCCCGGCCGCATGCGGTTGTACCGATAGGTGCGCGAGAGCGGGTTGTATCTTATCTTTTCTTTTCTTTTTCTTTGTACCTTTCTTTCAAAAGAAAGGTCCCGAAAGAAATGGATAAACGAACATGACAGTACACGCTTTTTCCTGCCGTTCTGAGAAGCAAAGCTTCCAAATTGTCATTCCGAGGAGCGCAGCGACGAAGAATCTTTCCCGCCGCGGCGGCTTGCACACGCCGCAGGCTCACAATATCTTTTCTACACACATTGCCCGCAAATCCGCGTGAAACCCTTGTCAATTCGACAGCATATGCTAAAATACGGGTATGAAGCGTCCTTCCGCCAATCGGCTCAACAGCATGCTCTATACCGCGCTTGTCGTGGTCGCCGCAACGGCCATCCTGCTGCTTTCGCGCCATGCCGAGCAACAGGCTGCCATGGCCCCCGCCACGCCCACGCCCACGGTCTTTGTGGAAGCGGCCAAGCGGACGCGCTTCGATACCACGCCCGAAAACGTGTTTCTGATGCTGCTTTCCGAGGAAACGGGCTTCTCCGTCCGCCCCGCATCCAACGGCGAACGGACGCTGACGCTGGCCGACAACAGCGCCTACGATATCTCCGCAACGCTTTTGTACACCGTTGCCGATGACGACGCCGTCAGCAGCCTGACATGGATGTTTCCCATGCGCGCCAAACCCGGCGACAACACGGGCAGCGCCATCGAGCAACGGCTGCAAACGGCATACGGCGCATACCTGACCGCGCACGGCAACGCCATGCGGGCGTTTATCGACGGCGGCGTGGCCGCCATGGACCTCAACGACGCGCTGCTCGAACCCAAGCTGCTGCAATGGTACACGGGCGCGCTCGCCGCGCGCGACGAGGACAAGCGCTATACCGACGAATACCTCGGCTGCACCTTCGACGCCTACCGCACCATTCTCGACGGCGAGGATATGCTGATCTGTTCGCTCATTGCTTAAAGGCCGATCGCTTCCGAGCAGCAGGATCGGCCGCGTGTTTTACTTTCGGCGCAAATCGTGTATACTGTTGTCAGCATGTGCATGGGCAGGAAATGCCGGGCCAAATACGGCTTTGCAGCCCTGCCACGGGAGAGGAGAACGTTTTTTATGTCAACCATCGTGCTAACCAACGAGAATTTTGAAACGGAGGTGCTGCAAGCCGACGTGCCCGTTCTGGTGGACTTTTGGGCGCCGTGGTGCGGGCCCTGCCGCATGGTATCTCCGCTTGTGGAGGAGATTGCCGCAGCGGCCGACGGCTTTAAGGTCGGCAAGGTCAATACCGATGAACAGGCCGATCTGGCCGCGCAGTACGGCGTGATGAGCCTGCCGACGCTGGCGGTGTTCCGCAACGGCGTCATCGCCGAAAAGGCCGTCGGCGCGCGTCCCAAGGCCGCCATTCTCAAGCTGCTGGGCAAATAACAACTGCTGAACAACTGAATATCATATGGGGGGAATTTTATTATGTAGGTTATCAACGCGCCAAAGCGGAAGCGGAGCGTCGGGTTGACGATTTTGCTCATCCTCGTGCTCATTCCCGTCGTCGCCATCGTATTGGCATTCCTGTACCTAACGGCCTCGGCTTTGCCTGCACCGATTCGGCAACGGCCCCGGCATCCGAGCCCATGCCGATATCGGAGCGGTTCGTTTTTCACCCAAACGAGCGCATGGCAACCGTAACCGTTACGGAAGCGGATCTTATGTGGCTGTTCTACGCCGCGGACGGCGAGCAGCGGCTAACCGAGCGCAACGATACGCTCGCCGCAACGCCCGTTCGGCTGGCGCACTGCGGCATTTCCATCGGAAACGGCGAGCTTGCCGTCACCGCACAGTGCAAGGCGTTCGGTTTTCTGCCGCTGCCCATCAAGGCGGTGACGGAGGCCGCTGTCACGCAGCAAAGCATCGATCCGGCCGTAAAGGAGCTGTATCCGAGCCGATGGACCAAGCTGCCGCTTGAAAAGCTCACAGGCCTTGTCGGCATCGGCAGCGATGGGTTGCAATTCTCGCTTCCGCGCGATACCTATCCGCTTTTGGAACGCATCGATGCGCTGTCCATCGAGGGCGGCCACCTTGTGGCCCGCTGTCGGCTTGGGGCGTATCTGATTGAGGAATTGTTCGAAGATAAGCGCAGCACCTCCGAGATGGCCTGCTATACCCCGCGCGCGGAGTCGCTCGCCATCGCGGCCGCCAAGGAGGCCATCGATCGGGGCGACAACGCCTACACGGGCGCTGCGTTTGATGAAATCCTCGCCCGCGCGGAGGCCGATCCCGCCTACCTGATGACGCTGCGCGCCGATGTGCCGGGCGCCGCGCGCGGCGACATGCGGCCCGCAAGGGTCTATCCCGTTGTATTGGTCATGCTTGGCTGCGACGGCACGCCGCTTACGCTGTATGTCAACGGCGATTTTAAATTGGCCTATGCCATGCTCCCCG
>CAZRIT010000016.1:12939-30693 GCA_964600225.1 uncultured Oscillospiraceae bacterium | reverse complement strand
CACCATCACGGCCGACAGCGCCGAGAAGTTCTTTGATGGCACGCCGCTGACCAAGAACAGCTACACGGTGACAAGCGGTACGCCGGCGAACGGCCAGGCCATTGACTCGGTGAAGGTCACGGGCACGCAGACTGCGGTCGGTTCGAGCGCCAACGTGGCGAGCTCCGCCGTCATCAAGGCGGGCAACGTTGATGTGACGAAAAACTATGATATCCAATATGCTGACGGCACGCTGACGGTCAAGAAGGCCACGGTCAAGCTGACGGTGGATGGCTACGATGAACTCTACGATCAGCAGGCGCACGGCGTATCGGTAACTGTGACCGATATCACCCCCGATAGCGGAGCGGACGGCAAGCAGCCGCGAAACACCGTGCTGACCACCGGCTTCGCGCTTTCGTACAGCACCGACGCCACTAGCTGGCAGAACGACGCGCCGACGTATACCGACGTCATGCGCAACCCCAACGGCAGTGTGGCCTCGGCCACGGTGTATGTGGATCTGGCCATGACCGCGGCGGATAATTACAATGCGGTCAATCTCGAACAGGGCACGGTGACGATTCGGCCCATCGCGGCGACGGTTACCGCAGCCGACGCCATGAAGGCGTTCGACGGCACGCCGCTGGAGAATGGCGGGTTCTCCCGCTCCGCAAGCGCATTCCTCACCGATGAGGCGATTGACGACACGCTGCTTGAAATGACGGCGGCCAGCACGATTACCGCTGTCGGCTCGGTGGCCAACGTCATCAACAGAAACACCGTCAAGGTCATCAACGTCAACACCAACAAGGATGTGTCGGTCAACTACAACGTGAAAACCGTGGACGGCACCCTGACGGTGTACGGCACGGTCACCTACAATGGCAACGGCAACACCGCAGGCACGGCGCCTGTCGATACGCATGAGGTTACCGTCAAGGTCAACGGCGCCGACGTAACCGAAACGGGCTACCTTGGCACAGAAGACGTGCAAGTAATGGCTCCGCCGAGCAACATGCAGCGGGTGGGCTACGACTTCCTGTACTGGACGGATAACGCCGCGGGCACGGGCACGCAGTACAACGGCGGCGAGAACTACGGCAAGCTGACCGAAAGCGTTACCTTCTACGCACAGTGGGAACGCAGGGAGTTCCCGCTCCACATCGAGTATGTGTACGAGGATGGCACTGAGGCCGCGCCCGACTACGACGGCAATGTCCTCTACAACGATTCGTACAGCGTGGATTCCCCGCGCATCCGCAACTATGTGGCGGATAGAGCGACGGTGAGCGGCACCATGCCTGCCGACGTGGTGTCCGTTACGGTAACGTACAGGCCTGTGCGCTACAACGTGTACTACCAGACGGGCTACTACGGCAACACCGTGACCAACATGCCCGCGAATTCCCTGAACCTGCTGGCGGGCAGCACCTACACCATCCCCGCGGGCATTCGCCCCAATCGCTCGGGCGGCTATGCGTTCGATCGTTGGGAGACCAGCAGCCTGGACGGCAGCGCGGATACCTTCCTGCCGGGCGAATCGTTCACCATGCCTGAGAACGATGTGTACATCTCCGCCAACTGGCTGCCCGATCCGTTCCATGTGCGCTACTTCGTGCGCGTGATGGATGTGGACGGCAACGTGGAGGAGGATTACAGCCTCTACTACGACGAGTACGCCCACGGCAGCGCGGCAGTGCCCGCGCCCGCAAGCGCACCCGCAAGGGCAGGCTATGTGTTCGGCGGCTGGGACAACGTGCCCGCCAGAATGCCCGATGACGACGTGAACATCTACGGCACGCTGCGCGAACAGCCTGTGGTGCCGCCCACGCCCGTTCCGCCGTCGCCCACGCCCGAAATCGTGCCCGATGACGCTGTGCCGCTGGCCGCGCCGCAGGGCCGCGCATGGGCGCTGCTCAACCTGATTCTGGCCATCGTGACGGCGCTTGCGTCCGTGCTGATGCTCATCGGCTACTTTGGCAAGAAGAAGGACGAGGACGAAAACGGCGTGCAGCTTAGGGAGATCAAGCGCCACGGTGCGGGCAGGCTGGCCACACTGATCCCGGGGATCGGCGGCATCATCGCCTTCATCCTCACCGAGAACATGCGTAACCCCATGGTATTCACCGATAAGTGGACGCTGCTGATGGCGGTTATCGCCCTCATCCAGCTGGGCATCGTGCTGCTAAGCCTCAAGAGCGAGAAGGACGTGGATCCCACCGACGTGAACATCTAAGGTAATTACAACGCCAATGCAACAAGCGGCCGCACGGTTACCCGTGCGGCCGCTGCGGTTTTTGGACGGAGGACGGGAACGGAGTACGGAGGACGGGAACGGGAACGAGGGACGGGAACGGGGACGGGGAACGAGGGACGAGTTACGGGATGCGGGTTTCTCTTTTTGAAAAAAGAGAAACAGAAAAACTTCTGAAATTTGGAATAGGTATTCGTTTTCTGCCGTCTTGCAGGAGTGTGCTTTCCTTTGTGATTCTGGAAAGCGAAGCATTTCTCACTCTGAGGGCCGCGGCATTTCCCTGTGTCATTCAGAGGCGCGCTAGCATTCCCCCTGTCATTCTGAGGAGCGCTAGCATTCCCCCTGTCATTCTGAGGAGCGCAGCGACGAAGAATCCGCCCCGCCGGAGCGGCACAAGGCGCAAAACCCCTTGTTGCAACCCGACAAGCCCCGCGGCGATTGAGCGGCCGGTTTAAGGGGTTATGGGGCAGGGGCTGGGAAAGGGGGCCGTAAGGGGGAAATCGGAATCCCCCTCGGCCCCCCGACGTATGCCGCAGAGCAAGCGATCCCGATACGCCCTTCTGCCGTGGGCAAAACCGACCAATGCCCCGCTGCAGCGGCACAGGCACGTTGTTCCCTGCGGGAACAAAGATTCCTCGCTAGCGCTCGGAATGACACACAGCGAATTGTCGTTCTGCGACGTGCAGCCTTCCTCCGCCCTGTCATTCTGAGGAGCATAGCGACGAAGAATCCGCCCCGCCGGAGCGGCACAAGGCGCAAAACCCCTTGTTGCAACCCGACAAGCCCCGCGGCGATTGAGCGGCCGGTTTAAGGGGTTATGGGGCAGGGGCTGGGAAAGGGGGCCGTAAGGGGGAAATCGGAATCCCCCTCGGCCCCCCGACGGTTGCCACTGTGCAAGAGAGCTGCATATGCACTTTTTGCCGTGGAAAAAACCGACCAATACCCCGCCGCAGCGGCGCAAGGACAATCCCGCGCCGCAGCGTCCACGCCCCAAACATGTGACACGTCACGCGCCGCAGACATGTAACAATCCCGCCAATCCTGCCAAACAACCCAATTCATCGCGGGAAATGCCCGGAATGTGACATAGCAACCACAAAAAAGTTACACCTTTATCAAACAAAATAACGAAATGCTATTGCTTTCTTGTAATCGTTTAGGTATACTGTCATTACAATGAAACAAAGGGTGTTTGTCAGAAGGCTGTATCAGGGGCTTGCATGGATGACGGCATGCGGTTGTATATGCCTGTGCGCTTGCGGTTCTGCCGAGGCAGCCGATCGGGACACAGCACTGCCCGCAACCGCCGATGCATCGGCCTGCGGCGAGACGGAGGCGATCAACATCCGCATTTACGAGCCGCAGGCTTCTGGAGAGGTGGTCATCAGCCAATACGGCGTCACCATCGATGCGTCCCATACCGATCAGGGCTATGTGATGATCAAGAGCGAGCCCAACCCGCGCAGGCTCAAGGTGCGCATCGGTACGCCCGTCTACACCTACAATTACGATTTGCCGTCGGATAACGCGTATCAGGTGTATCCGTTCCAGCAGGGCGACGGCAAGTACAGCGTGCGGGTGATGGAGAATGTGGAGGGGGATCTGTACAGCCAGCTATTGACCACGGAGCTGACCGTGCGGCTGACAGACCCGAACAACCCGTTTTTGTATCCCAACCAGTTTGTCAGCTTCCACGCAGGCTCCGAGGCCGTGGCGCGCGCGTATCTGCTGGTGGGCGACCTCAAGGATGAAGGGAAAATCGTCAAGCGGCTGTATAACTTTGTGGCGGATAACACCGCCTACGATTACGACAAGGCGGCCACGGTGCCCAAGGGCTACCTGCCCGATGTGGACGAAACGCTCAATAGCGGCAAGGGAATCTGTTTTGACTATTCCTCGCTGCTGGCGGCGATGCTGCGGGCAAAGGGGATTCCGTGCAAGGTGGTGGTGGGCGTGGTATCGCCCGAAAACATCCTGCATGCATGGAACAACGTGTACATCGACGGCGAATGGGTGTGGTACGACGCCACGTTCGACGGTACGGGCCACAAGGAGCGGGATTATACGCAGGAGCGTATCTACTGATGGAGCGGGATTATACCCGGGAGCGTATCTACTGATATGGACAAGGTGAACGGAGGCGAACACATGCGTAAACCCGAAACGCGGCAAACGCTGCCCGCAGAAGAGCTGGCGCTGTTTTGCGAGCAGATTGGCATGGTGCTGGGCGCGGGCATTCCGTTGCACGACGGCATGGATACGCTGGCGGAGACATACGCCAATACCGCGTACGCGGCGCGCTTTAACCGCATCCGAGCGCAGTTGACCGAAAGCGGTTCGCTGACCTCGGCGCTGGAGGACGCGGGCTTCTTCCCCAAATATCTGGTGGGCATGGTGCGCATCGGCGAACGCGCGGGCAAGCTTGACGATGTTATGCGCGCGCTTGCTTCCTATTATCAATGGGAGGCGGACGTAAAAACCTCCGTCAAAAACGCTATCCTGTACCCCACGGTGCTGGTGTGCATGCTGGCGGTGGTGATTGCGGTGCTGTTGATTAGCGTGCTGCCCGTGTTCAACCGCGTGTTTGCAAGCCTGGGGCTTTCGGCGGGCGTGGCGGACAGCGGCATCATGCGCATTGGCGTGAATGTCGGCAAGGGCACGCTGATACTGGTCGGGCTGATGATGCTGGCGCTGATTGTGCTGACCATCCTTTTGCGCGGCAAGCGGCGCGACAAGGTGATCGAGACGCTTGGCAGATGGATACCCTCCGTGCGGCGCGCCAACGAAAAGCTCTCGGCGGGGCGGTTTGCCTCGGTTATTTCCACCATGCTGGTGGCGGGCTATCCGTTGGCATCGGCCATGGAGCTTGCGCCCGAGGTGATTACCGATCAACGCTACCGTGAAAAGATTGCCGTGTGCAACCAATTGCTCGCCGATGGCGAACGGTTTGCCGATGCGGTGGCCGAGGCCAAGCTGTTCGACCCCATTCACGAAAAAATGGTGCGGTTTGGCATGGAGGCGGGGCAATTGGACGCGGTGATGGAGAAGCTCTGCACGATCTATCAAAACGAGGCCGACGACGCCATCAACGGCCTGGTTTCCATGATTGAGCCGATTCTGGTGGCGGTGCTGTCGGTGGTCTTCGGCGGCGTGCTGCTCTCGGTTATGCTGCCGCTGCTGTCGGTGCTGTCGGCCATTGGCTGAGGTACGAAACGCAGCCAAGAAACAATTTGCCAGAAAGGAGGCGGCAAGGCATGCATCTGTATCAAACGCGGCGCGGCTTGCGCAACAAGGATCTGCTGCTGTCGATCATCGTGTTTGTTGCGCTGATTGTGCTGTTTAGCTATGCGCTGGGCGGCGCCATGCGGCAAAACGAGGAGAATCAACAGCAAACCCTGCGCGAGGCCATTGTGCGTGCGGCCGTCACCTGTTATGCCGTGGAGGGCAGGTATCCCGAAAGCCTGGACTATCTTTGCGAGCACTACGGCGTAATCATCGATGAGGCGCGCTTTGCCGTCCGCTACGATGTGTTTGCGTCCAATTTGATGCCCGACGTCAGCGTGACGCTGCTGGGAGGCAGGCAATGAGCGGCGCGCGCGTGCGTAACCGCAGCGTGGGCAACGTGCGCGGCGTGTTTCTGTTTGCGCTGCTGGCCGCGTTTGCGCTGCTATCGGTGATGACGGTCATCATGGGCGCGCAGGTATACGGTCGCATCAGCGACAGGGCGGCGGCCAACCACGGCACGCGCACGGCGCTGACGTATATCGCGGGCAAGGTGCGCTCCTTTGATCAATCGGACGCCGTGCGGGTGGAAACGCCGGAGAACCGCGACGTGCTGGTGCTCAGCGGCGTATACGGCGGCGACGTCTACCATACCTACATCTATTTGGAGGATGGCGCGATACGGGAGTATTTCGGCGCGGCGGAGCGGGCGTTTGACCCCGCCATGGGCGAGCGCATCGCCGATGCAGCATCGTTTGCGGCAGAGCTGACGGGCGGCACGCTGCGTGTGCGCATCGGCGCTGCCGACGGCAAAACGCACGAAACGCAGGTGTTTTTGCAGAGCGTATCGGAGGCGGCGGCATGAACAAGCGCGCAACGTTTAGCCCGATACTGATGGAACTGATCGTGGTGATCCTGTTTTTCGGGCTGACCATGAGCATCGTGCTGCGCCTTGCGGCCACGGCGGACCGCATCAGCCGCGAAAGCAGCGGCGCAGCGGAAGCGCTGCTGGCTGCGGAAACGGCCATGGAAGCGCTCAAGGCCGATCCGAAAGGCGACGGCGCGTTCGATGCGAATAACCGACGCACGGAAACCCGAACGGATGACGGCATCATACTCAGATGCACCGTGACGGAAAGCGAGCGGGAGACGGGCGCGCTGTACACACTTACCGTCACCGCAACGGCCGCGGGCGCGGCGCCGATCACGCTGGAAAGCGCGCGGTATCTGGCCGCATCGGAGGTGACGGAATGAGAAAGCTGCCGAGCCGCACGGGCGTGGGCGCTTCCAGCATCCTGCTCATCCTCGTTGCGGTGGCCATGACGCTGTTTGCGGTGCTGTCGCTGGTGACGGCGCGCAACGACAAGGTGTTGACCGATAGGGCCGTTGCGGCGACAAGCGCCTACTATCGTGCCGACAGCGAGGCGCAGCGGGCGCTGGCCGATATCGACGCGTACCTTGCCACGGGCGATGAGGCAAAGCTCAACGGGCGTACGCTTACGCAACGGGACGACGGCGCGCTGGCGTTTACGGTGGCGACCGACGACGGGCACGCGCTGGAGGTGACGCTTCAGGTGGCGAATCAACGCGCCACGGTGACGGGCTACCGCTATGTGTACACGGGCGCATGGACGGCGGATGCAACACAGCAGGTTTGGGGGAGCGACTGACATGGCGGATATCAAGGAAATTTTGCAACTGGCCATGGAGCGCAAGGGCTCCGATGTCTTCATCATCCCCGGTACGCACGTTTCCATCAAGATTGCGGGCGAGGTGGTGCCTTTGATGGAGGAACGGCTCATGCCCGCCGATACGCTGCTATTGTTAAAGCAGGTGTATGAGCTGGACGGACGCAACACGCAGCGGCTGCTCTCGCACGGCGACGATGACTTCAGCTTTTCCGTGCACGGCGTGGGGCGCTTCCGCTGCAACGCGTATCGGCAGAGGAATTCCATGGCCATGGTGCTGCGCATCGTATCGTTTACGCTGCCCGATCCCGTGAAATTTCGCATTCCCGAGCAGGTGCTCAGCCTTGCCTCGGTGCGCAAGGGCCTCATTTTGGTGACGGGGCCTGCAGGCAGCGGCAAATCGACCACGCTGGCTTGCATCATCGACCGCATCAACGAAACGTATCGCGACCATATTATCACCATAGAGGACCCGATCGAGTTCATTCATCCGCACAAAAACAGCGTGGTCAGCCAGCGCGAGATTGAGCACGATACCGATAACTACAAGTCCGCATTGCGCGCGGCGCTCAGGCAGGTGCCCGATGTGATACTGGTGGGCGAAATGCGGGACTTTGAAACCATACAAACTGCCGTAACGGCAGCCGAAACGGGGCAGCTGGTGCTGTCCACGCTGCACACCGATGGCGCGGCCAAGACGATCGATCGTATCATCGATTTGTTCCCCGCCAACCAGCAGCAGCAAATACGCGTACAGCTTTCCATGGTGCTGCGCGCGGTTGTATCCCAACAGTTGCTGCCAAAGATCAACGGCGGGCAGGAAGCCGCGTTTGAGATCATGGTGGTCAACAGCGCCATCCAAAACATGATCCGCGACGGCAAGGTGCACCAGATGGACAACGTCATCTATGCAAGCGCCGATGTGGGCATGCGCACCATGGATAGCGACATCCTGCGCTTGTACAACGAAGGGAACATTACCAAAGAGAACGCACTCATGTACGCGACCAACGCCGATTTGATGGCAAAGAAATTGCAGCAACGCTGAAAAGAGGGGGCACCATGAACAACGCAAAGATTAAAATCAAGATGTTCGGTAATTTTGAAATTACCATCGGCGGAAACGTCGTGCTAAGCCAGCTTAAACAGGCCAAGAAGACCTGCCTGTTTTTGGAGTATTTGATTCTCAAAAAGGATCGGGCCGTGCCGCACGAGGAACTGCTGGACATGCTCTGGTCGGAGACGGAAAGCAGCAACCCCGCCAGCGCGCTGAGAACGCTTCTGCACCGCTACCGCAGCCTTGTGGAGCAGAGCGGGCTGGAGGACCTGACCAATTCCATCATCACCGCGCGCGGCTCCTACCAGTGGAACCCGAACCTGGATTGCCAAATCGACGTGTTCGAGTTTGAACGGCTCTGCCAGGAGGCGCGCACGCCGGGACTCAACAACCGCGAGCAGATCGAGCGGTACCTGCAGGTGCTCACACTGTACACGGGGCCGCTATTGAACAACTCCGCCGAGGAGATGTGGGTGGTGCCCAAGAGCGTGTTCTACCACGATTTGTATCTGGAAAGCGTCGTAACCCTCATCGACCTGCTAAAGGTCGAGGAGGAGTACGATATGATCGTGCAGGTGTGCCGCAAGGCCATGGATGTGGATATGTTCGATGAACGGCTGCATCTGGAGCTGATGATGGCGCTGGTCAAAACGGGCAAGAAGCGCGAGGCGCTTTCGCAATACTACTTTGCCACGGATTTGCACTATAAGCAGCTTGGCGTACAGCCGTCGGAGGAGATCCGCGCGGTGTACAAGCTGATCGTACAGGCCGATCAGGAGATGGAAGCCGATATCGAAAAGGTGCAGAACATGCTGGAGGAGGAGGATGCAGGCACGGGCGCATTCGTGTGCGAGTACGAGATATTCCGCGAAATCTACCAGCTCCAGCGCCGCATGATCGAGCGCTACAACAGCACCATGTTCCTGGCGCTTCTGACCATCAGCAACACCTACGAGCAGCGCTTCGACAGCCTGGTGCTGGATAACATCATGAAGCAGCTGCAAAACATCACCCAGCACAACCTGCGCCGCGGGGATACGATGTCCCGCTACAGCGCCATGCAGTATGTCATTCTCCTGCCCTCCGTCACCTACGAAACGGGCAAGATGGTCATGGATCGCGTCAAAAAGGCGTTCTATCAGGAGTATGTCAAGTCCTCGGTGATGCTTTCCTACAAGCTGCGCCCGCTGTGCCTGAACAAGTACGAAACACAGCGCGCCGAAAAGCGCATTGCCCAGCGCTCGGGCGAGATCGATATGGAGACGCTCAGACAGCTGGATTCGTAAGGTATCTGTCAAAGAATTCTTGCCGGTGAAAAACATAGTTTTTCGCCGGCCTGACGCGTCCGCCGCAAGGCGGGCGCGTTTTTGCGCTGCGCAGGCCAAAGCATACACAACCATGCATAAATGCACGAATTGCGCCGCGCGCGTCTTTTCCCCGTACAGGCCGCATAAAATTGGCAACGCAAGGCAACTATCGGACAAACGCAATGGAAAGGGAGGATGTACGGTGAAAAAGAGAATTCTGATCGCCATGTTGATCTGTATGTTGATAAGCGTCCATTTTGTAAGCGCCGCCCTGGCCGACGGTGAGAATGGGGCTTCGGGCAAGGTATACGGACATGTGGATGTACGCAGCGCGGGCAAGGTGAACTTTATCGTCAAAACGATCGATCCCAACACGGGCAACGAAACGCAGCGCACCGAGCCGATCGACGTGGATGTGGAAAACATCAGCGTCAAGGTCAACGGGCAAAGCGTGGAGATGAGCAAGCTGACCCGCTCGGAAAGCGCTGCGTACCCGTACGAGTACCAGAGCAAAAACCGCAGGATGCGCATCACCGCGGATGCGGAAATCCTGGTGACATGCTCGTTCCGCTTCTCCTACGACGGCGAGGAGCATACGGTCAACGGCACCTACGGGTTTGCGCCGTCCGATACCGTGTGCGAGGGCTCTCCGCAGGGCGTGGATTTGCTCATCACCGCGGAAAAGATCAAAAGGGTGATGCTGCCGCTTTTGCCCACGCCAACGCCAACGCCCACCGCGACCCCTACGGCGACCCCGACCGCTCCGCCCACCGCCACGCCAACGAGCGGGCCAACGGGCACGCCCACTGCCACGCCCACGGGCACGCCAAAGGCGGCGCCAACCCCGAGGCCCGCGCCCACAACGACCTCCACGGCCATCATTACGGCAGGTCCTGCGCCGCTTGCGGCAAATGGCGAAATCATCCTGTCGTCCACGCCGACGCCCGCGCCCACGCCAACGCCGCCGCCATCCGATGACGACGTGCCGCAAACGGGCGAGGAGACGGACCTGTGGCTGCTCATCTTTGCGCTCGTCGGCCTGTGCGCCATTGCGGGGATCGTGCTGATATGCATGAAGCGTGCGCACAAAAGATAACGCCGCATGCGTACAAAGGAGAAGGGATTGCGTGACGCCGCCGACCAAGCAAGGTCGGCGGCGGCCGCGGGACTGTGGCAAAACGGTGGCATTGCCATGGCCGCGTGCGGCGTGGCGCTGCTGATCAGCCTTGGCGGATTGGGGTACAAGGCGTACGTCGGGCAGCGCGAACGGGAGAGCATCCAAACGCTGCGTACCGCGCTCGGCGCGGAGCTGCCCATCGTGATGCGTCTGGCGGCTGCACCAACGGCGGAAACGGGCGGCACGGCGGCGGCATCCGAGGAACACACGTTGGTACACACCGCCGCGGAGGCCGAAACACTGGCCGCGTACGCCAAGCTCTGGCAACGAAACACCGATATGATCGGCTGGATACGCATCGACGGCACCAAGCTGGACTATCCCGTCATGCAGAGCGTCGGCCGACAGCACTACTACATCGATCACAATTTTGAAAAGAAACGCAGCAAGAGCGGGCTGCCGTTTGCAGAGGAAACCTGCATCCTCGGCGGCAGCCCCGCAAACCTGCTCATCTACGGCCACAACATGAAGGATGGCTCCATGTTTGCCGCGCTGCACGGCTATCTCGACCCTGCGTTTTTGGAGGCGCACCGCTACATCACCTTCGATACCATGAAGCGGACGGGGCGGTATGAGGTGGTGTGCGTCTATGAAACGGTGATCAACCCGTCGGCGGCGTTCAAATTCTACCACTATTCCAACATCGACAATGAAGCGGCCATGGAGGCATATGCGCAGGGCCTTGCAGAGCGATCGATACTGGACGAGCCGCCCGCGATACAATGGGGGGATGAGCTGATTACGCTGGTGACCTGCTCCAAGCATGCCGACGACGGGCGGCTGGTGGTGGTGGCAAAAAGGGTTTGATCCATCAGGCGGGCGCAGTACGGCGGAAGCACAGGAAGCAGGCGGGGGGAGACTCCCGCCTGTTTCTATGTGCTTTTTTCGTCGCCATGACAGGCAAAGCGGTTGCGGCCCGCGCGCTTGGCGGCATAGAGCGCCAAATCGGCGTGCTCGTACAGGGCGTCAAACGTGCTGCCGTCCGCAGGGAACATGGCGCCGCCGATGCTGACGGTCACGGTATCGCCGTTTCGCAGCGGGGCACGGGCGGCTGCGGCACAGCGCGGGCAGGCGCGACAGCAGCGCGTCGCGCGAGGGAACGTTTTTGAGCGCAATGGCAAACTCATCCCCGCCGATGCGGCCGATCAGATCGTCGGCGCGCAGTACACTGTGCAGGTTGGCGACGATGGCGCGCAGCACCCGATCGCCGCAGGGGTGGCCGAAGCGGTCGTTTACGGATTTAAAGCGGTCCACATCGCAAATCAGCAGCGCGTGGCTGCCACCCTGTCCAAGGAACGCCGAAAAACGCTCGATAAACGCCGCGCGGCCGAGCGCGCCCGTCAGCGCGTCCGCCTCGGGGTAGCACCATGCAAGGCTCGTGCGCACGGGCGCAAGCGTGACGATGAGCGCGCCGTCCTCCTGCCGCGAAAGCGTTGCGGCAAAATGCGCGGCAAGCGGGCCAAGCAGCGTGACCTCCGCGCGCGCGGGATCGATGACGATCCGACAGGTTGGCGAGAAGGGGTTATCGGGATCAAAAAAATCAGCCATGTTTCTATCGTAGTCAAATGCGTGACAAGGATAAACGGAAACCTTTGTCGAGCATGGCCGATCAATTGGGAACCGCGGCATTCGACAAAAAAACAGCGGGAACACGGCGCGTATACAACATACAAACAGGCCGACTGCGGGATGGCAATCGGCCTGTGGATGGACACGGGATGTGCTGCCCGTTATTTACGCAAAAAGGCGGGTACGTCCAGCTTGTTTTTGGGTTTTTCGGTGTATTCGCGCCTCAGGTCGCTTTCGCCGTATACGGGTTCCTGCTGCTGCGGGATGGGCGCGGCCACGGGTTCGTCCGCGAGCACGGGGCGGCGCGGCGCATACGCGGCGCTGGAGAACATCTGCGGCGCAGGCTGCTGCGGCGGCATCGGCGGGCGCATCGGCGCGCCGCCAAAGGGAGAACCGCCCATGGGCGCGGGGCCCGGGTTGGGCGCAAAGGAGGGCTGCTGCTGCACGGGGCGGAACGAGGACGAAAACGGCGTGGAGCCAAACATGGGGGCGCTTTGCCCCGCCGCGTCCACACGGTCGAAGCCCGTGGCGATGACGGTGATGCGCAGCGCATCGCCCATGGCCTCGTCGATATCCGCACCGAAGATGATGTTGGCGTCGGGATCGACGTTTTCGCTGATGAGCTCGGCCGCCTCGTTGACCTCCAACAGGCTCAGGTCGGGGCCGCCCGTGATGTTCATCAGCACGCCGCGCGCGCCGTTGATGCTGGTTTCCAGCAGCGGGCTTTCGATGGCCTGCCGCGCGGCCTCCGCGGCGCGTTTTTCGCCCGAGGCGTTGCCGATGCCCATGTGGGCCAGGCCCTTTTCCTTCATGATGGTTTTGACGTCCGCAAAGTCCAGGTTGATCATGGCGGGCACCGCGATGAGGTCGGAAATGCCCTGTATGCCCTGACGGAGCACATCGTCGGCCACGCGCAGCGCATCGGGGAGGCTGGCGCGCCCGACCAGGTCGATCAGCTTGTCGTTGGGGATGGTGATGAGCGTATCCAGCGCGGGGCGGAGGGAGGCGATGCCGATTTCGGCGTTGCGCATGCGCACCTTGCCTTCAAACGTAAAGGGCTTGGTCACCACGCCCACGGACAGCACGCCCAGCTCCTTGGCGCATTCGGCCACAATGGAGGTTGCGCCCGTGCCCGTGCCGCCGCCCATGCCCGCGGTAATAAACGCCATGTCGGTGCCGCGCAGCGCCTCGATAATCATTTCGCGGCTTTCCTCGGCGGCCTTGCGGCCAATCTCGGGGTCGGCGCCCGCGCCAAGACCCTTGGTCAGCTTTTCGCCGATCTGGATCTTGGTCTCCGCCTTGGCAAGGTACAGCGCCTGCCGATCGGTGTTGATGGCAATGAATTCAACGCCGCGCAGGCCGTATTGCACCATACGGTTGATGGCGTTGCAGCCTGCCCCGCCGACACCGATGACCTTTATGTGGGCAAACGATGCGTTTTCGTAGTCCGTTTCAAACATGGTTTCTCCCCCTTATTTTATGAAGAAGTTTTTCAACCTATCCGTCAGCTTGCCGCCCGATCGCTCGGAGGGCTCCAGCACCTCTTCGTTGGCGCGCAGGACAAAATCCAGCGCGGCAAAGGCGCTTGTGTAGTTGGGCGTATCCATATCCTGCACCCACGGCGTATCGCGCTTGACCGCAAGCTGCAGGGCGGACTTGAGGTATTCCATGCCGCCCTTTTGCATGGCAAACCCGCCGCCTGTGACATAGGTGATGGGGTTTGCGTCCAAGCTGACGCCGAGCGTCGTGATCGCCTCGCGCAGCAGTGCGCAGAATTCCTCCGCGCGCGCTTCCATAATCAGCCGAATCACCTTGTGGTCCACGCGCTTGGGGCCCGTGGGCGTGCGCACGATTTCGGTGCTGCTCAACGGTTCCTGCATGAACACATACCGCCGCTTGACCTGCTCGGCCGTTTCCAACGGGACGTCCAGCCCGAATCCGAGATCCGATGCAAAGTGCTTGCCGCCCACATCGATGGCTTTCACGGCGGTCAGCGCCGCGCTTTCCACGATGCTGACGTCGGTGTGCGTATAGCCCACGTCGATGAGTACCGCGGGCCGCACGCGCTCCTTTTCGGGGATGACGGTCAAAGCGTTGCAAAGCTGGCTTGACATGCACATCGAAAGCTCCACATCGATGGCCGACAGGATGGATTCGAGCGTGCGCACAAATTCCTGCTGCACATACATGTGCGAAACCTGCACGGAAACCTCGTCCGCCTTGACCCCGATGGGCGTGGCGGCGGACGTCTCCCCGTTGAGGGTAAAGCGCACGGGCGTGGAGTGCATCAGCACATACCCGTCGGATTCCGCCTTGTCGAGGGAGGCCGAGATCAGCTCGTCGATATCGGCGGCCGTCACGCGGCGCGATTTGTCGCGCACGGGCAGCGTCGCTTCGCCGAGCACCAGCTTGCAAAACGGCGCAGGCACCGACACGGCAATCTCGTGGATGCGCTGCCTGGTATCCTGCTCCACGCTGCGCACAGCGTCAACAACGGCCGTATGCAGCGCGCGGTGATCCGAAAAAACGCCGTTTTGATAGCCGACGTAGGGGCATACGGAAACGCCGTGCACCGTCATACCGTTCCGATTGATAAAACTACCGCACAGACAGACGATTTTTGAGCTTCCTACATCGAGCACCGCAGCGGATTTCAAACGTTATGCCTCCGCGAACTATATACATTGAGATTATACCACAGCGAATTTTGTTGGCGCAACAAAAGTATATTGTTTCCCGTTTGTTCTTTTTTCCGACAAATTGGACAGCAACACAAATGCATGGCAATCTCTCCTTATAAAAGCTTTCCCAATTCGACCTGTCCAAGCTCGGTCAGGTCGGTATCGAGGCACGCCGATGGCGTAAAGGTCATTTCGCCGATCAACGGCCGATCATGTTCCACATAAAAGTCCACACGCACAAACGGAAACGGTTGTGAGAGAACCCGCGCGTAATCGTACAGCTTGTCCAGACACTTGGGCCGTGGCGGCGGGTTGTCCATGGCGGTACACGGATGCAGCGCAGGCTGCGGCAGCCAGTCGGTATTCATGAACATGTAATCCGCGTGCCCATCGGCGCCGCTGCGGTTATAGCATGCAGCGGACTTTGTTGGTGCAGCATGAGTAGATGGCTCCCTGCTTACACCTTCTTTTGGCAAAGCGGATGCAACGGTAAAAGCAGGGCGTTCTTTCTTCATAACAGTCTTCCCAATTCGACTTGACCGAGCTCGGTCATGTTGATGTTGAGGCACGCCTTCGGTGTAAAGGTCATTTCGCCGATCAGCGGTCGGTCGTTTTCCATATAGAAGTCCACGCGTACAAACGGGAACGGCTTGGAAAGAATCCGCGCATAATGAAACATTTTTTCCAGATATGCAGATCGGGGGGGGGGTAGCATTTTCGGCGTTACTTGGGAACAGGGCAGGTTGTGGCTGCCCGTTTGCATTCAGAAGCATAAACTCCGCATGCCCATCGTGCGTGCTACGGTTGTAACAGTACAACACATAGTGCGGTTCCCCGTGGAAGCAGTATACCTTGTAATCGGGGGGCATGGCGCCCGCGGGGGACGAAACCAGGCGTTCGCAATAGATCTGCGGCTTGTAATCGCTGCCGGGCGCATACTGCATCTCCGCATAGTCCAAATAGTAGCGGTCATGCAGCGCCGATTGCAGCGTACGGACGGCAGCGGCGTGATCGGGCAGTTGCCCGTTTCGGATAATGACATGATTTTGAAGGCCGCAGCCCATGGTCGTTTTGAGGATGCAATCGGGCGGCAGCTCATCAAAGGGAATGTCGTTTGCGTTGTCCCAAACGCCATAGGTCTCCAGCAGCAGCTCGCCGCAGCCGCATTTGCGCACATAATCACGCACGGCGTATTTGTTGGCGCATTGGCGCACCAGCGGGCTGCGGTTGTAATCGCGCATTTTGAGCAGCATCAGCTTTTCGCTCCACCATACGGGCGCATCCTCGCGCAGCGCAAAGCCGAACGTCTTTTGAAAGCGGCGGCGGCTTGTCCAATCGGGCGAAATAAGCGTACCGAGGCGATAGGAGGCGTGGGAAAGCCAAATATAGATGGGGTTATGCGCGAGCCGATTACGAATGCTCATCGTGGTCATCCTTCCTTTTCAGCAGCGCCTTGGCCTGCCGAAACACTTCGGGCAGCATGGCAAAGCCCGAAAAATAGCCTGTGACAAACTCCCGCGATTCCTTCCAAAACAGCGGCGAAATCAGGGATTGCACCACGTTGACCAGCACGATGGATACGGCCGCGCCCATTGCGCCCCACAGCTTGATGAGGCAGATGTTGAGTACAATGCTGGTCGCCGCGCTGACCATGCAGAAGTATTTCACATACTTTTGCTTGTTCTTGGCAAGCGTCCAGATGTTGCGCGCGGTACCGATGCTGGTGAATACCCCAATCCACCCCAGCACCCGCAGCAGCGGCGCGGACGCGGCGTACGTCGGGCCGTAGAGAAAGTCCACAATCCACGGCGCCAGCACAAAGATGCCGCAGCCCGCCAGCACGCAGATGGCCAGCACGGTCATCATCAGCACCTGATAGCGCGGCCAAAACTGATCGGGATTGTCCTTGTTGGTCTGCATGAGGATGGGCGTGGCGGAATCGATGAACGCCTGCGGCACAAACACCCACATCATGGCGATGTTGAGCGCGGCGTTGTAGACGCCAAGCGGCGTATCGCCGAGCATATTGCTCAAAATCACCGCGCCCACGCGGTTGGCCAGCACAATGGTCAATCCCGCCAGAATGAGCTGATAGCTGCGGTTCCAGAGCCGCCGCATGGCCTCCTTGGAAAAGCCGATGCGAATCTTGGAAAGCTTTGCAAACATCGGCAGCACGAACAGGTAGTTGGCCAGCATCTGGATGACGCTGGTGAGCGCAAACCATTCCACGCTCGCGCCCTTGATCAACAGCGCCACGCGCCAAACCGAACAGGCAATGTTGCCCACCACCGAGCCGATGGCGGTGTACTTGCTCATCAGCTTCATCTGGAACCACAGGCGGAATACATCGCAGGTTTGGATAATCAGCTGCAGCGATTGCAGCGCCGTCACCACCAGCATGAGCTTGTTGTTGGGCTTCATGATGGCAACCAGCAGCAGCATCGCGCCGATGGAGAGTGCGGTGGAAACCAGCCGCATCACAAGCGCGGTGCCGATGAGCTTGCCCGTATCGTCGGGCTCGTCCACCATGCAGGGGATGAGCACATCGTTGATGCCGAGTGTGCAGAAGGGCGAAAACAGCGCCATCATGGCCGCGCCATAGCCCAATATGCCGTAGTTGCTTGGCCCCATGTAGCGCGCAGCCAGAATGCCGATGATCGCGCTTAACATATATTGGAATACGTTTTGCGCTACAAGCCAGCCCGTATTGGCGGCAAAGCGTTTTAAAATGGGGTTGTCGGACTTGGTAAAGATACCCATGCGCCTGCTTTCCTCCCGCCGCCGCGAACGGTGCTTGACGGGATAAGGGATAAAATC
>CAZRIT010000016.1:0-12929 GCA_964600225.1 uncultured Oscillospiraceae bacterium | reverse complement strand
AATGCCTGTGCGGTCTGTCGCCGCTTACTTGGGCTGCGCCGCGCGCAGCCCAGCCGCAGCCGCCCAGCGGTAGGATTCATTCTCCAGCATGGACAACAGCAGCGGTTCGTTGAGACGGGGCTTACGCACCAACAGCTTGACGGCGTTTTTGAGCTGCTGCCATTTGCCGCCGGGCAGCGCGCCCGTGACGGTAAAAAAGTCCTGCAGCGCAATGTCCCTGTAGAACGCGCGGCAGATGCGTTCCGCCTCCGCCCGATACAGCTTTTCATCGTGCAGGATGTGGTGGATGCCGTCCAGCCGTGCGGCGGTCTCCGCGCGTTCGTCAAACCGTATCTGCCCCTGCCGCCATTCGACGGGCCGCATGCAAAGCGTCGGCGCGCCGTGCAGAGGGAAGGTGACCGAGGCAAGCAGGGATGTACGCTCCGAAAAGTCGTTCTCGGGCTCCCATGCGGCGTTGCCAAGGCTGTAAACGATGACCCCGTCCTTGTACTGCTCCCAACCCTGCACGATGTGCGGGTGCGAGGCGATGACCGCTGAAACGCCCGCGTCGATGAACCTGCGGTACAGCGCGCGCCACTCGGGCAGGGGCTGCTCCACGTCCTCCAGCCCCGCGTGGCACAGCAGTACGATGTGGTTGACCTCGGTGCGCAGACTGCGGATAATGCCAAAGACCGTTGGGTCGTTGATCCACGCTACTCCCGCGGCGTCCGAGTCCTCCGTGACGCCCAGCGTGCCGTACTGGTACTCGGAGAGCGCCAGAAAGCCCAGCTTGACGCCGTTGACGGCGGTGATATACGGCCGATACGCCGGGGAACGCGACATGCCCGCGCCCACCGTGGTGACCGAGGACAGCGCATCGAGCGTGGCGGCCAGCCCCCGTTCGCCGTAGTCCATGACGTGATTGTTGGCCAGGGTGACGAGGTTGCAGTTGCTTTGCAGCACCCGCTCCGCCGTGCGCTTGCCCTGCAGCACCGCGGGGCCCGCCTTTTTGTGCGATACGGCGTTTGGGTGAAAGGCCGCGCCCTCAAAATTGCAGCAGCGGATATCGTGCCCGTCCAGATATGCCTGCACGGCCGCGTCCAACAGGGCGCAGGTGTGCATATCGTTCAGCCGCACGTCGCCCAGAAAGGCGCAGGTCGCGGTGCGGGCGGCTTGGTTGGTCAATTCCAAGGCGATTCCTCCTTTATCCGTTGCGGGCTAGCCATGCTTGCGGCCAAGGCCGTGCAGCAGCGCAAGGATGCGCTTGGCCTGGGTGACGTTGCTCTTTTCGGTCAGTACAAAATTGCGCGCTGCGGCGCCCTTTCTGTCCAGCGCCGCGCGGTCAGAGGAGAGCAGCCTGACCAGCGTATCCGCCATGCCCGCGGGCGTTTCATCGTCGAACAGGTACACATAATCGTGGTAGGCGGCGGGCATGCCGGGCAGCTTGGTGGTCAGCACAGCTGTGCCCGAGGCCATGTACTCCAAATTCTTGGACGGGAAGGAAAACCGCGTAAATTCCTCGTCGCTCGGCCGCGGGTTGATCAATAGCCACGCGCGCGCTTCCTCGCGCACAACCTCCGCATTGTCGCACACCCCGCGGTATTCGATGCGCGCATCCGCGTTTGCAATCTTTTGTATGCGCTCCGCTGCGTCGCCCGTGCCGTAGATGATCAGCCGCGCGTTGGCGTGCGGCAGCAGCAAAAATGCCTGCACCAGCCGCAGGATGCCGTATTTTTCGTGCAGCATGCCCGCATAGAGACATACGGGGTCGGGGTACTTTTCCGCCGAGTCGGCATTGGTCAAAAGCGATGCGTCCGCCTGTCCCTCGGCCACCAGGAAGGGCTTGTGGCGCGGGTTGACGCGCTCGTTCATGGCGGCGGTCAGCAGCACATACCCATCGTAGCGGAGGATCTGGCGCATGTTGGCGCGCGCGGCAAGGCTGTTGCCGCCCAAAATATCGGGCACATCCGTTACGATGGCCGCGCAGGGACGGTTACGCAGGCGTGCCGCTGTGCGCGCGGCGGAGGCGAGGGTGATGTTGAGCGCGTCGCACAGCACATAGGTGTTGCGATTGGCCGAAAACAGCACCGTAAAGAACGCCCAAAGCCACACGACGGCATGCTTGACCACGGGGAGATCGATGATGGGCAGGTAGCGATACCGCACGCCGCCCTGCGTTTCCCCCTGCACGCATACGATGCGCTGTTTGCCGGTCAGGCGGGAAACGGGCGGGGCGCTCAGCGCGGTGACCTGCGCGTCGTTGGCGGCGAGGCCCTCCGTCATCAGGCGATGATACTTCTGCGCGGCCTGGCTGGGCGGAAACGGCGCATCCGCAAAGACGCGCCTGAACGTATCGGGATGCATCAGCGTGGAGGCGTAGATAATATGCATCGGGGCCGCGGCTTGCTCTGCCATGGCGGTTACCGCTTGCCCCATGTGGTGCGGTTGACAATTTCGGTATAGCTTTGGATGATGCGCACAACCTTGAGGCTGACGTTGCCGTCCTCGTAGTCGGGCGGCGTGGCGACGGGCTCGCTGGCGTCGTGCATGGCAATCGCCATCTCCACCGCCTGCTGCATGCTGTCGGGGCGGATGCCGCCAAGCACGATGCTGCCCTTGTCCAGCGCCTCGGGCCGCTCGGTGGAGGTGCGGATGAGCACGGCGGGAAAGCCCAGCATGTTGCTCTCCTCGCTGAGCGTCCCGCTGTCGGATAGTACGCAGCGCGCGCCCTTTTGCAGGCGGTTATAATCGAGGAAGCCGAACGGCTCGAGCGAGCGCACCAGCGGGTGGAACACAAACGCCCGTTGATCGATGAACTTGCGGCTTCTGGGGTGCGTGGAATAGATGACGGGCATGCCGTATTGATCGGCAATGTCGTTGACGGCGTTCATGAGCGTCATGAAGTTCAGCTCGTTGTCGATGTTCTCCTCGCGGTGCGCCGAAAGCAGAAAGTAGCCGTTATCGGCAAGACCCAGGCGGTCGAGCACGTCGCTTTGCCCGATGGCGTCCAGGTGCTTATTCAGCACCTCGCGCATGGGCGAGCCCGTCACAAAGATCGTCTTGCCGTCGAACCCTTCGGAAAGCAGGTAGCGGCGCGAATGCTCCGTATAGGGCAGGTTGATATCGCTGATGCGGTCCACGATGGTGCGGTTGACCATCTCGGGCACGTTCCAGTCCCAGCAGCGGTTGCCCGCCTCCATGTGGAATATCGGGATTTTGAGCCGCTTGGCGGCGATGGCGGACAGGGCGGAGTTGGTATCGCCCAGTATCAGCACGGCGTCGGGCTGCACCTTGGTCATCACGGCGTACGATTTGGCGATGATGTTGCCCATGGTTTCGCCCAGATCCTTGCCGACGCTGTCCAGATAGTAATCGGGCGCGCGCAGCCCCAGATCGGAAAAGAAGATCTCGTTGAGGGTATAGTCGTAGTTTTGCCCCGTGTGCACAAGGGTGTGATCCAGGTATTTGTCGGCGCATTGTATCACCGAGGAAAGACGGATGATTTCGGGACGCGTGCCCAGCACGGTCATGAGTTTGAGCTTTTGCACGGTTTATACCTCCTGGCGCATGGTATCGGGATGATCGGGATCGAAGCACTCGTTGGCCCACATGACGGTCACCAGCGGCTCCGCGCCCGTGTTTTCGATGTTGTGGGTGAACCCGGGCGGAATATCCACCACCGTCGGGCTGGCGCCGTCCACGGGATAGGCGGCGATGGCGCCGTCAAGCATGGAGCGCAGGCGGATGACGCCCGTGCCCGAAACGACCAGAAACTTTTCATGCTTGGTGTGGTGCCAGTGGTTCCCCTTGACGATGCCCGGCCTGGATACGTTCACGGAGACCTGGCCCGCGTGCGCCGAGCGCAAAAATTCGGTAAAGCTGCCGCGCTCGTCCGCATGCTTCGTCAGCGGATACGAAAGCCCGTCCGTCGGCAGGAAGCTTTGGTAGGTGGCGTACAGTTTGGCCGTCAGCGGGTCGCCCAGATCGGGCAGCACGCCCATATCCCTTACGGCGCGGAAGCTAAGGATGCTTTCGGCAATGTGGCCGAGCGTGGTGTGATAGGTGGTCGGCACGGCGCAGTACAGGCCGTCCATGGTGCGCACGCCGTTTAGCAGGTCGATGAGCGATTCAACCAGATCGTCAATGTACACCACATGCATGGGCGTGGCGGGATCGTTGACGGTGATGGGCAGATCGCGCGCGATGTTATGGCAGAATGTGGCGATGGCGCTGTTGTAGTTGGGGCGCGACCACTTGCCAAACACGTTGGGGAAGCGGAACACATGGATATCCGCGCCCGTCTCGCGCCCATATTGCAGCAGCAGCGCCTCGCCCGCCTTCTTGCTCTTGCCGTACAGGTTCGGCAGCGCCGCCTGTATGGAGGAGGAGAGCATGACGGGGCAGCGGTTACGGTACTTTTTCAGGGTTTGCAGCAGCGCGTCGGTAAAGCCGTAGTTGCCGAGCATGAACTCATCCTGCGTCTTGGGGCGGTTGACGCCCGCCAGATGGAACACGAACGCGCAGTCGCTGCAAT
Source organism: uncultured Oscillospiraceae bacterium (assembly GCA_964600225.1). GTDB lineage: Bacteria > Bacillota > Clostridia > Christensenellales > CAG-138 > CAZRIT01. The sequence goes on along the minus strand of CAZRIT010000016.1, from coordinate 8,416 downwards.
AGCGGTCCAGCAGCTCCTTGGGCGTATCGATATCGTAAACGTATACCTCGTCGCCGCGCTGCAACAGCGCCGTGACAAGGTTTTTGCCCATAAAGCCGTTGCCGCCCGTTACCAGTATCCTCATACGCGCGCACCCTCGTAGCGGGCAAGCCGTTCGCGCACATAGCTGAGCGAAAGCAGCTTTTCCATCACGGCGGGCACGTCCAACAGCTCGGTATTGGAGGAATTGAACTCCGTCAGCACGTTGGGCTCGGTGCGGCCCTTGTCGAAATAGTTCTCATAGTTGAGGTCGCGCGCATCCTTGGGCACGCGGAAATAATCGCCCATATCGATGGCGCGTGCGCACTCCTCGTTGGTCAGCAGCGTTTCGTACATCTTTTCGCCGTGGCGGATGCCGATGACGCGCACGGGGTTGTCGGCGTGAAACACGCGTTTGACCGCCTCGGTCAGCACCTCGATGGTACACGCGGGGGCCTTTTGCACCATGATATCGCCGCTTTGTCCGTGTTCAAACGTAAACGCCACCAGCTCCACCGCCTCCGACAGGCTCATGATAAACCGCGTCATTTGGGGCTCCGTCACCGTCAGCGGCAGGCCCGATTCGATCTGGTCGATAAACAGCGGGATGACGCTGCCGCGCGAGCACATCACGTTGCCGTAGCGCGTGCAGCAGATGGTGGTGCGGCTTGGGTCCACCGTGCGGGATTTGGCCACGATGACCTTCTCCATCATGGCCTTGGAGGTGCCCATGGCGTTGATGGGGTAGGCGGCCTTGTCGGTGGACAGGCAGATTACGCGCTTGACGCCCTCCGAGATGGCGGCGGTGAGCACGTTGTCGGTGCCAAAGACGTTGGTTTTCACGGCCTCCAGCGGGAAGAACTCGCACGACGGCACCTGCTTTAAGGCCGCCGCGTGGAAGACATAGTCCACGCCGTAGATGGCGTTTTTGACGGAGGCGATATCGCGCACATCGCCGATGAAAAACTGGATGCGGTCGTTGTGGTAGTGGCGGCGCATATCGTCCTGCTTCTTTTCGTCGCGCGACAGGATGCGGATTTGCCCGATGTCGGAATCGAGGAAGCGCTCGAGCACGGCGTTGCCGAAGCTGCCCGTGCCGCCCGTAATCAACAGGGTTTTACCTTCAAACATATTGCATCACTCCTTGGTCAGCGCACGATGGTACGCTTTTGCCGCGTCCATGCGCACAAGATGGGTTTGTACATATTCGCGCGCGCGCAGGCCCATGGCGGGCAGTGCGCCGCGGTTTCTGGAAAGGCGGAGGATTTCGTCCGCCAGCGCCTTGGCGTCGTCAGGCGGGCAAATGCTGCCGCAGTCGGCCTCCCGCACCACCTTCGCCCATGCGCAGCGTTCCTCGGCCGTAATCACAACGGGTCGTGCCGCGGCCATGGCCGTCCAGGTCTTGGAGGGCATGGCGATATCGGCCACGCCGCGCTTGAGCGGGATGAGCGCAATGTCGCCCAGCGAGTAGACCTCGCTGCCGCGGGAGGCGTCCATCAGCGGAAACAGCCGCACGTTGGTCAGCCCCTCGCGTTCAATCCGTTCGGCAACGTGCGTATATAGCGCGCCGCCGCCGAGGATGAGTATGGTCGCCTCGCATAGCGGCAGCAGGTGCTTGGCCGCGTCCAGCAGCAGATCGGGGTTTTGCAGCACGCCCAGCGTGCCCGCGTATATGGCCGTAAAGCCGCCGCGCGCAATGCCCAGCTCGTCAAACAGCGGGTTCTTGGCACGCACGATCGGCCGTATCGCCTCTGCGTCGGCCCAGTTGGGGATGACGTCGATGCGCTCCCTTGCCACGCCGCGCGCAACCAGCGTGCGCTGCATATCGGTCGAGATGGTGACAAAGCGCGTGTTGCCCCGATAGGTGCGCCGCTCCATCCAACGGCAAAGCCGGCCTACGATGGGGTTATGGGTAAACCGTCCCATCAAAAACAGGCTGTCGGGAAAGATATCCTGCACAATGTACACCGTGCGCGCTTTTTTGGCAAGCGCCGCGCCCACAAGCCCCAAAAACGGCGGCATGCTGCCCAGCAGATACGCATCCGTCTCCACCCGTTTGGCCGCCCGAAACAGCGAAACCGTGCACCGCAGCAGGTGCAGCCCGCGCCGAACCAGCCCTGTGCCTTCCGTCTGCACGGGGCCCGTGCGCAATATGCGGTAGCCCGCGGCGGCCCGCTCGTCGGTGCGGGAAAGGTAGCTTTGCCGCGCCGCTTCCGTCAGCCCGCGGTTGGGCATGTTGGTCACAACCGTCACCTCGTCGCCAAGCGCCGTCAAATCGGCCGCCAGGTCGCCGTACAGGTGCGTAACAGGCGTAATTTCGGGCGCAAAATAGCATGTAACCAGGGTAACCTTCATTTTTGCCTCCCCGTATCGCCCTCAACGACGCCCTGCCCGCGCAGCACGTTGACAATGGTGCCGATGAAGCAGCGGCAGTCCATGATAAACCCGAACTGCTCCACATACTCCTTGTCGCGCTGCACCTTGACGGGGATGGGCAGCTCGTCGCGCCCGTTGATCTGCGCCCAGCCGCTTAGCCCCGGCCGAAGGTCGTTGATGGTCATGCCGTAGCGGCCGACGTATTGATCTCTGGCCGCAATCAGGTCGTACTGGTTCCACAGCGCAGGCCGCGGGCCGATAAACGACATATCGCCAATGAGGATATGCCAAAGCTGCGGCAGCTCGTCCAGAGAGGATTTGCGCAGGAATCTGCCCACGCGCGTGATGTACTGATCGGGGTTGTGCAGCAGGTGCGTGGGCGTATCGTGCGGCGCATCGATGCGCATGGTGCGGAACTTGGCCATGCGGAAGGGTCGCTTGCCACGCCCGATGCGCTTTTGCAAAAAGAGCACGGGGCCTTTGGAATCCAGCTTGACGGCGATGATCAATACGATCAAAAGCGGCGAAAAAACAACGCCGCCGATGAGCGCCAACGAAAAATCCAGCAGCCGTTTGATGGTACGATACATGTTTCATTGCCTCCGCCGCGGCGGCGTCATGCCGCACGGGTCGAATGCGTCGATGATTGCAAATAAAACAGGACGCAAATATATAGGAAAGTGTACCATGCGCGTGGGTGGGTGTCAATCGAGCGGCGGGCAACGTGTCGAACGGGAGCGGACAAGTTTTCATGACGTTCATAAATCCCGCCCGCAAAAAACGGCCCGCTTTGCGGGCGGCTTTGGGTTGATAATCATCAGGCGATACGCTACAATAGAGCATGTTGAATTTTGTCGATACGACGGGAGCCCGCGCGCATGAAAAAACGCCTGCTGTGTATATGGCTATGCCTGCTGCTGACCGCGCCTTCGGGCGCCGCGTTGGCTGAATCGGCGCCTGTCGGCGGCGATGGCAACGGCGACGGGCGCGTGGATGCTTCCGATGCGGCAGCGGTGCTGCGCACGGCCATGGGCCTGGCGGAGGCGGATAACGCCGCCGCGGTGCGCATGGACGTAACGGGCAATCAGGCCGTGGGCACGGCGGACGCGCAGGCGATACTGCTGTTTTGCGCGGGCAGGCTCCAAGCCTTTCGCGATCTGCTGTCGGCGGCGCACGGCGGGCTGCTGGGCGAGAGCCAGCTGCCGCGGTTTTCATATCAAGGCGTGCAAAAGCGCACTCACAGCTATCAAAGCGCGCAGGTCAGCGTCACGGTATCCGCGCATGCGCAGAACAACCTGTATTATTATGTGGCGGATATCTATGTGCAGGATATCACAAGCCTCTTTGCCGCATTCGGCAGCGGCGGCTATGGGCAGGGACGGGCGTTGACCAAGGATCTGGCAGCCGAAAACGCCGCGGTCATTGCCGTCAACGGCGATGGCTATTCGGGCCGCACCCTTGGCCCCATGGTGCGTAACGGCGTTTGGTACCGACGCACGGTCGATCCCGACGCCGATATTTGCGTGCTGTGCCGCAGCGGCGAACTCAAGGTGTACGATGCGGGCAGCGTGGAGATTGCCGCCATCGAGGCCGACGATCCGTACCAAACGTGGGTTTGCGGGCCACGGCTGATGGACGACGCGGGGCAGCCTGTGCGCGCCTTTGCCAACAGCCTGAACATTCTGGAGCGCGCCGCGCGCACCTGCATCGGCTACTATGCGCCGGGGCATTACTGTCTGGTGACCGTCGATGGTACCTCCAACCCGCTGTCGGAGGGCGCTACGCTCACGGAGCTTTCGGATATCATGGTTTCGCTGGGCTGCAAGGCGGCCTATAACCTGACAGGCGGGCAGAGCGCCGCCATGGCCACGGCCGACGGCCTTGTGAGCGTGCCGCACACCAGGGAAAGGACGGTCAGCGATATCATCTGTATCCGTGAGCCGCAGGGCATGAACGGATGAAGCGCGCCGCACGTTGGATACAAACAAGCCTTGTGTGCGCGGCGCTGTGCCTTTGCACGGTGACGTGGAATACGCTGGCCGACGCGCCCGTTACGGGCGATGTACGCCCCGTGCCGACGGCCAAGCAGGAGATGGTCGTGTTCAACGCCGCCGCCGCGGCCAGGATGCTGCGCTTTGCCGAGGACCCCAATGGCAACGGCCGCCGCATGCAGTGGGATCTGACGCAAAACGGCCTGCTCGACGCCACCGATGCGCGCGCCGCGCTGTGGGTGGCCACGGGCCGCATCCCCGACGTGGTTAAGTTTGTGGAGCGCATTGCCACGGGGCTTTGCAATGAATCGCTGTTCCACCGCTTCCGTTACGACGGCGTAACCGATGACCGCAACGGCAACTATCAAAGCGCCAACGTCTCCGTGGAGATCCGAGAGGGCAGCTACGACGGCGACGTGTACTTTCTGGCCGATATCTGCATACAGGACCTGCGCTCGCTCAAAACCGCGCTTGCGGGCGGCAAATACGGCGGCGCGCCGAGCTCGATACATACCATGGTAACCGAGACCAACGCCATCGTCGCCATCAATGGCGATTACTATACCCATCGCCGCTACGGGCCCATGGTGCGCAACGGCGTCACCTACCGTATGGAAAAAAGCCGCACCTGGGACCTTTGCGTGCTGACGTACGATGGGCAACTGCACACCATTCAGTTTGATTCCTACACTGCCGATAGCATCGCCGCGCTGCGGCCGTATCAAACGTGGCTGTTCGGGCCAAGGCTCATCGCCGACGACGGCACGGCCATGACTACCTTCCGCAGCCAGGTGACCCCCACCAATCCGCGCACCGTTTTGGGCTATTACGAACCGGGTCACTATGCTTTCCTGCTCGTTGACGGCCGCCAGAACGATTATTCCGACGGGCTGAACATGCAGCAGCTATCCAAACTGTGCGTGGAGCTCGGCTTTGCCGCGGCCTACAACCTCGATGGCGGCCGCTCCAGCGTTATGGCGGGGCAGAGCGGCTTTATCAACAAGCCCTTCCTCAACGGCCGCAGCATCACCGATATCGTCTATATCACCGATCTGCCCGATGCGTAGCGCGGGCACGGGGTACGCAGGAACGGGGTACGGAGGACGGAGTACGATTTTGTACCTTTCTTTGGATAAAGAAAGGTACCCAAAGAAACTTCATAAATATACAGTTCTGACAAGCATGATTTCCGTTGTCATTCTGAGGGCCGCGGCGCTTTCCCGTGTCATTCTGCTCCGCGCCTAAGACCGCGCTGCGCGCGGGGGCGCTCTGCACGCGACTGCGGTCGCAGTGAGGGCCGCAGGCCCGAAGAATCTGTCCCGCCGCAGCGGCCATAGGCAACGCCCCCCGTTTCAGCGCACCTCAAAAGGCCAACGCATACCCTTTGCCCGCAGCACGCGGGTACTTTTTTTGCAAAAACGTCAAAATAGCGCTTGACAGGCCGCAGCATCTGTGTATAATTGTATTAAGTGATTAATACACTAGTACGAAGAAACGGAGGACACGCATTTGGCATGGCAGTTTACAGCACAGCAGCCAATCTATAAACAGATTGTGGAGGCCGTGGAGATGCGAATCATCAATGGTTCGTATCAAAAGGGCGAGCGGTTGCCGAGCGTGCGCGATTTGGCGCTCATCGCGGCGGTCAACCCCAACACCATGCAGCGCGCGCTGGCGGAGTTGGAGCAAAGGGATTTGATTAAAACGCAGCGCACAAGCGGCAGGACGGTCACGGACGATGAGGAGGTCATCATGCGGGCAAGACAGGAGAAGGCGGCGTACTTTGCCGAGACATTTTTAAAGCAGATGCATTCGCTGGGGCTTAGCAAGGAAGAGGCGTTGGAATGCATTGCCAGGGAGGCTGCCAAGCAGGTGGCCGAGCAGGGGAAACAGGAGAAGGAGGAGAACGATGGGAGCCATGCTTGAAGTCAGCGGATTGTCCAAGCGGTACGATAAGGTAACGGCGCTGGACAACGTCAGCTTTTCGCTGCCCAAGGGCAAGATTGTGGGGCTGTTGGGCCCCAACGGCAGCGGCAAAACGACCATGATTAAAATCGCCGCAGGGCTGTTGACGCCCAACAGCGGCAGGGTATTGATCGACGGCATGCCTGTGGGCGCCGCGACCAAGGCCGTGGTCAGCTATCTGCCCGATCGGCAGTTTTTGCAGGATCGGATGCGCGTGGGCGACGCGCTGGATTACTATGCGGATTTCTTCAAGGATTTTGACCGCATGCGCGCCGTGGAGATGCTCAAGCGTCTCAACGTGCCTGCCGACCGCGGCATGAAAGCGCTCTCCAAGGGCACGCGTGAAAAGCTGCAGCTCGTGCTGGCAATGGCCCGACGCGCCAGGCTGTACCTGCTGGATGAGCCCATCGGCGGCGTCGATCCCGCCACGCGCGATTACATTCTGGAGACCATCATCGGCAATTACGATCCCGAATCCACGCTGCTCATCAGCACGCACCTGATTGCGGATGTGGAAAAGGTGCTGGATGCGTTTGTGTTCCTCAAGGAGGGCAAGGTGGTCATGCATGACGACACCGATAACGTGCGCGAGGTTCAGGGCAAGTCCCTTGACGAGCTGTTCAGGGAGGTATTCAAATGCTAGGCAAATTGATCAAACAGGACTTTCGCGGGTTTGCCCGCACGTTGTTCCCGCTGCAAATCGGCGTACTGACGGGCGGCCTGCTGGCCACGATTCTCACGCGCCTGACTGCGCTGGACGTATCGGATTCGCGCATTGCCACCGTCTTTGTATTTCTCTCGGTGCTGGCGGTAGCCGTGCTGGTGTTTGCGATACTGGCGTCGTCGCTGGTGACGCTGGTGCTGATCTGCCTCCGCTTGCAGCGCAACTTCTTTGACGACGAGGGATACCTCACCTTCTCGCTGCCCGTCACAACGGGGAGGCTTTTGTGGTCCAAGATCATCACAGGCGCCATCTGGATTGCGATCAACGCCGTGGTCATCGTCATAACGCTGCTGATCTTTGCCGCGTTCGGCTTTGAGACGGAGGGCATGCTCATAAACATGGATGTACTGCGCGGCGTGGGCGGCATATTCAGCAGCATGGGGGATTTCATCGTGGAGCTGTTTACCTACGATCAGATTCCGGGGCTGTTCTTTATGGTAGTGCTGGGCGTGCTGGATCTGGTAGCCTACCTGCTGCTGCAACTGATGTCGCTGTACTTTGCGGTCATCACGGGCGGCATGATTGCCAAAAAGCACAAGCTGCTGGCCTCGGTGGGGATGTACCTGCTGATCCACTTTGTGCTGGGCCTGATCCTTTCGGTCTTTGGCGTATCGGGGTTCAGCGCGATGGCGACCATGGTTACCTTCAGCGAGCTGATGTGGGCCTGGACGGCGCTCGTTGCGGCCTTGATCGTGCTGGGCGGCCTGACGGCTGGGCTGTTTGCCTGGGCAAGGTACCTGCTCAAATGCAGGCTGAACCTGCAATAACGGCGTCAAACGGGTTCGATCGGGGAACCAAAAACGGAGGCTGCACAACGCGCGGCCTCCGTTTTGTTTAGGAACGGTTTCTTTCCTCTTTTTGAAAAAAGAGTAACAGAAAAACTTCACAAATGGGTTCTTGTCATGCAAGGAAAGGCAAATCCTGTCATTCTGAGGGCCGCGGCAGTTCCCGGTGTCATTCTGAGGAGCGCAGCGTTCTTTTCCTGTCATTCTGAGGAGCGCAGCGTTCTTTTCCTGTCATTCTGAGGAGCGCAACGTTCTATTCCTGTCATTCTGAGGAGCGCAGCGACGAAGAATCCGCCCCGCCGTAGCGGCACAAGGCGCAAGGCCCCTTGCAGCAACCCGATAAGCCCCGCGGCGATTGAGCGGCCGGTTTAAGGGGTTAAGGGGGGTGTCAGGGGGCCGTAAGGGGGAAATCGAAATCCCCCTCGGCCCCCCGACGGTTGCCACTGTGCAAGAGAGCCGCATATGCCCTTTTTGCCATGGGCAAAACCGATCAATCCCCGCTGCAGCGGACGACTTGCGCATACCCCGAGCAACGTGTACACGCGACCCTCAAGATC
>CAZRIT010000015.1:0-31822 GCA_964600225.1 uncultured Oscillospiraceae bacterium | reverse complement strand
CCGCTTACGCTGTATGTCAACGGCGATTTTAAATTGGCCTATGCCATGCTCCCCGTGCGGGAGGGATTAACGACCGAGGAAAACTACCGCGCCTTCATGGCGTATGACAAGGTGCCGCTCATCACCAAGGATAGCCGTAAACACGCTTTTCTACGGCACAAACGGGCGGGAGCTGCTGCTCCCGCCCGTTTTGCATCTCGGTTTTTCGCTATTGTGCCAGCTCTTGCAGTTTTTCGGTATCCAGCGCGTCGAAACCCTTGAGGAACGCATACAGCTTTTGCGCAATCCGCTTTACGCCGCCGACGGAATCGCTCTCGATATTGAGCGGCATCAGCGGATCGTGCAGCGACATGCGCAATAAAAACCACCCGTCGCCCTCGTCCTTGGGGAACGCAATGCGCACGCCCTCAAAGTTATCCTTGGCCACGTCCCAGCCTTCCTTGGCCGCGTGCTCGTTCAATCGCGCCAGGATATCGGCGCCGTCGGCGGCAAAATCGGCATGTTTCAGGTTCATGCGCACCTCGACCGATTCCTTCGGCTCCTGCAGCGATTCAATCAGGGAAAACAGCGTGCTGCCCCGCGCGCGCTGCTGCGCCATTTTGACCAGCAGCTTGGTAATCAGGTACGCGCCGTCGTCAAGGAAGTAGTTCTCCTTCAACGCGCCGTGACCGCTGGTTTCGATGGCCAGCTGGCTGTCGATCCCCTCGTTGTTTAGGCGGACGGATTCGTTGATGACGTTGCGGTAGCCGCGCTTGAACCGCCTGTGCACGCCGCCTTTTTGCGCAATGAACGCCGCCAGCCCCGTGGACGTGATGGAATCGGTCACGATGGTGGTGCCGGGGTGCTCCTCCAGTACCACCGCGGCAATCAGGGCAATGAGGCGGTTGCGGTTGAGCTCCGTGCCGTCGGCCGCCACCGCGCCCGCGCGGTCCACATCGGTATCGAATATGATGCCAAGATCCGCCTCGTTTTCCAGCACGGCGCAGCTGATGGCATGCATGGCGGCAGCGTCCTCGGGGTTGGGCGCATGGTTGGGGAAATGCCCGTCGGGCTCCAGATATTGACTGCCCGCCGTGTCCGCGCCCAGCGGCTTCAGCACGCGGTCCACATAGAACCCGCCCGCGCCGTTGCCCGCGTCCACCACGATGCAAAAGCCCTTGAGCGGATGCGCGTAATCGGCGGCGTTGACGCTCTTTCGCACATAATCCGCCAGCCCTTCTGCATACACGGAAAGAAAGTCCGTCTGCAAAAACTTGCCCCGTCTTTCCTTGGCAAAGCCGCCCGCCGCGGCGCGGTCCAGCAGCGCCGTGACGTCCTTTTTTTCAAAGCCGCCAAAGCGCGTAAACAGCTTGATGCCGTTGCGGTTCCACGGCAGATGGCTTGCGGTAATCATCATGGCCCCGTCGAACCGATACCCCTCCGTCACCGTGCACATAAACATGGCGGGCGTGCCCGCAATGCCAAAATCGGTCAGCTCTGCGCCCATGCGGCACACGCCCTCCCGCACGGCGGCCAGCATCCGTTCACCCGACAGCCTGGAATCGCGCCCCACGGCAACGCGCACATCGCGCCTGCCAAACTTTTCCCTTAGGTACTCGACAAACGCCGAGGCGATGTTCTGCACGGCCTCGTCGGTCAGGTTGACAGCCTGTCCCTCGATGCCCTCCATGGCAACGCCGCGGATATCGCTCCCGTTTTGCAGCTTCCGATAATCCATCCTTCGCCCTCCCCGTCATGCATTTGTATTGGGTATGGGTCTATTTTCTCATTCGGGAAACGGTTTGTCAATGCAGCGCCGCCGCCCACGCGGCCGCATCCGCCACGCCCGTCTGCGCAATGCCCTTTGCCGCCTGCAGCCGCAGCAGCGCGCGCCTTGTTTCCAAGCAGAACGTGCCCGTCAGCGCGGCGCGGTACAGTTTTTTTTGCAGCAATGCATCCTGCAATACGCACACCGCCACGCCCCGATCGCCCACGGACAGCCGCGGCAGCGTGCGCATCTGCGAAAGCCGCACCGTATCGCCGCCATCGTACGGCATGCCCACATAGCCAAAAAGCCCGCTTTCCAGGGCGCACCGAAAAAGCCTGCCCCGTTCCTCGGGCGGGAGCGTCCTGCCCACGGCAAACGCCGTGCCCGTGGCGTGCATGGAAAACGGCTTTCCCGCCGCCATGCGGCAGAACGCATGATCCACCGAAAACGGCTGCCCAAACCGCCTGCACAGTCGATCCAGACTTTCCAGTGCGCGCCGATCCGTCCACGCAATATCGTTTGGCGACGCGCCGAAAAAAGCCGCCGCGGACAGCATGAGCGATTCCGCATACGGCATACTTTCCTCCATGGCCGGGTTGACTACGTCAAACGCCCCCGCATCGGGGTTCCATATCAATACTCTCGCCACGCCGTTTCCTCCGCTCCGACTGCGCAATGCAAGCAAAACCCCGTGCGGGGCTTAGCTTGGTGCGCTCACCCCACCATACTATGTCAGGCGGCGTCCCTTTGTGAGCGGGTGAAATACGCCAGGCTCATCAGCGACAGGCACAGGCCCGCGAGCAGGCGGCAGTAGAGCGCATAGCGCGTAAAAAACGACAGCACGATCAGCGAAACGGCCGTCCACAGGTACCGCTTGGCGCCGTTCGGGTCCATCCTGAGCGCGCGAAACTGCGCCCTCCGCCGCCGATCGGCCGCCAGCTCGGCCGCGATATACCCTTCGATATCCCGTTCGGTGACGGGCGCGGCCACAGCCACGGCCTTGTACAGCGCCGCCGCATCGGACAATCGGATGCGTTCGTACATGCGCATGGCGGCGGACTCCGCCGATGGGTCAAAGCCGTTGAGCGCGCACACGCACAGGCGCTTGTCCGCCCCGTATCGGCGTACGGCCGTCAGCAGCGCATCCGCATCGGCGGGCTTGACGCTGCCGATGAGCACAAACGTCTCCCCGTCATTGCAAAGTTCCTTTGCCAGCGCGCCAAGCTTTCGCTCGTTCATCAGCAGCAATCGGTCGTTTAGCAACACCTTGCGGATGCGCGCATACTCCCTTTTGGCAAACCGCTCCGTGCCGATCTCGCGCCAAATCCGCATCACAATCATGCATAGTCCCAGAAACGTTGCCGACATGATCAGCGCGGGCAGCGCGTCGGTTGTGCGCGGGCGTAAAAACAGGTACGCGCCCGCAAACAGGACGATGCGCAGCCCCATCGCGTCCACAATGCGCGCAAACGCGCCGCGCCCGCCGCTTTGGCGGCGTTTGAGATAGCGATTCAAATCGCGTTGGTTCAATCTGCTTTCCATGCACAAATGCTTTCCCTTTTTGCGGGAAATATACTATACTATAGATGAATATATCCCAACACGATTTCGACAAAGGAGACACGCATGCGCCTGGGCATACTCGGCGGAACCTTCAACCCCATCCACAACGCGCACCTGCAAATGGCCGCCGCCGCGCGCGACGCATTGCACCTGGACAAGGTGCTGCTGGTTGTGGCGGCCGACCCGCCGCACAAGGACGTGGACGGCCACGTCTCCGCCGCGCATCGGCTGCGCATGACGGCGCTGGCCGCCGAAACCGAACCGAACGTTTCCGCAAGCGATCTGGAGATACGGCGCGGCGGCGTGAGCTATACCGTCGATACGCTGTTGACGCTGCACGAGCAATATCCCGATGCCGAGCTGTTCCTCATCGTCGGCAGCGATATGCTGCTGGACCTGCCCACATGGCGGCGTCCCGACGAGATTTTGCGGCTTGCCTCCATTGCGTGCATGCCGCGGCGCGGGCAGGAAAGCACCGACGCTGCCGCCGCGGACAAGCTGCGCACCGTGCACGGCGCACGCATCACCATGCTGCCCGCCGCCGCGGACAAGCTTTCCTCCACGATGCTGCGCGATCGGCTGGAAGCGGGTTTGCCGATTGAGGGATGTCTGCCCGCCGCCGTGGAACGCTACTGCTATGAGCACGGGCTGTACTTTGCGCCCGATGTGCGCAGCAAGCAGCAACGCCTCAAAGGCATGATCGAGCGGGAGCGGTTCGTGCACACCATGGGCACGGTGCGCGCCGCGGCCAAGCTGGCCGAAGACTGCCATGCCGACCCCATGCAGGCACAGTTGGCTGCGTTGCTGCACGATTGCGCCAAGCGCCTGCCGAGCGCCGTGCTGGAGGTGCTCTCGGGCGACGATACGGGGATAATACCCGTGCTGCACGCGTTTGCGGGGGCCGTTGTGGCCAAAAACGCGTTCGGCGTAACCGATCAGGCGGTGCTGCGCGCCATTCGGCTGCACTGCACGGCCGACGCGGGCATGACGGTATTGGAGCAGATCATCTACCTTGCCGATGTTATCGAGCCCAACCGCACGTTTGACGGCGTGGAAGCGCTGCGGGAACGGGTTGCGAATGGGCTCGACAGCGCCATGCGCATGGCGCTCGAACGCACGCTGCTGCTGGTTGAGCAGCGCGGATACGCTTGCCATCCCGCATCGCTGCGGGCTTATGAATACTATCAGAATACGGAGGGAAACGATTGAACGAAGCAATCAGAAAACAGGTGGATCAAATCTGCGAGGTGCTGTGCGACAAGAAGGCGCTCGACGTGGTCGCCATCCGCGTGGACGACAAAACCATCATTGCCGACTGGTTCATCATTGCCAGCGGGCGCGTGAGCACGCAGGTAAAGGCCCTATGCGACGAGGTGGAAGAAAAAGCCCCCGCGTTCGGGCTGTCGCTGCGCCGTCGCGAGGGGTACGCCGAGGGGCGTTGGATTGTGCTGGATTTCGGGGATATTCTGGTGCACCTGTTCCATCCCGAGGAACGCCGCTACTACAACATGGAGCGGCTGTGGGATGAACACGACTGCGCGTTAAGGTATCCGTTGGAGGAAAGCGCGGAGTAATCTGCCCCGCTATGCCCCGAAGGCGCCCGCCGCATCGGTCAGGTCGAATCGATAGATGCGTTCCTCCCCGCGGCGGCCTTCACGGTACATCTGTGCATAGCTTGGCAGCACCGCCGTTTCCATCAGCCGTCCGCCCGCCGCCTCGATGGTGCGCACGGAGGCGATGTTATCGGGCGCGCAGGAAATGATCACATACGGCATGTTGTGGCGTCTGGCCAGCTCCAGCAGCAGCATGACGGCCTTTTTGGCGTAGCGGTTGCCGCGGTACGCCTCCGAAACGGAATAGCCGATGTTGCCGCCAAAGTAGAGGTTGCGGACATAGCCCAGCCTGAGATCCGCCTCGCCCACGGCTTGTTCATCACCCACGCGCACAATTTGGAACCGATAAGCGGGCACATAGCCCGTTTTTTCGTCCGCGGGCACGGTTTCGGTCAACTGTAAGCGGATTTCCCCGTCGGTGAGCGCAAGATCGTCGGTAAACGGTGTTTGGATATAATCGGGCTCATCGCCCGGCTCCCAATCCTTGCATACGTCGATCCACGCCTCGGCGCGGGCATAGCGGTACAGCTCGTCATTGGTCAGCTCGATGGCGCTGTTGTCGCTACCGCAGGCGGGAAACACCGTGTGGAAGCGTTTGAGCGACACATCCAGATAGACGGGCACGGGCTTGGGCAGCGCAAAGGGGCACACCCCGCCCACAGCGGAGCCCGTCAACGGCTCCACCTCGTCAAACGCCAGCATCTTGGCCTTGGTATGGAACCGCGCCTTGTACTTGGCGTTATCGATTCTGGCGTCGCCCGCGGCAACGATGAGGATGCAGCCATCGTCCATTTTAAACGACAGCGTCTTGGCAATGCGCGCGGGCCGCACGCCCAGCGCCTGCGCGGCCAGCTCCACCGTGGCCGACGATACCTCAAACTCCCACACGCGCCGTTCCATGCCCAAATCCTTAAAATATGCCCTGACCCGTTCAATCGACATGTGCTGTCTCCTCCTCCGTCGGCGGCAGGCGGTACTTTTCGGAGTAGGCGCGCATATCCGCATGGAACGCCTCGCTGCCATCCGCCGCCTTGACCAGTTCCAAATAACCGTGCATATCGAACGCCTCGCTCGCCGTCTGTATCAGGCAGGCGGCAAGGTTGCTGCAATGGTCGGCAATGCGCTCCAGATTGGTCAGCACATCCGAAAGCACAAAGCCCAGCGCAATGGTGCACTCGCCCTGCTGCAAGCGGTCCACATGCCGCGCGCGAATCTCCGCCTGCAGCGCATCGATCACTTCCTCCAGCGGCTCCACGCGCTTGGCCAGCGCTTCATCCTCGTACACAAACGCATCCGTCGCCAGCGTGATGATTTCATTCAGCGCCGCGATGAACACGTCGATTTCCTTCTGCGCCGCGCCCGAAAACGCAATGCGCTTGTCGTGCATCTCCTCGGCCGTCTCGGTGAGGTTGACGGCATGGTCGGAGATGCGCTCCAAATCCCCGATGCCGTGCAGGTACATGCCCGAGGTCACGCTCTCCTTTTGCCCCAGCCCGTTGGCGCCCAGCCGCACCAGGTAGGTGCCCAGGCGATCCTCCAGGCGGTCGATCTGCGCCTCCTGCTCCAATACCCTGTCAACGGTTTTGGCGTCGTACGTCGTCAACGTGCCAATGGCAAGGCGCACGCTTTCGGTGGTCAATGCCGCCATGCGGCCGATGACGTTGCGGCACTGCGCCAATGCAAACGCGGGCATGGTCAAGAACCGCTCGTCCAGCGGCCACAGCTCCTCGTCCTTGCTCTTTTTGTCCCGTACGGTCAGGGTGGCCAGCTTGCCCAGCCAATCCGCAAACGGCAGCAACACCAACGTAGCCAGCACGTTAAACGCGGTGTGGATGACGGCGATATAGGCGGGGTTGAGCGGCTGCGAGAGGAATGAGAAACGGAATATGGCGTTGAGCACGGTAAACAGCGTCATAAACAGCACCGTGCCGGCGATGTTGAAATACAGGTGAACCATGGCCGTGCGCTTGGCGTTGTTGTTGGCGCCGATGCAGGAAATCAGCGCCGTCACGCAGGTGCCGATGTTCTGGCCCATAATCAGCGGAATGGCCATGCCGAAGGTGATCCCGCCCGTGAGCGAAAGCGCCTGCAAAATGCCCACCGAGGCGGAGGAGCTTTGGATAATGGCCGTCACCAGCGCGCCCATCAGCACGCCCAGCACGGGATTGGTAAACCGCGTCATAAACCGCCCGAACGCGGGCAGCGCCGCCAGCGGGCGCACCGCGTCGCTCATGAGGTTCATGCCGTAAATCAGCAGCGCAAACCCGCACATAATCGAGCCCACCGTGCGGACCCGCTCCCGTTTGCCAAACAGCGCCAGCCCCGCGCCGATGGCCGCAAACACGGGCGCAAACGAGGAGGGCTTCAATAGCTGTACAATCAGCGAGCTGCCCTCGATGCCCGTCAGGCTCAGTATCCACGCCGTCACGGTGGTGCCGATGTTGGCGCCCATGATGACGCCGATGGACTGCGAAAGCGTCATGATGCCGCCGTTGACAAAGCCGACCGCCATCACGGTGGTGGCGGAGGAGCTTTGGATGAGCGCCGTCACGCCCGCGCCCATCAGCACCGCGCGGAAGCGGCTGCCCATGGAGCGCTCCAGCGTGCGCTTGAGGACGTTACCGCCCATGCGCTCCAGGCCGTTGCTCATCAGGTGCATGCCGAACAGGAAGAATGCCAGTCCGCCCAGCATGGATAATGCGTCAAATACCGTCATATGTTATGTCACTTTACCTCATGTGTATTTTTGCGCTTCGCGCGGATCATAATCAGCAGCAGCAACCCCAGATAGGCCGTCGCCGCGCCGATGGTGATAAACAGCATCAGGTCGGATTTGGGCGCCATGCCGATGAATATCAGCATCGGCACCCCGAACAGGATGCCCGTGCTGCTGCCGACAATCAGGTTGTTGGCAGCAGGCGTATCAAACATGGGGTCCAGTTCCCTTAGCAGCAGCACGCCCGAGCTGATGGTGCCCGTCAGCATGCCGTACATGGAAAGCAAGCCCTCATAGTAGTAGTTGGGATAGAGCTTTTTGCAAAGCCATTGCAGATAGACCAGCGTCACCGCGCCGCCCGCGATCGAAAGCAGGACAAACGGCACCCACAGCCCCGTCAAATCGCCGATATTGATGGATGCAATACCCGCAACGATCATCAGGTCAAACGCCAGCCCGCTGATGCGAGACAGCAGGTAGTTGTTCTGATACTGGCGGGTCATGACACGGTTCTTGCGCAGTTTTTTGAGGATAAACCGCAGCAGCATCGCCAGCGCCGAGCCGACGATGAAGTTGAAGCCCCACAGGATGGACGATACGGAGTTGGCCAGGCCGGGGCTGACCGCAGCCAGGCCCGAGGTAATGCCCCACGTCACCAAGTACCCCGCCAGATATACAATGATCACCAGCGCCGTCTGCATGCTCAGCTTATCGATGGATTCGGAGATGGGGATTTCGTCCTTGTCCTGGAACACATCCACCGTCACCGAGCCCGATACGTCGCCTGAGCGCTGCCGCGCAAGACGGTTTTTGCGCGCAAGGATGTTGAGGTAGATGACCCCGATGATGCAAGCGCACAGATACCCTGCCGCCGCGATGGCCAGCGCAAACGAGCGGCCGCCGACAAAGCCCAGCGCCTCGTAGGTGGTGCCAACGTTGTTGGCCTGCCCCGGCCCCTGCCCGTAGCCCATGGGCAGCAGGATGCCCGACGCCTTGAACAGGTTTGGCATCACCGTGTACGCCAGCGGCAGCACAACGGCAAAGCCAACCAGCGCCTGCACCAGATAGGTGCTCACAATCAGCGCGCCCGTCTTGATGGCGGTTAGGTTGCCCTTGTCCTCGGCGCTCTTTTCGGGCGTCACGCGCAGCGACAGCGCAATAAACCCGATGGCGATGCCATGGTAAGTCATCATCTCCAGCATGTTGATATCCAGCCGCAGCACGTTCACCGACCGCAATAGCAGCAGCAAAAAGCCCGCCAGCACGGCCGTGGGCATCAGGCTTTTGCGGATGGCGGGTACCTTTCGGCGCAGAAACGTCGCCACAAGGATGGCCGAGGCAATGATGCCAAACTGAATGATGATATTCCACAACGTATGGTTGGCTGCCGACAGATCCATGCTGTTTTACCTCGCTTGCAGTTGTTGGTAAAAGAGAAAGTACTTGCGGCCGCAATAATACGGCCTTTCGGAATCGATTTCGTAATGCTTGCCATCGGCCGAAAACAGCACGCGCGATTTGCCCACCTGCGCCATATCCGAGATGGCGGATACGGGCAGCGCCCACGTTCCGATGGAAAGCTTGGTGCGCGACATACGCATCCGTCCCTTGGCAACCACCTCGTCGCGGTGCACACCCTCGGCAATGCAGGAAAGCACCATGCCCTCGTCGGACAGCGCCGTTTCCTCGGTCATGGTTTCGATCAGCTCCGTCAAGCGCGCCTGCTGCCAGTTGTCCCAATCGAGCACGGTTGCAAACGGCGCGCCGTCGCCCTCGAAAAAGCCCGTTTCGGTATAGCGCACCGACAGCCCGCAATCACAAAAGAAGCGGTCGTCCTTGCTTTGAAGCGTATCGATACGCCCGCACTTGGGACAGATGAACAGGGCGTTTTCCAGCCCCTCGGCCAATCGTCTGCCGCGATAGGCGCACGGATTAAGCCGCTGGCGCAGAAAGGCGTCCTCGTACAGATCGCGCTCGATGGCGGCGTTGACCTCGTCGGCGGTCATGGCCTTCAATTGTGCGGGGGAATATTGGTTGACGCAGTAGCCGCGCATGCGGCCCTTCCTGCGCGTATATGCCCAGCGCGGCGTGGTCAGGTAGCCGCCCTCGAACTTATAGGTAATCAGCGCCGCGCCCGATACCTTGCAAAGCTTGCCGGTTGCGGGGAAAATCGGCCCCGTCACGCCGTTGAAGGAGCGGTTGCCCTCCGCAAACAGGCAGACGTTTTTGCCCTTGCGCAGCGTGCGGATGATATCCATGGCGGCGACGGCGTCCGTGGCGCCCTTCACGCGCGAGATGGGCGCAAACCAGTATTGGAGCAGCCGCGAGGCAAAGCCCTTGCGGAACACATGCTCGCTTGCCACAAAATACATCTGCTCGGGAAAGCTCATGGCAATCAGCGCGGGGTCCAAATCGGTGTTGTGGTTGGCCAGCACCAGATACGGCGCGTGTTCAACGGGCACCGTTTCATTGGTCAGGCCGAACATCCGCCTGACAATCCTGCCCGCCGTTTGGCGCAAAAAACGATATAGTCCGCGATGTCTTTTTTCCGCATCCATCATCCCGATTCTCCCGTTACAGGTACGCAAACGCGCCGGATTTCAGTATAGCACATGCCTTCGTTTTGTTGCAACCGCACAGGCCGCGCCCACGTTACGTTGCGTCCGACAGGCGGCGGTTGAGCGCGGCAACGGCCTCCGTCGGCAGCTTTTCGACCCTGCGATCGTAGGTGACAAAGCCGTTGGTCTCGTCCTCCACGTCGCTCAACTGCGTATACACCGCGGCGGCCAGCCCCTGTTCTTTTGCGGGAATGATCTGCGTTTCGTACAGTTTTTTGTAATCGTTGAGCAGTTGCTCCGCCGTCACGGCGCGCTTGTAGCCAAAGGTTTTTTCGGAAAAGCAGTGCCCCTCCACACGGTAGCCGTAGCCGCCGAACTCGCTCAGCACCACCGCGCGGCCGCGCCGATCGGGCCGAAAACGGTACTTTACAAAATAGACGTGGCGGCTGTGGACGTCGCCGCCGCCCTGATCGTGCCAGCCGCTTGCATGATCGACGGTGCGCGTGCCGTCGAGCTGACGGATGGTTTCCGTGGCCTCCAGCGCGTCAAACTGGCCCCAGCCCTCGTTGAACGGCACCCACAT
Organism: uncultured Oscillospiraceae bacterium; assembly: GCA_964600225.1. Classification (GTDB taxonomy): domain Bacteria; phylum Bacillota; class Clostridia; order Christensenellales; family CAG-138; genus CAZRIT01. The sequence continues at coordinate 21,042 of CAZRIT010000015.1, read as the reverse complement.
GGCGATGCACGGGCAGTTGTACAACAGCTCCACCGTCTCCCTAAGCTCGGCTCGGTACATCGCGCGCCCCGCATCGTCCGCGCGGGCAAAGCAGCGGTAGTCACGGTCGCTGTGGGCATTGTTGAGCACCAGCGGCGCGCTGATCGTCAGCGGCCGATAGCTGCCGCCGCCATTGACCATATCCTGCCATACAAGCATCCCCAGGCGGTCGCAGTGGTAGTACCAGCGCAGCGGCTCAATTTTGATGTGCTTTCTGAGCATGTTGAAGCCCATCGCCTTCATCAATCGGATATCGTACGCCAACGCCTCGTCGTGCGGCGCGGTGTACATGCCGTCCGACCAGTAGCCCTGATCCAGCACGCCATTATGGAAATACGGGCGGTTGTTCAAAAACAGGCGGGGCACGCCGCTTTCATCCCGCTCCACGGAAAACTTGCGCATGGCAAAGTAGCTATCCACCGCATCCTGCCCCATGCTTGCCCGAAACGGGTACAGGTGCGGGACTTCAGGCGACCACGGAATCATCTGCGGCACGGGCACGCGGATGGGCGCGTTGGCGACGCCCGCGTACGCCGCGCCGTCGAACGTGACAACGCAGGACATAGCCGCATCGGACAGCACCGTCACCTCTGCGGCCGATTCATCAAACAGCGGCGTGATGCGCAATGCACGGATGTATTGGCTTGGCACCTCCTCCAGCCACACCGTCTGCCAGATGCCGCTCTGCGGGGTGTACCAGATGCCGCCGCGGGCTATTCTTTGCTTGCCGCGCGCGTAATGGGCGGTATCGCTGACGTCCTTTACGCGCACAACCAGCGTGTTTTCCGCGCGCACATGCGCCGAAATATCCAGTGTAAACGGCAGGTAGCCGCCCGCATGCCACCCGACGGAAACGCCGTTTAGGAACACCTCCGCGCTTTGATCCACCGCGCCGAAATGCAGCAGCGTGCGGCAATCCGCCGCCTGCTTTAACGAAAACGTGCGGCGGTACCAAAGCCAGTCGTCAGGGGTCACCATCCGCTGTACGCCCGACAGCTCGCACTCGGGCGAAAACGGCACGAGGATTTGCCCGTCGTACGCCGCGGGCGGCGCATCGCCCTGCCGCGTAATGGCATACTCCCAAAGGCCGTTGAGGTTTACATAGCTTTCCCGCACCATCTGCGGGCGCGGATATTCCGTTAATACATCGGCAGCATCGAGGCGTTCGCCCCAAACGGTTTTCATGCTCGTCCTCCTGTCAGCGCACAAAGTCCTTGTCCACATCGATGACGGCAAAATAGCTGCCGTCCAGCGCCGTGATGCCGTCGCGAATGCGGCCGCACACCGCCTCGTCGCTCATGGGCATGCCATAGGGCACCACCACGTCGAACACCAGCTTGACGTGCGTTTTACCGGGCACCAGGCGAAAATCGTGGATGCTCAGGCGCGCGTCCACGGCCTTGGCAATGCCGTCCACGGTCTCGCGCATGCAGTTGGTCTCCTCGTCGCCCACCTGCACGGGGTCCATGTGGATGATCGCATGGCATTCCAGCGCTTCCCGCAGCTCCTTTTCGACGTTATCAACGGTATCGTGCAGGGTGATGAAATCCCCGTCGGCGGGCACCTCGGCATGCAGGGAAACCATCCTGCGGCCGGGGCCGTAATCGTGCACCACGATATCGTGCACGCCCAGCACATCGGGGTGATCGGTGACCAGCTTTTCGATGCGCTCAACATACGCCCGATCGGGCTTTTCGCCCAGCAGCGGGCTGATGGCGCCCTTGGCGGCCGAAATCCCCGACCACAGGATGAAGCCCGCCACCAGCAGGCCTGCCCAGCCATCGACGGGGATGGCCGTGTATTGGCCCGCAATGGCAGTCAGCAGCACCACGGACGTAGCCGCCACATCGGAGATGCTATCCAGCGCCGCGGCGCGCATGGCGGCGGAGCCGATGCGCCTGCCGATGCGGCGGTTGTAGAAAAACATGTAGCACTTGACCAGTATCGACGCAATGAGAATCCCCGCCGTCAGCCACGAAAACGTCACCGCCGTGGGGGTCAGGATGCGCTCGACCGAGGTGCGGATCAGCTCGATGCCCATCAACACAATCGCCATGGCAACCGTCAGCGCCGCCACATACTCCGCGCGGCCATGGCCGAACGGGTGCTCATAATCGGCCTTCCGATCCGAGACGCGAAAGCCGATCAATGTGACAACCGAGCCCGCTGCATCGGACAGGTTGTTGAACGCATCGGCCGTAACGCCAATGCTGCCCGAAAGCATGCCCGCAAGCAGCTTTCCGAAAAACAGCAGCACGTTGAACCCGATGCCAACCGCGCCGCACAGCACGCCATAGGAAACGCGCACCTTGGCAGAGGCGTAATCGGTATGATTTTTGATCAACCAACGGGCCAGCAATGATACCATAATATAATCCCCTTTAAAATATCGAATGCGGCGGCATACCGCTATGCCGCCGCAAGAACCTTCGCGCAGTGGTTATGCCTGTTCGACGGTGGCGTCGGGCGCGTTTTTGCGCACGCTTTCAATGCCGTTGAGGCAGGAAGCCTTGGCCTTGTAGCCCTCGCTGGCCAGGATGGGCTCGCCGTTGCCCGCGCGCAGGCGGAAACGGAACGCCCCCGCCTTATCGGCATAGATTTCAAACGTCGGGTTCTTCTGGTTTTTGTAGCCCTCCACCGTCTGATCCTCCACGTTGGCAGTCGCCGCGCACTTTTGCACGCTCTTGATGCCATTCTTGCACGCCGCCTCGGAGGAGTACACTTCGGAAACGCCGATCGGCTCGCCATTGGCGGCCTTGAGTACGAACGAAAACCCGTTCTTGGCGGGTTTGACGATGAATTTGCCCATGATTTCCAGCTCCTTTGTTTTTTTCTACATTACCATGTATACACGCAAAATGCAAGCGGCCCGCCGTGCCCGAAAACGGCATCCCCGCAGATACGCACGGCGCGCGTATCTTGACAACCCGTCGCGGCACAAAATACAATAAGAACGGAATGTCGGCGCGCACGCATGCGGACGCATCGTTACCCGTGCCGCAACCGTCATTTCAAGGAGGAAGTGTTTATGCAGCCACAGCAGCGGCTTGCCTGCAAGCGTTTTTTGAAACAGGGCCTGTATCTGGTTGGCGGCAGCCTGGGCTACGCGCTGGGGCTCAACCTGTTTTTGTCCGGTAACGGCATTGCCGCAGGCGGCTTTTCGGGCGTCGCCATCATCGTCAACTACCTCGTGCCCGTCCCCATCGGCCTGTTCACGTTTGCGCTTTCGCTTCCGCTGTTTGTGTGGGCGTATGTTGCCAAGGGCAAGCATTTTGTGTGGCGCACGCTCGTGTGCTCCGGCATCTACTCGCTGTTTATCGATGCGCTTTCGTTTTTGCCCACGCTGACAAATAACCTCATGGTGGCCAGCGTCTGCGGCGGCATCTGCTACGGGGTATCGGGCGTGCTGCTGCTGCGCGGCGGCGCATCGGGCAGCGGAACGGATCTGCTGGCAAGGCTCATGCTCACAAAGCTCAGGCACGTCACGCTTGGCACCATGATTATCATTGTGGACGGGCTGGTGGTGCTTTCCTCGGTGCTGGTTTCGGGGGATCTGTCGCTGGGTATCTACGCCATCCTCAGCATCGCGGTGTGCTCCTATTCGACCGATTGGCTCATCCGCGGCTTCAACCGCGCGATGGTGTTCTACATCATCACCTCGTCCGATCCGAAAGCCATGGCCGACAAGATCATGTACGATCTGGATCGCGGGGTCACGCTGCTCAATGGCAAGGGCATGTACGGCGGCGAAGGCAAGTCCATCCTGATGGTGGTCGTCAAGTCGCGCCAGGTCTACCACATCAAGGATCTGGTGCAGCAGTGCGATCCCAACGCGTTTGTGGTGCTCTCCGCCGCCAACGAGATCATGGGCGAGGGCTTCGACGGCATCGACGCGGTGAAGGATTGACGGTTCGCCCGAAGCACGCGTCAGAACATCGGAAAATGTAAAATACTTGTAATGCTTTCCCGAATGCGTTGCCATTCCGTTGATTCCGACAAACGGATGTGTTATGATGACATATGTTTTTAGGAACGCAACGAAAGGAACATGTTTTGCATGAAAGTCGCTAAAATTGTCTTAATCATCGTGCTGGTGCTGGTCGTACTGCTCGGCGCGCTGGCTTGGTATGTCATCGGGAATATGCAAAAGGACGCCGTGCCGACCGTGGCCGCGCCCAATACGCTTGTGGACGAGCTGGATAACACCCCGACGGTGCTGACCATCGAAGCCACCGCAACCGCAACGCCCGAGCCCGCGGAGGTCGCCTCCACGCCCATGCCCATCTACGAAACGGACGTCAAGGACGCAGCCATCTACAACATCCTGCTGGTGGGCACGGATTCCCGCCACAGCCTGGCCGACAACCCCGACGGCCGCTCGGATACGATGATACTGGCCTCCTTCAACACAGGCACCAAGGAAATCAAGCTGGTATCGTTCATGCGTGATGCGCGCGTGCGCCGCATCGGCACCAAGGGCACCTTCTCCTTCTACAACCGCCTCAACGGCGCGTACAGCGGCGGCTATGCAGGCGGCGGCGTGGGCGAGCTGATCAATACCATCAACTACAACTTTGGCCTCGATATCCAAAACTACGTCTGCGTCGGCTTCGACGGCTTTGCCGCGCTGGTCGATAAAATCGGCGGCATCGACGTGGAGCTGGATCAAAAGGAAATCAACTTCATCAACGACCGCATTTCGGGCGAGCATGAATTTGAACCCGAAATCGTCAAAAAAGCCAAGCGTGTCTCCGCTTCCCCCGGCCTGGTGCACCTCGACGGCGCACAGGCGCTCATCTTTGCCCGCAACCGTTCCACGGGCGAGGGCGGTTCGGGCGGCGACGACTTTACGCGCGCCGGCCGTCAGCAGGAAGTCCTCAAGATCATATTCAACAAGGTGACCTCGGAGATGAACGTCAACAGCGCCATCGGCCTCATCTCATTTGCCACAAGCAACGTGGCCACCAACATGGATGTGGATACGATGACCAAGCTCATCACCGCCATGTTCAGCGGCGGCATCACGTTCGATACCACGCATGTGCCGTTTGAGGGCACCTACAAAAACTGGATTCAGGTCGACAAGGAAAAGAACACCAGCACCAAGACCGACCTGCTTGATTTTGACCTCAAGGATACGCAAAAAATGCTCAGCGAATACCTCTACGGCCCCGACGGCACGCCCGTGCCCGAGAGCACCGACGACGCTGCCGCCTGAGCCGCGAAAATCACCTGTTAGGATAAGCCCGCCGCACAATACGGCGGGCTTTTTGTTCCGTCAAAAAACTCTTTTTTTTGACGGGATCGTGCTGTGGCGCGGGCTCTGCTTGCAGGATTGACGCTGCAATCCCGCAAGCAGCGTGTCAAAAGCATCGCACATGTCGCTGCTTTTGACGAATTGTTTGGTTGTTCCTTCGTTTTTGAGCGCGCGGCTTGACGGAGCAAGCCGCACAGATATTGGATGGGGCAGTATGTAGCCCGCCGCACGATACGGCGGGCTTTTTTTCATCAAAAATTTATTGTTGCGCGGCGTTTTTTTATTTTTGGCAAAAGCGGCAGCCGCTTCCAAAGTTGTTGCCGTTTCGTAAATATCGCCCTGTTTTCGACCAAAAACGAGGTGTACGCGTGTTACCGTGATGGCATCAACACAAGGAGGTGGACGATATGTTCCGCAATATCACAACACGCATCATCGGCGTCGTCGCCGTCCTGATGCTTTCCCTGTGCCTTGGCACATCGGCCCTGGCCGACGGCCAAGCGGGCACTGTCACAGGCAACCTGGTCAACATGCGCCGCGGCCCCGGCACGCAGTATGCGCGCGTACAGTACCTCAACAAGGGCGATACGGTTACCGTCACCGATCAAAACGGCAGTTGGTACGCCGTCACCGTCAACGGAACCGACGGCTATGTGTACAGCAACTACGTTTCCGTCAGCGCGGCGGCAGGCACGCCCGCGGCTCCCGCAGCATCCTCATCAGCCACGCTGCGCCGCGGCAGCACGGGCAGCGCGGTCAAAACCCTGCAGGGCAACCTCATCATGCTCGGCTACCTGTCCGATACCGCCGACGGCCAATTCGGCGCAAAGACCGAAGCCGCCGTGCGTCGGTATCAATCCAAAAACCATCTGGGTGCGGACGGCATCGCGGGAGCCAAGACCCGCGCGGCCATCGCCAAGGAGGTGCTCACCGTCAATAAGGTCATCGATACGGCCAAGTCATATCTGGGCACCGCCTATGTCTATGGCGGCAGCAGCCCGTCAACAGGCTTCGATTGCTCGGGCCTGACGCAGTATGCGTTCTCCCGCGCAGGCATCTCCATCCCGCGCGTCAGCCGCGAGCAGGCGGCCCACGGCGTTTCGGTGCCGCGCAGCCAGCTGCGCATCGGCGATCTGGTGGCGTTCAACAGCCCCGTAACGCATGTGGGCATCTATGTCGGCAACGGTCGGTTTATCCACTCCCCCAAGACGGGCGATGTGGTGAAGCTGACCAAGCTGTCCGCCATGAACCTCACCGCCATCCGCCGCTTCACGGGCGTGCTGGCGGGCTGACGGGCGGCTCACCCTGCCGTGTCATCCAGAGCGAAGCCGCAGCGTCGCCCATTATGTTATCCTGAGCCGACGCTGCAGCGTCGCCCTGAGGCGTCTCCCGCCGAAGGGTCTTGGCGAAGGATCTGTCCCGCCGCAGCGGACGCATGCAACGTTCCTCGCTCACGCTCGGAAAGATTCTTCGGCCCTTTGGCCCTCGGAATGACAGGTGAAAGGCTTGCGCTCCTCACTGCGGCCGCAGTCGCGTACAGAGCGCCCCGCGCGTAGCGCGGTCTTAGGCGTGGAGTAGAATGACACATAAAAAGCGGCGCCCCTCAGCATGACAAACGAGCAGCTGCATGCCGTTGCATAACCCTTGCATTGTTTTCTTTGTGTACCTTTCTTTTCAAAAAGAAAGGCACAAGCTCGCACCCCTCCCGCAACCGTGGCCGCATCGAACCCTGTGCGGCCACGGTTTTCTTTTTTACAAAATACTCTGTCCATCCCTTGACAACGATGCGGCACAGCGTTATATTGTGCATATACGATATACACAATTTCAAGGAGGACCTGCATCCATGTCATTCCTATCCGTAGAAAACCTGACCAAGCGATACGAGCGCTTTACGCTCGATCAGATATCCTTCGCGCTCGAGCAGGGGTACATCATGGGCTTTATCGGCCGCAACGGTGCGGGCAAAACCACAACGCTCAAGTCCATGCTGGGGCTGGTGCATCCCGACGGCGGGCGCGTGGAGATGTTCGATCATGATTTTTTCGCAAACGAGCGCCTGTGCAAGCAGTCCGTCGGCGCAGCGTTCGGCGGCGTGGACTACTACCCGCGCAGCAAGCTGGCCGATATCGCATCCGTCACGCGCCGCTTTTACGATGGCTGGGACGAAGCGACGTTTCGCGCATATCTGGATCGGTTCGAGCTGGATCAAAACAAGCGCATCCATCAGCTTTCGGCAGGCATGCGGGTCAAGTTTTCACTCGCACTGGCGCTTTCCCACAACGCCAAGCTGTTGATCCTCGATGAACCCACCAGCGGGCTGGACCCCGTCTCGCGCGACGATCTGGTGGAGCTGTTCCAGACGATTATCGAGGATGGCCGCAGCAGCATCCTGTTCTCCACGCACATCACCTCGGATTTGGATAAGTGCGCCGATTACATCACCTATATCCGAAACGGCCGCATCGTCTCCTCCGCCGACAAGGAAACCTTCCTGTCCGCCTATCGCCTTGTACGCGGCCGCACCGATCAGCTCACCCCCGCCATGCAATCCGTGCTGCACGGCGTCAAGCCCAACGCGTTTGGGTTCACGGCGCTGATTGGCGAAGAGAATTTGGATCGGGCCAAGGAGCTGGAGGTTGCCCCAGCCGATTTGGAATCGGTCATGATCTATCTGGACAAGGAGTGAGGGAATATGAAAAACCTGCTATATAAAGAATGGAAGCTGGCCGTACACCCGACGATGTACTTTTTCCCGCTGTTCGGGGCCATGCTGCTCATCCCCGCATACCCGTATTATGTAGCGTTTATGTATACCTGCCTGTCGATTTTTTTGATGTTCATGACGGGGCGCGAAACGCACGATGTGGAGTATACCGCGCTGCTGCCCGTGGGCAAACGGGATTTGGTGCGCGCGCGCTGCCTGACCATCGGCATTGTGGAGGTGTTCCAGGTGCTGTTCTCCATTCCGTTTGCCATCCTCAGCGCGCGCATCAACCCCGCGGGCAACGTCGTGGGCATTGAGGTCAACGCAGCGTTCTACGGGCTGGTGCTTTTGATGTACGCGGTGTTCAACGCACTGTTCGTTCCCATATTTTACAAAACGGGCTACGCCGTGGGCAAGGCCTTCCTGGTTGGCGGCAGCGCGGTGATGCTCTACATCGCCGTGGCGGAGGCCATGCTGTACATCGTACCAAAGCTGCGCGCCGTGCTGGATACAAGGAATCCCGCCTCGCTGCCCATTCGCCTTGCCGTGCTTTTTGCGGGCGCGGTCATCTATGTCGTCGGCCTGCTGGTTTCGATGAAGGTTGCGGCCGATCGGTTTGAGAAAGTCGATTTATAATGGATATTGTGATCTCCGTGACATCGGAAACGCCCATATACCGCCAGATCTACGAGCAGGTGCGCGCCCAGATACTCAACGGCGAACTGCAGAGCGAAGCGTGCCTGCCCGCCATCCGCACGGTGGCCAAGGAGCTTAGAATCAGCGTCATCACCATCAAAAAAGCCTGGGAGGAGCTGGAGCGGCAGGGCCTGATCTACACCATTACCGGCAAGGGCTGCTTTGTGGCGCCCATGGCCGCGGGTGCGCTGGACGTCAAGCGCGATGCGTTCGTGACCGAGCGGCTCGATCGGGATATCGCCTACTACCGCTCGCTGGGGCTTGGCAAGGAAGCGCTGATTGCCTACATCGAGCGCGCGTTCGGCGAGGATCAGTAGACAGGCATTCCGCCCGAACCGCCCTGCTTGACCGATGGTAAACGAAACCCCCCGTATCGAAAATACGGGGGATTTGCTTTCCCGCAACACGAAGCTGCGGGCGAGGAAAAGCGAATCGTCAGCTCGCCTTCTGCGCAAACGACCCATCGGGCTTGACGTGGACGGTCTGCGTGGTGCCGCCCGTTTTGATTTCGACAGCGTACACCTGCGCACCATCCACCGTTGCATGCTTGATGCTTTGGATCTGTGCGCCCGCATACTGCCCTTCAATGGCCTTTTTGACCTCGGGTACCTCTGATTCCTTGACCTCGGTGCCCTCCTTGAAGTTGGGGATGGTCGTGCCTGTTCCCGTGCCGCCCGCGCCCGAGCCTGTGCCCGTGCCCGTGCTTGCGCCTGAGCCTGTGCCCGTACCCGTGCCTGCGTCAGGCGATGCGGATGCATCGGGCGACGTGCCCAGGTCGGGGCCGATCGAGATATCGGGAGACGGGCTTGTCTGCCCGCCCTGGTTGCCCTCCGCGGACGGGCTTGCGCCGGCGTTGCCCGACATGGTCGACGTGGGCGCAGGCGAGGGTGTCGTCGCGGTGGCGCTGCAGCTGCAACCGACAAGCGCGGCCGACAGCATCAGCATGGCGACGATGAGTACGATTCTTTTCAGCATGGATCTGTTATCCTCCTTTCCGACGCCGCCTCAGGCGAACGTCGGTATTTTGAGGATAGTATGGACATGTTTTCAAAAATGTATGTGCGTTACGGATTTTTCCGCGTCAACAGCGGCGTTTCCCAGGCAATGCCGGGTTTTCCGTCCTTTTTGGCTTCGATCAAAACGCGCTTGGGCGCATCCGCCGCCGTGGGCATCACCATTTGGCAGCGCTTGGGCTCCAGCCTGTTGGCTCTCAGCGCGCAGAGCAGGTCCGCAAGCTGCGCCGCGGGATAGCAGCAAAAGAGCTTGCCGCCGTTGTTAAGCAGCAGAAACGCCGCCTTCAAAAAGTCGTCCGTCGTGCCCGGCGCCGCATGCCGCGCCATGGCGCGCGAGGCGTTCCCGCCCGCCTCTCCCGCCGCAAAATACGGCGGGTTCATCACCGCTGCGGTGAACCTGCCGTGGCCCAGCTTAAACGGCGCATCGCACACGTCCATACAAAGGAAGCGGATATCCTGCCCGTTCAGCGCGGCGCTTTGGCTGGCAAGCTGCGTGAGGTACTCCTGCTTCTCCACGCCCGTGAAGGCTGCGCCCGTCTTGCCCTGCCCCAGTATGCTCACAATGCCGTTGCCCGCGCCAAGGTCCACCACGCGATCCGCCGCGGTCAATTTTAAAAAATTGCAAAGCAGCACCGCGTCCTCCGAAAAACACGCCTGTGCGGTGTCCTGCAGGATGCGCAAGCCCTGAAACTGCAAATCGTCCGTGCGTACCATAGCGTTATTATATCCGCTCCTTTCCGTTGTTTCAATCCCGCGATTGCAATGGGGAGCCCGTCAAATGAATGTATCCACAAACCACCTTGGGTCCTCAAAATACAGGTAGGTCTCGTGCCCGCCGATGCTGCAGCGGTAGCGCATGCCCGTTCCGCCCGCCTTGAGGCTTGCCGCGCGCCGCACGTCCTCCACCCGTTCGATGGCAAACCGCCTGCCGTCCTCCCACAGGATGCACAGCGGCCGCATCCCGCCCGCCTCGTCAAACAGCACCTCCACAGCCACATATGTTTTCATGCCTGCCCTCCCGTCACGTCGCTCATGGAGCCGTTTTTCAAAAACCCGACGGGATGGACGACGTGGTCATCCTTGGGGTTGATGAGCCCGATGCTCGCATCCTTTAAAAACACCGCGCGCCCGACGGCGGCATAGCCAAAGCGCCTGCGGATATCGTCCACGGCGCGCTCGGCCTGCTCGGCGCGCAGCCTTGCGCTTTCATCGTCAAACAGCGTCAGCTGCGCCGCCGTCTCCCCGTACGCCAAATCGCACGCCGTCACCGTGAGGGAGCGAATCGGCGCGCCCCAGTGATAGTTATCGGTAAACAGCCGCATGGCCGCGCGGGCAATCTCGCTTGTCACGGCGCTGGGCTTCTCCAGCTTGCACTGGCGCATGAACGAATACAGCCCCACGTCCCGCACGGAAATCTGCACCGTGCGCGCGCGCACGTTCTGTGCGCGAAGCCTGGCCGCCACGCTTTCCGACAGCATGCAGATGGTCAGATACACGTCCGTATCGTCCACCAGGTCGCGCGGCGTGGTGATGCCGTTGCCGACGGATTTGGCGGGCGGCTCGTCCACGGTGCGCAGCACGGGCGAGCAATCCTTTCCGTTGGCAAACGCATGCAGCATCAGCCCGCACTTGCCAAGCTGCGCCTTCAAAAACGACGGCGGCGTGTTGGCAATATCGCCGATGGTCAGGATGCCGTAGCGGTACAGCTTGGCCTTGGTGGCGCGGCCGACGTACAATAAATCGTCTGCGGGCAGCGGCCATGCCGTTTGGCGGTAGTTATCGGGCGACACAACCGTGACGGCGTTGGGCTTTTTGATATCGGAGCCGAGCTTGCTGAACACCTTGTTGTCCGCCACGCCGATGGATACCGTGATGCCCAGCTCCTCCAAAATACGCAGGCGGATGACGTCCGCCAGCCGCCGCGCATCCTCGAACGTTTCCGTCGCGGCCGTAACGTCGATCCAGTTTTCGTCCAGGCCGAACGCCTCCACGCGGTCGGAATACTCGCCGTAGATGGCGCGCCCCAGCTCCGAAAATTTATGATACATGGCATAATCGGGCGGCACCAGCACCAGCCGCGGGCACTTCTGCCGCGCCTGCCAAACGGCCTCTCCCGTTTTGACGCCGAACTTTTTGGCCAGCTCGTTCTTGGCCAAAATGATGCCGTGCCGCTTCTTGGGATCGCCCGCCACGGCCACGGGATGCGGCCTGAGCGACGGCTCCAAAAAACAGGCCACCGACGCGTAAAAGCTATTGAAATCCGCGTGCAGTATCCGTCGCTCCATGCGTCCATCGCCTTCCTTCCGTGCATATGCAAACATTTGTTTGTATATCCTACTATACCGCACTTTTTTGCCTTTGTCAATACGCAATCGGCAGGAAAAATTTGCCATGTGAAAGCGCGCCGATGCGGCGTCTCCCGCCGAAGGGGCTGGCGAAGGATCTATCCCGCCACGGCGGACGCAGACAACGTTCCTCGCTGCCGCTCGGAAAGATTCTTCGGGCCTTTGGCCCTCAGAATGACAGGCGAACGGCTTGCGCGCCTCGGAATGACAATAAGAAAGCTGCGCGCCTCACTGCGACCGCAGTTGCGTGCTCTGCCCCCGCGCGCAACGTGGTCTTAGGCGCGGAGTAGAATGACAACTCATTTTGTCATTCCGAGCACAAGCGAGGAATCTTTGTTCCCGCAGGGAACAACGTGCCTATCCCGCCACGGCGGACGCAGACAACGTTCCTCGCTGACGCTCGGAAAGATTCTTCGGGCCTTTGGCCCTCAGAATGACAGGCGAAAGGCTTGCGTGCCTCGGAATGACAACCGCTCCGCTCCCCGTTTCTTTCGGTTTGTATTCTTTGCGCGGTGTGGTATACTACCCATACATCCATTGAGATAATCTGTTTTTTCGGAGGAACCATATGCCAACAAGGGATCAAATCGACGCCGCGTACCAATGGCGCCTGACCGATATCTTTCCGTCGGACGAGGCGTGGGAGCAGGCCTTCCAAGCCGCCGGGCAAAAGGTTGCCGCATTCCAATCACACAAGGGCACCTTGGCCGTCAATGCGGACGCGCTGTTTCACGCGCTGACGGATTTCAGCGCCGCACGCAAGGCCACATCCAGGGTCTATACCTATGCGCACCTGCACCGCGACGAGGACAACGGCAACGCGCGGTATCAGGGCATGACCGACCGCGCCATGCAGCTATATGTGGAACTCGGCGCGGCAAGCGCGTTCATCACGCCCGAAATCCTTGCCATCCCGTCCGATACGCTTGCCGATTGGGCCAAGCAGGCGCGCTTTGCCCCGTTTCGGTTTACGCTTTCGGATATCGAGCGCAGGCGGCCGCACACGCTGTCCGCCGATGAAGAAAAGCTGCTGGCGCTGGCCGAGGAACCGCTCGCGGGCGCGGACAACATCTTTACCATGCTCAGCGATGTGGATATGTCCTTTGGCGCCGTTACGGACGAAAACGGCAACGCCGTGCCATTAACCCACGGCAGCTACGGCGCATTTTTGGAGCATGCCGACCGCCGCGTGCGGCGCGACGCATACCTTGGCATGTACGGCGCATACCGCAGCTTCGGCAACACCATCTCCGCCACCTACGCCACCTCCGTCAAGGCGGACGTGTTCCGCGCGCGTGCCAGAAACTTTAGTAGCGCCATCGAGCAGGCATTGTTTGACAACAACGTGCCCGTGGCGGTATACGATCAGCTCATCGAGGCCGTGCACGAAAAGCTGCCCGCCATGCAAAAGTACCTCGACATCAAGCGGCGCGCGCTCAACCTGGAACAGTTGGAGATGTACGATCTGTATGTGCCGCTGGTGACCGATTGCAACGTGCGCATGCCGTATGCAGAGGCGTGCCAATTCGTCAAAACGGCGCTCAAGCCCCTGGGCGAAACCTACCAAAAGCTCTTGGACACCGCCTATCAGACAGGCTGGATCGACGTATACGAAACCACGGGCAAGACCAGCGGGGCGTTCTGCGCCGACGCCTACGGCGTGCACCCGTATGTGCTGTTGAACTATCAGGATCGCATGGACGACGCCTTCACCCTCGCGCACGAGCTGGGGCACGCCATGCATACCTACCATGCCGAGCAGGCACAGCCGTACGAGACGGCGGATTATTCCATCATGGTGGCGGAGGTTGCCTCCACGGTCAACGAGGCGCTGGTCACCAGACACCTGCTCAACACCGAGCGCGATCCCAAGAAACGCGCGTACTACCTCAACCACTTCCTCGAGCAGTTCCGCACCACCTGTTTTCGGCAGACGATGTTTGCCGAGTTTGAAAAGAAGGCGCACGAAATGGCCGAAAGCGGCGAACCGCTCACGGTGGAAAGCCTGTCAGCCGTCTACCGCGGCCTGAACGAGCTGTATTATAAGGGCGTCAACGCGGACGATAACATCGCCGCCGAATGGATGCGCATCCCGCACTTTTACAATGCCTTCTACGTCTACCAGTACGCAACGGGCATCTGCACGGCGGTGGCGCTTTCCGACGATGTGCTCTCCACGGGGAGCGCCGAGCGCTACCTGGCCTTTTTGAGCGGCGGCGGCAGCGATTATCCCATCGAGCTGTTGAAGCAGGCGGGCGTGGACCTGACCAAAAAGGAGAGCATCCTCTCCGCGCTGGACGTGTTTGAAGCATGCGTCAATGAGCTGGACGAACTCATCAAATAAGGAGGAAACGATCTATGGAACAAACCTACAACGCAGCCGACGCAAAAGCCTTTATCCTCCGAAAATTCACCGAGCAGGGCGATTTTTTGGAGATCGTCAACGCTGAAACGCTCAGCGACATGGTCGGCTCAATCATATCGTTCGACGAGGCGTACATGCATGAAAGCGGCGTGGACGACGGCGGCGTGTACGATGACGACGCCGCGTACGAATTCATTTACAAAAAGCTGTGCCAAAAGTATGCCGACTACAAAATGTATCTGATGCGCCTTGCGGAGGACTATCTGGACTACAACGAGCAGTATCTGGAGAGCATCGGCGCCATCGAGTGGGAGTGAGGGGCAAAGCCACCTCCCGCATCTGTCATTCCTAGGGGCAAAGCCCTTTCCCGCGTGTCATTCTGAGGAGCGCAGCATTCTCTTTGTCATTCTGAGGAGCGCAGCATTCTCTTTGTCATTCTGAGGAGCGAAGCATTCTCTTTGTCATTCTGAGGAGCGCAGCGACGAAGAATCTTTCCGAGCGTAAGCGAGGAACGCTGTCTGCGTCCGCTGCGGCGGGATAGATCCTTCGGCTCCGCCTCAGGATGACGGTGTAAGTATGTGTTCAGGATGACACGCAGGCGACGCTGCGGCATCGGCTCGGGATGACACGGTATCGGTATTCGCGCGAACGCCTCGCCTCCATGAGCCCCGCGGCGATTGAGCGGCCGGTTCAAGGGGTTATGGGGGGTTCGGGGGGCCGTAAGGGGGAAATCGGAATCCCCCTCGGCCCCCTGATGTTTCCCGCATGCGCTCGGAATGACATGGTAGCGATGTCATTCTGAAGCCGCCGGCGCGTAGAATCTTGCGTGTACGCCCCCTTCACCGCAGGCGCAGACCCTTGGGCAGGTGGTTTTTCAGCGTGCCGCCGACGGCCTTGCCAAAGCCCACGGGATCGTCGCCTGCGCATACGGCGCACCAGCCCGCAAGCTTCCCGTCGCAGGGCACGGTCTCGCCCGCGAGGAACGCCGTCAGCGCCGCGCCCGAAAGCGTGACCGTCTGCCGAACATCCTCCTTCTTCAACGCCATAAACAGGGCATGATCGGGCACGGCCGCGCCCTTTTTCTGTTCCAGGGCGGCAATGCCCGCGCCCAGAATATGCAGCCCGTCCGTGCCTAACGGCATACGCTCGGGCAACAGCCGCACGCGCCCATCGGGCAGCGACAGCGCCGCGCGATCGGGCGGGCGTACAAGATACTGCTCGCAAAACGTTTCCCAGCAGGATACCCGCGTGCGCTTGGGCGGCGCGATACGCGCCGTGCCCACGCCCGCTTTACAAAGCTTTGCCATGAACTGCCCCTCGCCCACGGACGTGTGCGGATACCACCGATGCTGCTCGATCAGGGCAAATTCGCTGTGCGCACTTAAAAACGCCGCCACCGTTTCCTCGTTCTCCTCCGCGGAAAACGAGCAGGTGGAGTAGACCAGCGTGCCGCCCTTGCGCAGCGCCGTGGCGGCACAGTCGAGGATGCCCCTTTGCCGCAGCGCGCAGGCGCGGACATGCTCCTGTGACCACGCGGCCACGGCGGCGGGCTCCTTGCGGAACATCCCCTCCCCCGCGCACGGCGCGTCCACCAGCACCGCATCGAACGTTTCGTTCAGCGCCCTGCACAGCGGTTCGGGCTGCATATTGGTGACGAGCGCATTGGTGACGCCCAACCGTTCCAGATTGAAACGCAGCGCGTCCGCACGGCCCCGCACAGGCTCGTTGGCCACCAATATCCCCGTGTTTTCCATGAGCGCGGCAATCTGGGAAGCCTTGCCCCCGGGCGCGGCGCAAAGGTCCAGCACGGCCATATCGCGCCCAACGTCCAGGTAGGAAACGGGCAGCTGCGCGCTGGGCTCCTGCATGTAAAAAAGGCCCGCGGCATGCAGCGGGTGCCTGCCAACCACTGCATCATCGGGTATGAGGAAACAAAGCGCGGAAATATCGGTGGGGGTCAGCGGAAAATCGCAGCGCTTCATCAGCGCGTCCGCCGTGGTTTTGAGCGTGTTGACGCGCAGCGCCCGCCGTGGCTTTTGCGCCATGGCGGACAGATAGTCCGCAAACGCATCGCCCAGCAGGCCTTGCATGCGCGCCAGATAATCGATCGGCAGCGAAATGCTTTCAGCCATCCCTGCGGCGACGGGTCGGGATGGCCGCGGCGTCGTACGGCGTCTCCTGATACACAAAGTAGTTGAGCCAGTTGGCAAACAGCAGCGAGCCGTGCGCGCGCCAGGACAGCAGCGGCGGCTGCGTATCGTCGTCGTTGGGATAGTAGTTGACGGGCATGCGGATGGGCTTGCCCGCGGCCAGATCGCGCCTGTATTCCAGTTCCAAAGTGCGCGCATCGTACTCGCTGTGGCCCGTTACAAACACCCGCCCGCCATCGTGCGACGCGGCCAGGTACAGCCCCGCCTCGTTGGAGGTGCACAGGATATCCAAATCCGCCTCCCGCGCGGCGTCTGGCACATAGATGGTGGTGTGGCGGGAATGCGGAGCATAAAAGATATCGTCAAAGCCGCGCACAAGCTTGTGCCCGCGGTTGAGCACGGCGTGCGGGAACACCCCGAACAGCTTTTTGTTGAGGCGGTGCTTTTCGATGCCGTAAAAGTGGTACAGCGCCGCCTGCGCGGCCCAGCAGATATAGAGCGTGCTGAACACATTGCGGTCGGCCCAGTCCATCATGCGCACCAGCTCATCCCAATACTGCACATCCTCGAACGCAAACTGCTCCACAGGCGCGCCCGTGATGACGCAGCCGTCGAACGGCTCGCCCTTGACGTCGTCAAACGTGCGGTAGAACGTTTCCAGATAGTCCTGCTCGGCGTTGCGGCTTTGATAGCTGCCCGTGCGCAGCAGCGTAATCTCCACCTGCAACGGCGTATTACCCAGCATGCGCAATAGCTGCGTTTCGGTTGCCTGCTTGGTGGGCATGAGGTTCAACAGCGCAATGCGCAGCGGGCGGATATCCTGCGTGCTGGCGCGCTGGCCTGTCATGACGAATATGTTTTCCTTGGAAAGCGCCTCTACCGCGGGCAGTCCATCGGGTATCTTTACGGGCATACGCTGATACGCTCCTTACCGTTCAATGTGTCAAACCATCGTCTGTGCGGACGGTATAACGAAACCCTCCGCCCGATTCGATACTATCCTATCATCCGAGCGGAGGGAAATCAACCTTTCCATGGCGCAATTTGGGCGCCATGCGGCACGGGCCGCGCCGTCAATCCATAATTTCGCCCCAGCCCTTGATCAAGCGGGAGGTTTTGAGATACCCCTGCTCGTTGCGGTACGCAATCTTCGACCAGCCCGATTCCAGCGTTTCCAGCACCTTGACGGAGGTATGCGCAGGCACCTTGCAGATGCGCGCGGACTTGGCGTCGGCCTCGGCATAGATCCACTCGGTCGTTTTGACCAGATCCGCGTCCTCCCTGGTGTCCATTGCGCCCTCGGTATAGGTGATGTAGCCGCGCTTGACATAGCCTTCCTTTTTGTCGAACAGCACCTTGACCCACACCTCGCCCTGCATCAACACCTCCAGCTCGTCGCCGACGTTGAGCTTTCTGACGCTGTCAAACGTGGCGCCGCTGCCCTTGCGCATGCGCGCGCCCGCCACCGTCACCCACGCCTTGGGGTTGGGCAGCGGCTCGGGATCGGTGATGGTCTTTTGGAACTTGTTGTAGTCGGCAAAGGACATCTTGGTTTTCAGCGCACGGGTGAGCGCCTTGTCGCGCTTGATGCCGTTGGTCACCTCAATGGTCGTGCCCGGGCAGGCGTAGTAGTACAGCCACTTGGCGTCCTCCACATACAATCGGACGCACCCGTGGGATACGTTGCTGCCAAGGTTGTTGAAGGCCGAGCGCTTCATGGAATTGACGGTGCGGTTGCCAAACATGATGGAATGGAAGAAGATGCTGCCCACAATCTGCGTCCAGTAGCGGGCATATTCGCCGTTGAAGCTGGCAAACTTGCCAAACCGCTCCCGCCCGCCGATTTTCCATATGCCGCGCGGCGTGGGCGTGGCCTCGTCCTCGGGGTCCTCCTCGTCCACGTCGGTACGGCCCGTGGTGCATAAAAACTGCCGCACAACCTTGGTGTACAATCCCTCGGCGTCCTTTTCATACACGGTGACCACCTGATTGGTCAGATCCAGCACGATATAATATTTTTCGGGATCGGTATTCTTCTGTTCATCGTTGGCAAGCGCGCGATTGGGTACGATCAGCGCGCTCAATAGCAATACCACCGCGATCAGTGCCGCCGGCCGTCGTTTCATGCTGCATCCCCCCCTATCCCGTAGCCTATGCGCTTTCCCCCGCATTTCATACCCTTGTTTCGACATTTTTTGCCTCTTTATGCCAATCGACGCGGGCACGGCAAGCTGCCGTTACCCGCGCCAATACAGATCGGTCAGAATACGCGGTACGCCATCAAAAAGTGCTTCGACCAGTAGCCGCCCGATTTGGTCACCGTGGTGGAGATACGCACCACGCCCTGCGAGCTGCTGGCGTCGATCATGCGGCCGCCGCCCAGGTAGATGCCGACGTGGCCCTGATCCATGGTGCTGCCCGAGAACACCAGTATATCGCCGCGCTGGATGCTGCCCATGGAGGAAATGCGCGAATATCTGGAGCAGGAGCGCCATGTGATGGACGTTTGATAGCTGCCGCTGATGCCCGCGGACTTCATGCAGTAGTACACAAACCCCGAGCAATCGAACGTGTTCGGCCCCTTGGCGCCGCGCACATACTTGCAGCCCAGCTTGGTCTCGGCGATATCGATCATCTTCTCCGCGCCCGTGGACGAGCTTGACGAGCCCGAGGTCGATCCGCCGCCTGACGTTGAACCGCCCGTTGTGCCGCCGCTTGACGACGTTCCGCCCGACGACCCGCTGCCCGCGCTGCTTTCGGTGTTCTTGCTGGGGGCGGCCGCGGCCTTTTTGGCGTTGGAGGAGTTGAGAACCTTGAGCGTATACGCGCCCAGCACGCCATCGGCCGTCAGCTTGTTGCGCTTTTGGAAGGCCTTGACGGCGTCCTGCGTGATTTCGCCGTAGTAGCCCGTGGCGTTGGTGGAGGTCAGGTAGTCGAGCTTGACCAGCCTGGTCTGCGCGTTTTTGACGTCGGTGCCGTAATCGCCAAGCTGCAGCACCTTGGCCTGGGCGTCGTTGCTCAAAAGCAAGTCCCTTGTTACGGGGCCGAGCGCGCCGTCAGCCGTGAGGCTGTTGGCCCGCTGGAACGATTTGACGGCGGAGCGGGTGACGTTGTTGAACTCGCCCGTCACGTTGCTCTTGTTGATGATATAGCCCAGCTTGTACAGCTTTTCCTGACAGGTTTTGATGATATCCGCCTCGTCGCCGTAGGCATAGGCCTTGCTGACGACGTCCTCATCGTACAGCTTTTCGATGGTCTTGGTGCCCACCTTGCCGTCGTCGGTAAGATCGTTCTTTTTTTGGAACTCCTTGGCGGCCTCCTCGGTGATCTGCCCAAAGGTGGCCGTGATGCTGGACTTGCTGTCGATATAGCCCAGCTCGTACAGGCGCTGCTGCACGCCCTCCACGTCGTCGCCGCTATCGCCGCGCTGCATGACGTACGGCTTGCCGTCGTCGCTCATTAAAAACGTATATGTGGACTGCCCGCAGATGCCATCGGCGGACAGGTCGTTATGCCGTTGGAACTTGACCAGCGCCGCCTTGGTGGCGGGGCCGAAATGCTCGGTCGGCTCGTCGGAATCCATATAGCCCAGCGCCATCAGGCGGCCCTGAATCTCCGCCACAACCGCGCCGTCGTCGCCCTCCTTGATCTCGCCCGTGAACGCCGCGCCGTCACCGTCGCTCGGCTCGGCCGCATCGGAAACGTCGGGCTCGGTCGGTTCGGTCGGAGCCGTCCCGCCGATGGCGCCCGCATCCGTCACGTTGGCGTACGGATCGACCGTGCCGCTGTCAAAGGTGACCTCGGGCGTGTCCTGCCCCTGCCCTTCCGACAGGCCGAACGCCGCCGCGGAGAGCGGCTGCTGCAGCCGCCTTGCATCGGCGTCGGTGACCGCATTCTTCTTGGGCAGCGTCAGCGCCAGCACGATGGTGGTCACGATGATGAGGCCGAATGCGCCCGTCGCCGCCAGGAAGGTTTTTGGCGGAAGCTGCATCAAAAACGAGCTTGCCCTGCGCACGCCCACATAGATGCCGCGCGCCAGATAGCGCGCCAAAGCAACGAGGAATCGTTTGGTTTTATGCAAAAAGCGCTTGAAGCCGCGGCGCTTGCGCGTCGGCTGTCGCCTTGTACGGTTTCGTTCGGATTGCGTCAATATGACCGCTCCTTTCAAGTCGGGGCGAAACGGCTGCCGCCGCCTTCATTCCCGAAACTTTGCAGGCATTATACCATGAAAACGTGGCGATATATTGAACATACTTTTAATTTTCGCGTGCTCGGCCGACCGCGCGTCGCCGCACCGTGCGGGAACGGTTGCTCCCTGCGGGAGCAAAGATCCTTCGACTGCGCTCAGGATGACAAACGCTGTCCTGTCATTGTGTGGAGCAGCGCGACGAAGGATCTGTCTCGCCGCAGCGAACATGGTATCATGTCATTCTGTGGAGCAGCGCGACGAATAATCTATATCGCCGCAGC
>CAZRIT010000014.1:10029-35297 GCA_964600225.1 uncultured Oscillospiraceae bacterium | reverse complement strand
CAGCAAACGCCCTTTTGGCGCGGACAAAACCGTTCAATATCCCGCCGCAGCGGCACAAGGCACGTTGTTCCCTGCGGGAACAAAGATCCTTCGACTTCGCTCAGGATGACATTGCGGGCGACGCTGCCGCGTCGGCTCGGAATGACACGGATGGTGTGTCATTCTGAGGGCCACAGCCCGAAGAATCCGCCCCGCCGCAGCGGACACAAGGAGCAAAACCCCTTGCCGCAACCCGACAAGCCCCGCGGCGATTGAGCGGCCGATTCAAGGGGTTACGGGGGTTCGGGGGGCGTAAGGGGGAAATCGGAATCCCCCTCGCCCCCCGATGTTTGCCGCTGTGCAGAAAAGCAGCAAACGCCCTTTTGGCGCGGACAAAACCGTTCAATATCCCGCCGCAGCGGCATAAGGTGCATTGTTCCCTGCGGGAACAAAGATTCCTCGCCACGCCCCTTCGGCGGGAGACGCCTCAGGGCGGCGCTGCGGCATCGGCTTGGAATGACAACGGAAAGGCGTGCATCAGCGCATCCAAAAACCACGCCGCCGCCACAAGGTCCGCGCATCCCCCGGGGGACAGGTTGCGCGCGATAAAATCCGCGTCCAGCGCGCAAAGCGCCGCGATATAGTCCGCATCGGTCGGCCTGTGCACGGCGAGGAACCGCCCCGCGGCCTCCTTGGCGTAGTCCGCGCCCGCACGCCCCGCGCGGGTGAGAATATTGGTATCGTCCACGTTGGCAATGAGCCGCATGAGCCCCTCCAGCATGCGCTCGTTTTCGGGGATATCGCGCCGCATCAGGCTTGGCAGCGCATATGCCCGCACGCTCGGAAAGCCCCGCGCCGCCTCGCCGCGGATGCCCGTTATGCCGTACGCCGCGTACGCGCGCTCGCCCTTGGTGCCCGCCGTGCCCGCCGTCAGCTCCCGCTCCACGCCGTGGCACATGTCCGCAGCCAATCGGCAGATTGTATCGGGTACAAGCGCTTCCCCAAGCGCCGCCGCGCGCCCCGCGGCAAAGCAGAGGATGCCGAGGGTGAATATGGCCCCCTTGTGCGTATTGACGCCATTTGTGGCGGCAAACATCGCGCGTTCAGCCGCCATGCCCATGGGCCGCACGGCGGGCAGCCGCGTTTGGATGGGCTCCGCCGCCGTGGCGAGCCCGCACGCGGTGATCTCGGTAAAATACGGGCGCAGGCTCTCGGCGCTTTTGTAGAACAACGCCAGGTCCATATCCTTATGCGCGCCGTTGTTGGCGCGGTCGACCAGCCCAGGCTTGGGCGTGGCCTCCACCTCGCAAATCAATGCGCGGTATGCAAGGTTGGCAATTACCGCTTGCATGCTTGTAAATACGCGTAGGTCGCGGGCGGCACCAGCGCCTCTACCGCCGCCCAATCGCCCGCGTCGCACAATTGTCGCACGTTCGATGCCGATACCGCGCGGCCCGCCGCGGTCATACGCTCCACGACGACCAGCCGCGTATCGGTTTTTGCAAGCGCATCGGCCAGCGCGGCATTGTACAGTTTGGTCATGGGATCGTACGGCTCGCTGCCGACAAACCGTACCGCGATATGCAGCGCGGGCGCAATGCGCGTGGCAAACACCTTTGCGTCCAGCGCCGCGTGCACGCGCGCGGCGTCGTCGGCTCGCTTTAAAAAGTAGCTCGGAAACGTCGCCTGCGAAATGCAGTACGGCCCGCCGCCGCAGACGATGACGTTTGGAATATCCGCCGTGCCCTCCCGCACCAGCCGCAGCCTGTCGGCATAGGGATAGCGCGAGCGGTCGCTCTCCACCACCAGCACATACAGCTTGTCGCAGCGCTCGGCGCCGTATTCGGCCAGATATCGGTGCCCGTTGGTAAAGGGGTTGGCGTTCATGACGATGCAGCCGATGCCGCCCGTGGCCTTGGGCAGCGTCGCCGCCCAGCGCGCCGGCCCGTCGCGGCGGCTGCACATGAGCGCGGCCTCGGCCGTTTCGGCCACAACGTACAGGCCCAGCGTGGAAAACAGCTCCGTATTTGCAGGCTTTGTGAATAAAAATGCGGTATCGTAGCCCGCGGCGCGGATGCGCGTGAACAGCTCCGATACGAGCGTGTTGGTGACGCCCTCGCCGCGCGCCGCGTTGGATACGGCAACGCACTGGATGACGTTGTCACGTCGCCCCGCCATGCCGCACAGCTCGCCGTCGACGGCAGCGCCCAGCATCTCCGTCAGCCCGTCGGACAGGCGGATGCCCGCGTCCGACAGGAACGCCTCGATCATGGCGCGCTCTTTGATGACAGACAGCTCAACAAGTTGGGTCATCGTCTTCCTCCACCGCGGCAAACGCCGCCAGACGGTCAAACGCGGCAATAATTTCTTCCAACGGGTGCGCCCTGCGGCTGGCACAGAAAGCCCCCTCCTTGCCGCACACCATGCAGCCGCGCGGCGGAAAGCCCAGCGCCGTGCGCGACAGCGGGCGGCCCGACGCATCGATGACGTCGATATCCACAAGCCTGCCGTACGCCAGGCCGCTTTCCAGCGCTAAGGCGCGGCGCTTGAGCGCCTCCGCCCCGTCCGCCGCCACAAAGTACGCCTCGTTGCCCGTGGGCAGCATGCGCTGCTCATAATACTTCAGCGGAATGCCCGCGTTGGAGAGCATGCCCGAAAGCGCCTCGCACGCGGCCTCAAACACCATATCGCTGTTGGCCGTGCGCTTGACGGGCCCGGGCATGTTGACCGTCAGGCACAGGAGCGTCCCGTCGGCAAATTCCCGTATCAGCGCCCGCTGCCGCGCGGCGCGTGCGTCCCTTGCCGCCAACAGCCGTTCCAGCGAAACCTCGGCGCCGTTTCCGCCCATGCGCACACCCTCCGTCCGATTGATTTGACTCCATTATATCATGAATACGACCGCATAGATATACATTTTATGCACATGCGCCACAATCGCCGTATTGTTGTGATCATAACTTGCCATCGTTACAAAAAAACACCGTAATTTCTAGGTTGTATGATTGTATACAATCGTACAATGCACAATCGTTATAAATCATTTCATAGTGGATGGATGGTTTCGCTTGCCTATTTCGGGCGGACTGACTAGAATAGATTATACAGAGGCACATTTCCCATTTTCCAGCCAAGAACGGGTGATAACAGCCATGAACGGGAGGAATTGCATATGCAGCTAGTTCACACGGGCGTCGCCGGCACAATGGAATCCGGCGATATTTACGTTGAAATCGAACAGGGCAACGGAGGCATGTCGATTGAGCTGGACAGCACGGTTGCCGCCCAATTCGGCAAGCAGATCAAGCAGGTCATCGAGCACACGCTGCGCGGCTGCGGCGTGGAAAGCGCCAACGTGCGCGCCATCGACAAGGGCGCGCTGGATTGCACCATCCGCGCGCGTGTTGCGGCGGCTGCGTACCGCGGTGCGGACGTGACCGAAGCGGAATGGAGGTAAGCACATGTCCAGACTGAGAAGAACCATGCTGTTTGTGCCGGGCAACAACCCCGGTATGATGCGGGACGCGCATATCTACGGCTCCGATGCGCTGATGTTTGACCTGGAGGATTCCGTATCCATGAAGGAAAAGGATGCGGCGAGACTATTGGTCTACAACGTGCTCAAGACCATTCACTACGGCGATTGCGAGCTGGTCGTGCGCGTCAACCCGCTTTCCACCCCCTACGGCAAGCAGGATATTGAGGCGATGGTGCGCGCGGGCGTGCACGTCATCCGCCTGCCAAAAACCGAAACCGCGCAGGACATCCTCGATACCGAGGCGGAGATTGAGCGCGTGGAGCGCGCCGCGGGCATCCCCGTGGGCACCACGGGCATGATGGCCGCCATCGAGGGCGCGCTGGGCGTGATCAACGCGTACGAAATCGCCACCGCCAGCAAGCGCCTCATCGGCATTGCGCTGGGTGCGGAGGATTACTGCGCGAACCTGAAAACCAACCGCTCCCCCGAGGGCTCGGAGCTGTTCCTTGCGCGCGCCACCATCGTGGTCGCGGCCAGGGCGGCGGGCATCGACGCGCTCGATACCGTCTATTCCGACGTCAACAACGAAGAGCAGCTTGTGCGCGAGACGGAGCTGATCAAGCAGCTCGGCTTCGACGGCAAGTCCATCATCAACCCGCGCCAGATCGCCCCCATCCACAGGGTGTTCACCCCGTCTCAAAAGGAGATCGAGAAGGCGCTCAAGATCAAGGCCGCCATCCGCGAGGCGGAGGCGAAGGGCAGCGGCGTCATCAGCCTCAACGGCAAGATGGTTGACCGCCCCATCGTGCTGCGCGCAGAGCGCACGCTGGAAATGGCGCGCGCCGCCAAGGTCGCATTCGACGAGGAGGCATAAGCAATGGAAAAAGCATTTGCAAAACAGGTAGAACAGCTCGGTTACAGCGTGTTTGAGCAGGGCAAAAACCCGCGCCTGCACGTCAAGGACGATATTTCCCTGGCCGCGCGTCAGGAGCAGTCCGACAAGCTGCTGCCATCGCTGGAGGAAGCCATCCGCAAATCGGGCCTCAAGGACGGCATGACCATCTCCTTCCACCACCATTTCCGCGCGGGCGACTACATTGTCAACATGGTGCTCGACGCTGCCGCCAAGATGGGCATCAAGGATCTGCGCGTTGCGGCCTCCAGCCTGACCGATTGCCACGCGCCCATGATCGACCACATCCGCAACGGCGTCGTAACCCGCGTGGAAACCTCGGGCTGCCGCGGCAAGCTGGCAGAGGCCATCTCACGCGGGCTGATGGAAAACCCGATGGTCTTTCGCACCCACGGCGGGCGCGCGGCGGCCATCGACTCGGGCGAATTGCACATCGACGTTGCGTTCCTGGGCGCACCGAGCTGCGATGCGTTCGGCAACGCCAACGGCTACACCCGCAACGGCGAGGGCAAGAGCATGTGCGGCTCGCTGGGCTATGCCGTGCCCGATGCGCAGCATGCCGACAAGGTGGTCGTCATCACCGATAACCTTGTACCGTATCCCAACACGCCGTTTGCCATTTCGCAGCGGTATGTGGACTATGTGGTGGTGGTCGACAGCATCGGCGACCCGCAAAAGATCATGTCGGGCGCCACGCGCTTTACCAAGAACCCGCGCGACCTGCTGATTGCGGAGCGCGCGGCCGAGGTCATCGTCCACAGCGGCTATTTCTACGACGGCTTCTCCATGCAGACGGGCACGGGCGGCGCATCGCTGGCGGTCACGCGGTTTTTGCACGATTACATGGTGAAGCAAAACGTCAAGGCCAGCTTCGCGCTGGGCGGCATCACGGGCGCCATGGTGCGTTTGCATGAGGAAGGCCTCATCGGCCGCCTGCTGGACGTGCAAAGCTTCGACCTGGACGCGGCGGTATCGTTAAAGGACAACCGCTTCCACCGCCAGATCGACGCCAACTACTACGCCAACCCCTATAACCGCGGTTCCGTAGTCAACGCGCTGGACGTGGTGGTGCTCTCCGCGCTGGAGATCGACACCGATTTCAACGTCAACGTGCTGACGGGCTCCGACGGCGTCATCCGCGGCGCCATCGGCGGCCATCCCGATACCGCAGCGGGCGCTGCGCTGACGGTGGTGGTGTGCCCGCTGCTGCGCGGCCGCATGCCCTGCGTGCTCGACCATGTCGGAACGCTGGTTACCCCCGGCAGCACCGTGGATGTGCTGGTGACCGATCAGGGCGTGGCCGTCAACCCGCTCCGTCCCGACGTCAAGGCACGGCTGGAAGCCGCGCACATCCCGCTCAAGGATATTCAACAGCTTAAGGCAGAGGCCGAAGCGCTGACGGGCAAGCCCGACGCCGTCAAGTTCAAAGACCGCATCGTCGGGCTGGTCACCTACCGCGACGGCAGCGTCATCGACGTCATCCGTCAAATCGACGAAGATTAATTAGGAGGCAAACCAATGATTCAGTACCACAATCAAGGCGTATACCTCGTCAACGGCAAACCGCAGTCCACGGGCGGCGATCCCGATGCGTGCCGCGAAAAGACCATCGCCTACCGCATCCTGCGCAGCCACAACGTTGGCAGCAACCCCAAAAAGCTCAACATCAAGTTTGACGCGCTGATTTCCCACGATATCACCTATGTGGGCATCATCCAGACCGCGCGCGCATCGGGGCTGACGGAGTTCCCCATCCCCTATGCCATGACCAACTGCCACAACAGCCTCTGCGCCGTCGGCGGCACCATCAACGAGGATGACCACATCTTCGGCCTGTCCGCCGCCAAGAAGTACGGCGGCATCTATGTGCCCGCCAACCAGAGCGTCATCCACAGCTATGCGCGTGAAGCCCTCACCAAGTGCGGCGGCATGATCCTGGGTTCCGACAGCCACACCCGTTACGGCGCACTGGGCACCATGGGCGTGGGCGAGGGCGGGCCGGAGCTGGTCAAGCAGCTATTGAAAAACACCTACGACGTCAACGCGCCCGAGGTGGTGCTCTGCTACGTCACGGGCAAGCCCCGCCACGGCGTAGGCCCGCACGATATCGCCATCGATCTGGTGCGCGCCACGTTCGGCGGCGGCTTTGTCAAGAACAAGGTATTGGAATTTGTGGGCCCCGGCATTGAAAACCTCTCCGCCGATTTCCGTAACGGCATCGATGTCATGACCACCGAGACCACCTGCCTAAGCTCCATCTGGGAAACCGACGATGAGATCCGCCGCTTCTACCGCACGCACGGCCGCGCGGAGGATTATCAAAAGCTCGAGCCCGAGGACGGCGCATACTACGACGCCATGATCACCATCGACCTCGACGAGGCCGAGTGCATGATCGCGCTGCCGTTCCATCCCTCCAACGCCTACACCATCCATGAGTTCGTGGCCAATGCCGACGAGCTGCTGGCCAAGGTGGAAAAGGAAGCGGGCGAGAAGTTCAAAAAGGCCAAGCTCGACCTGCGCTCCAAGGCCAAGGGCGGCAAGGTACAGGCCGATCAGGGCATCATCGCGGGCTGCGCGGGCGGCCTGTTCGACAACATCGTGGAAGCCGCCGACATCCTCAAGGACGCCGATATCGGCAACAGCTACTTTGCGCTGGACGTGTACCCCACCAGCGTGCCCGTCAGCCTGGAGCTGACGCGCCTGGGTGCAACGGAGGAGCTGCTGGAGGCGGGCGCCATCATCAAGCCCTCGTTCTGCGGCCCGTGCTTTGGCGCAGGCGACGTGCCCGGCAACAACGGCCTGTCGCTGCGGCACACCACCCGCAACTTCCCCAACCGCGAGGGCAGCAAGCCCGGCGAGGGCCAGCTTGCGGT
Organism: uncultured Oscillospiraceae bacterium; assembly: GCA_964600225.1. Taxonomy (GTDB): domain Bacteria; phylum Bacillota; class Clostridia; order Christensenellales; family CAG-138; genus CAZRIT01. The sequence goes on along the minus strand of CAZRIT010000014.1, from coordinate 28,054 downwards.
CGTGGCGCTCATGGATGCGCGCTCCATCGCGGCAACCGCCGCCAACGGCGGCGTCATCACCGCCGCCAGCGATGTGGAATACAAGTCCCGCCCGTTTGAATACCACTTTGACAAGAGCGTCTACGAAAAGCGCTGCTACTACGGCTATGGGAAGGCCGACCCGAGCGTGGAGCTCATCCTCGGGCCCAACATCACCGACTGGCCCACGATGTACCCGCTCGGCGAGAATCTGCTTGTGCAGCTGGCGGCCGTCATCCGCGACCCCGTCACCACCACCGACGAGCTCATCCCCTCGGGCGAGACCAGCTCCTACCGCTCCAACCCGCTGCGCTTGAGCGAGTTTGCGCTCTCCCGCCGCGTGCCAGAGTACGTCGGCCGCAGCAAGGCCATCGCCAAGGTGGAAGCGGAACGCATCGCGGGCAGCAAGCCGCAGCAGCTTGCGGACGTGCTTGGCAAGGTCGGCGACGCCGAAAAGCTGCTCCAGACCACCCAGTTTGGCAGCTGCGTGTTCGCCAACAAGCCCGGCGACGGTTCCGCGCGCGAGCAGGCTGCCAGCTGCCAGAAGGTGCTGGGCGGCTTTGCCAACATCTGCTATGAGTATGCCACCAAGCGCTACCGCAGCAACTGCATCAACTGGGGCATTCTCCCCTTCACGCTGCCTGCGGGCGCGCCGTTTGACTATGAGGATGGCGATTATGTGTTCGTGCCCGGCATCCGCGCCGCCATCGAGCACGGCGTCGAGACCATCCCCGCCAAGGCCATCCGCAAGAACGGCAAGGTGGACGAGATTGTCCTCAACGTCAAGGGCCTGACCGACGACGAAAAGCAGATCATCCTCGAAGGATGCCTGATGAACTACTACGCGGCGCAGAACCGCTGACAGCCCAACGGCAGAAAGGAAACATGTTATGGCTAAAATCGGCATGACCACCCCGCTCGTCGAGATCGACGGCGACGAAATGACACGCATCATCTGGCAGTGGCTCAAGGACGAGCTGCTCACGCCGTTTGTGGACCTCAAGACCGAGTATTACGACCTTGGCCTGCCCGTGCGCGACGAAACGCGCGACCAGATCACCGTGGATTCCGCCAACGCCATCAAAAAATACGGCGTGGGCGTGAAGTGCGCCACCATCACCCCCAACCAGCAGCGCATGGAGGAATACAAACTGCACGAAATGTGGAAGAGCCCCAACGGCACCATCCGCTCCGTGCTGGACGGCACGGTGTTCCGCGCGCCCATCCTGATCGACTCCATCAAACCCGTCGTCAAGAACTGGAAAAAGCCCATCACCATTGCCCGTCATGCCTATGGCGACGTGTACAAGGGCACCGAATACCGCGTGCCCGAAAAGGGCAAGGCGGAGCTGCTGTTCACGGGTGAAAGCGGCAAACAGTTCCGTCAGACCATCTACGATTTTGAGTGCCCGGGCGTCCTCCAGGGCCTGTACAACAAGGATTCCTCCATCCGCTCCTTTGCGCACGCCTGCTTTAAGTACGCCATCGGCACCAAGCAGGATCTGTGGTTTTCCACCAAGGATACCATCAGCAAGAAGTACGACCACACCTTCAAGGATATCTTCCAGGAGATCTTTGACGCGGACTACAAGGCGGAGTTCGACAAGCTCGGCATCACCTACTTCTACACCCTCATCGACGACGCCGTGGCACGCGTCATCCGCTCCGAGGGCGGCTACATCTGGGCCTGCAAGAACTACGATGGCGATGTCATGAGCGATATGGTCTCCACGGCGTTCGGTTCGCTGGCCATGATGACAAGCGTTTTGGTTTCGCCCGACGGCAACTACGAGTACGAGGCCGCGCACGGCACCGTCACCCGCCACTACTACAAGTACCTCAAGGGCGAGGAAACCTCCACCAACCCCATGGCGACCATCTTTGCCTGGAGCGGCGCGCTCAAAAAGCGCGGTGAAATGGATAACCTGCCCGCGCTGGTATCCTTCGGCATGAAGCTGGAGCAGGCCTCCATCCAGACCCTCAACGACGGCATCATGACCAAGGACCTCGTCGGCCTCGTCGAGGGCGGCACGCCCAAGGCCGTCACAACCATGGAGTTCATCAAGGAAATCCGCAAACGCCTCGAAAAGCTGCTCTAAGGCAGGCAGGCGGGATATCATCGGAGTCCGTTCGGAAGGCGGCCGCTCATGCGGCCGCCTTCTTTTGAATTTTGTTTTCTTACTCTTTTTGAAAAAAGAGTAAGCAGAAAAACTTATAAATATAAGGCTCCCTCTACTGAATAGCAGCAGAAAAGAGAGCCCTTCATCATACTTTTACAGGTTTCTTTGGTTCCCTTTCTTTTTAAGAAAGGGAAAGCCGTTCTCTCAAAGAAAAGAGTAAGCAGAAAAACTTATAAATATAAGGCTCCCTCTACTGAATGACAGTAGAAAAGAGAGCCCTTCATCATAACAATCTTTTATAGGTTTCTTTGGTTCCCTTTCTTTTCAAAGAAAGGGAAAGCCGTTCTCTCAAAGAAAGGTAAAACCGTTCTCCGTCCTCCGCCCCCGTCCCTACGCCGCGTCAAGCGGGTTGATCTTGTTGCGGTAGGTGCGGACAAACAGCGGCACGGCGATGCACAGCGCAAAGCCCTCGGCGATCAAAAACGACCACCAGACGGCGCTGACATCGTTAGCCAGGGCAGACATCAGCCACGCGGCGGGAACGAGCACCACCAACTGCCTTAGCAGCGACATCACCATGCTGTATACGCCGTTGCCGACGGACTGAAACACCGTGGATATGGAGATGACCACAGCCGCCACGGGCAGGTGCAGCGGAATGCGCCGAAACGCGCCCCGCCCGATGGCGAGCATCTCCTCCGAGGCGTCGAACAGACTCAGGATTTGGTCAGGATACGTCCGAAACACCACGACCGCAATGCCCATCATCACAAGCGCCGCGTACATGGTCAGGCGCCAGGTGCGCATCAGGCGGTCCTTGCGGCGCGCGCCGTAGTTGTAGGCCATAATGCTCATGGAGGCGTTGGTCATGCCAAACAGCGGCATCAGCACGAACGACTGAATCTTAAAGTACGCGCCGCTGACGGCCACGGCCGTTGCGGTGAAGGAAATGAGGATGGCGTTGAGGGCAAGCTGCATGACGGTGGTGATGCTCTGCATGATAATCGACGGCAACCCCACGCGATAGATGGCGCGGATGACCTCCCTGTCGGGACGGAAGCCGCGCACGGAAATCTGCACCTCGTTGTGACGGCTGAACACGATGCACAGCGAAAACACCGAGGCCAGTATCTGCCCGCCGACGGTAGCCACCGCCGCGCCCGCCACGCCCATTTTGGGAAAGCCGAACAGGCCGAATATCAAAATCGGGTCGAATATCAGGTTGAACACCGCGCCCACAAGCTGCATGAGCATGGAGGCGACGTTTTTGCCCTGCGACTGCATGATGCGCTCGCAATACACCTGTATGAACACCCCGATGCAAAACGTGGCGCAGATGCTGAGATACGTCGTGCCCATCTGCTGCAGCTCGGGGATATCGGTATAGGCATAGATGAAGGGCTTGGCGCCGAACAGCCCGAACAGCACAAACGCCAGCGCGGTGAGGATCATCACAAACAGGCCGTTATCGGCGGCGCGGTTGGCCTCCTCAAAGCGCTTGGCGCCCAATCGGCGCGAAATGAGGGAGTTGATGCCCACGCCCGTGCCGACGGCAACGGAGATCATGAGCATATACATCGGGTACGCCAGCGTCACGGCGGTGAGCGCGTTTTCGCTGAGCCTGGATACAAAGATGCTGTCGACGATGTTGTACAAAGCCTGTATGAGCATTGAGGCGCTCAGCGGCAGCGCCATCTGAAACAGCAGCTTTCCCTCGGGCAGCACGCCCATCTTGTTTTCTTTTTGCGGCGCAAGGCCATCTTTATTTATATTATGTTCCATAGCAATAGTGGATTGTATCAGCTTTGACAGCAATATGCAAGTTTATAAAATTTGCGCCAGATTCCAAACGGGAATGCCCCGCTCCATGGCATAGTTGACGGTATAGCAGGTGCCGCCCTTTGAACGGTTGAGGTAGGTCATGCAGCAATCGGCCCGCTCGACCAAATAGCGGTTTCGCATGCGCAGGGCGTACCATGTGTTGTCCGCCTCGGATGCAAACCACGTTTCGGCGGCGGCGGCGCGGATGCGCGCATTGCGGGCAAACAGCGCCTTGGGCCACGCCGAGTCGTAGGTGCGGCTCGGCAGCGCCAGGCACAGGCGGATATCGGGGTACGTCTCCCGCCAGGCCAGCACGGCCTCGGCGGCAAGCATATCAAACCCCGCCGCGCCGCCCGCCCAAAACACGGTCACGCCGCACTGAATCGCCGCCTCCACACCGTAGATGAGGGCGTGCTTGAGGCGGATCATGCCTTCCTTCTGCTCGTCGCCGCCCTCGGGCAGCCCGTTTGGGCGGTGGCCCGTAAAGCAGCAGGCGGTTTTGCCTTCAAACGCAGGCAGTTGCATTCATGTTCCTCTTTCCGACGGCGTTGATAAAAGCCGCATCGTCGCCCGTTTGAAACGCCTCCGCGGCAAGGTTGAGCAGCGTCCCCGCCTCCCGCTCGGCGGCTGAAAACAGCATGGGGAACGATTCCGTGCGCACGGCGTCCGCATCGGGCGCGCGCCACGGCCGTCGGTCAAGGTTCATGAGCTGCGTTTCCTCGCCGTCATGGAACGTCACCAAATACTGTTGGGCCGCCGCCAAACGCGAAAGCAGCTTGGCCTTTTTGCCCGCGGCGTCGAAGGTGACCGCATTGATGCAAATCCACTTGCGAAACGAGCGGGCAAACGCATTTGGCAGCTCTGTCCCAAAGAGCGCGTGGTTGAGCGCAGCGTGCAGCGCGTCCAGCTCCGAAAGCCGATCGGTTTTGAACAGCTTTTGCGGCGGCACGACGGCGCGCGAGTCCGAAAGCGCCTGCACCATCATCAAATCCATGCGGATTTCGGCGGGCGTGTGCAGCTTTGCGGGGAAACGCGCCTCGATATAGGGGTGGGCGTGCGCATCCAGCAGAAAGTGGCACAGCAGCCCCAATGTGTATGCGGTTAAGTACGCATTGCCCTTTGAAAGCGCTAACAGCGCCCGAAACAGCGCGCGCGCGTCGGCTGCATGCTGCTTTTGGGCAAGGACTTCCGCGCACGCAGCAAACGGCGTGGGCAGCACCCCGTCGCCAAAGTACGGATCGGTGCCGAGCGCGCCGATCAAGAAAGCGTCGTTATGCGGTTGTATCAGGCGCTGCGCCGCGCCGTCGGCCCGATCCAATGCGCGAAGGGCCATGAGCGCATGCGTGTGATTGTACGGCATAATCGGATTATACACGATGCCCGCGCGCTTGGGCAAGGCGTATCAAACCATGTTAAAAGTCGTATTACAACATGATTGAAAGAAAAGCGTAAGTTTTTTGTAAAAGTTCTATTTTATAGTTTCCCTTTGTCATATGCGCGTGTTAAAATGAATATGCAAAGAATCGCACAGCAGCACAGCAGAGGAGCGCATAATGAAAAAGATTGTCAAACGCAGAAAACTGTTCCGTATCAACAATCCGGTTGCGTTCGGGATTCTGTGTGCGATGCTGCTGGTGCTTGTGGCGGGCGTCACCTACGCCATTGCCGCGGGCGTCGTCGCCCCCGCTGTGCGTCAGGCCCAATACGCCAAGAATACGCCAACGCCTTCGCCGACCGTTCCGGCCATCGTAACCGCCGCCACGCCAACGCCCGATACGGAGGCTTCGCCTTCGCCCGATCCCGCCGCGTCCCCCACCCCCTCCGCCACGCCCGAAGGCATGCTGGGCGGCTACGTCATTGGCATCGACCCCGCGCGCGGCTATTCCAGCAAAATCAAGGGCGTGTCCACGGGCATATATGCCAACCGCCTCAACTATGCTGTATCACAGCTTGTGAAAGCGCGGCTGGAGGCCGAGGGCGCCACGGTGCTGATGGGATTGAGCGACGTCAAGACCGACCGTGAAAACAACGAGCGGGCCGCCGTGATGAACGATGGCGACGCCAGGCTGGTTGTACGGCTGGAATGCAACTCCGTCAGCAGCGGCGATACACGCGGCGCCATGGTGTGGGTACCCGCATCCCACGGCAAAGCAAGCGACTGTGAAAAGCTGGCCTCCGAGGTGCTCAAGGCCTATATCGAAGCCACCGACCTGCCCGTACGCCTGTACGACGGCAGCTCCATACGCAAAATCTCCGACAACACCTTCCTCAACACCGTTTCCGCGCCCGTTTGCACGCTGATTATGGGGCATATCAGCAACGGCAGCGAGGATCGGCAGGTGAACGACGCCGATTTTCAGGCCAAAATGGCCGATGGCATCGTGAAGGGAATTCTTGCCTATCTTGACGCAAATTAACGCAACTTTTTGCGTGAAAACGGTCTCTTTTTCTGTACAAAAGTGACAGAAACGTGTATAATGTGGATTTGTGAGTATGCAGCATGTACGATATAACGTTCATGCTGATTTTTATGAAGGCAGGTGGAACATTTGAAAAAAACGTTTCGCGGCGGCGTGCACCCTCTGCACAAGATTCATGAGGGCAAGCCGCTCACCAGCGGGTGCGCAGTCAAGCCGCTCGTACCCGAACAGGTGGTCATCCCCGTGGGCATGCACCTTGGCGCGCCGAGCGCCCCGTGCGTACAGGCGGGCGACCATGTTTTGATGGGGCAGGTCATCGCCACGCCCGTTGGCGGCCTGGGCATCCCTGTCCACGCCAGCGTATCCGGCGACGTCACGTTTGTGGAGAAGCGCCAGCTGATGCGCCCCGCGCCCGAACTGTGCATCGGGATTCAAAACGACAAAAAAGATGAATGGGTGGAACTGCACCCGCTCGGCACCGCCGAGGATGCGCCCGCCGACAAGCTGATTGCCGCCATCAAGGATGCGGGCATCTGCGGCATGGGCGGCGCTGCGTTCCCCACGCATATCAAGCTTTCCATCCCCGAGGGCAAGAGCGCCGATACGGTGATTATCAACTGCGCCGAGTGCGAGCCGTACCTGACCGCCGACCATCGGCTGATGCTGGAAACGCCCGAGCGCATCGTCAACGGCCTGCGCATCCTCATGCGCGCGGCCAACGTTTCGCGCGGCGTCATCGCCATCGAGGACAACAAGCCCGACGCCATCGCGGTCATGCAAAAGGCTGCCGCGGGCCGCACGGGCGTGGAAGTGATGGCTTTGGAAACCAAGTACCCGCAGGGCAGCGAAAAGCAGCTCATCGAAACCGTGACGGGCCGTCAGGTGCCGCGCGGCAAGCTGCCGCTGGATGCGCACGCGCTGGTGTTCAACGCGGCGACCTCCGCCGCCGTGTGCGACGCCATCACCGAGGGCAAGCCCCTGGTATCCCGCATCACCACCGTGTCGGGCTGCGTGCGTGAGCCCAATAACTTCCTTTTGCGCATCGGCACCCAATATGAGGAAGTCATCGCGGCCTGCGGCGGGCTGACCGAGGAAGCCGCCAAGGTTCTGGCAGGCGGCCCCATGACCGCCCCGTGCGCGCCGAACCTGAACGTATCGGTCGCCAAGGCCAACAACGGCATCGTGGTATTCAGCAAGGAGCAGGCCAAGGGCGTCGAGGAAGGCCCCTGCATCCGCTGCGGACGCTGCGTGGAGGGCTGCCCCATCGGCCTGTATCCGTACACCATCAAAAACGCCATCGATCGGCATGATCTGGACGCGGCCAAGGAAAACGGGCTGATGGATTGCATCCTGTGCGGCGCCTGCGCGTTCATCTGCCCGGCAAGGCGATATCTCACCGCAAGCTGCAAGACCGCTAAAGAAGAGCTCGCGGCCAGAGCGAGGAGGTAACAACACATGCAATTTTCCGTTTCTACCGCGCCGCATATCCACTATAAGGATTCCACCGCCGTGCTCATGCTCGACGTCATCACGGCGCTCATGCCGTGCGTCGTCGCGGGCGTCTGGCTGTTCGGGCTCAACGCCGCGCGCGTGATGCTCATCAGCGTCCTGTCCTGCGTGCTGTGGGAGTTCCTCTGCCAGCGCATCGGCAAAAAGCCCATCCGCATCAACGACCTGTCGGCCGTGGTGACGGGCCTGATACTGGGCTTGAACCTGCCGCCGACGGCGCCCTGGTGGATGATCCTTGTCGGCAGCCTGATCGCCATCGTGCTGGTCAAGCAGCTATTCGGCGGCATCGGCGATAACTTTATCAACCCTGCCCTGACCGCGCGCGCGGTGCTGTTGGCATCGTGGCCCGCGTTGATGGCGGGCAGCGCGCCGTTTACCGCGCCGTTTGACGGCGTATCCACCGCCACGCCTTTGGCCGAGGGCGCGCTCAGCTACCCCACCATCGACCTGCTCATCGGCCGCATCCCCGGCTCCATCGGCGAGGTTTGCAAGGTGGCCATCCTGCTGGGGCTTGTGTATCTTTTGATTCGCAAGACCATAACCTGGCACATCCCCGTTACAATGATCGCCACGTTCATGCTCTGCTCCCTGCTGTTTGGCAAGGACCCGATCGAAGCGGTGCTGACGGGCAGCGTGCTGTTTGGCGCGGTGTTCATGGCGACGGATTATGTCACAAGCCCCATGACGGGCCTTGGGCAGATCATCTATGCCGCGGGCGCGGGGCTGATTATCGCGCTCATCCGCAGCTTTGGCGGATACCCCGAGGGTACCACCTACGGTATCCTGTTGATGAACCTGTTGACGCCCTTGATCGACCGCTCGATCAAGCGCAAAGTCTATGGGGAGGTGAAGGCGAATGCGTAGCATCTTAAACCTGGGCCTGAAGCTGTTTATCATCTCCGCCGTGGCGGGGCTTGCGCTGGGGGCGACCAACGCCATCACCGCAGAGCCCATCCGTCAGCAGGAGATTCTGGCGGCCAACGCCGCGCGCATGGCCGTGCTGCCCGCCGCCGCCACGTTTGAAGAAACCGCAACCGAGGGCGCCATGCTGGGCAAGGACGCCGCGGGCAACGCTGTGGGCGCCACCGCATCGGTGATCGTGCAGGGCTTTGGCGGCAAGATCGAAGTCACCGTCGGCATGGACGCCGCGGGCGAGATCGCGGGCGTCAGTATCGGCGGCAGCGAGTTTTCCGAAACCGCGGGCCTCGGCGCGCGCACCAAGGAAGCGTGGTTCGGTGAACAGTACGTCGGCGGCGAAGCGCCGTTTGCGCTCAAGAAAAACGGCGGCAGCATTGACGCCGTCACCTCGGCCACCATCAGTTCCACCGCCGTCACCGACGGCGTGAACCAAGCGGCCGAACTCCTTAAAACCGTATTGACGGAGGTGGGAAAATAATGGAAAGCAGCAAGACCTCCTTAAAGACCGTTTTCCTAAACGGCATCATCAGTGAAAACCCGACGTTTCGGCTGGTGCTGGGCACCTGTCCCACCATGGCCATCACCACCAGCGCCATCAACGGCATCGGCATGGGCGCGGCGGCCACGTTTGTGCTCGTCGGCAGCAACATCGTCATTGCGATGCTGCGCAAGTTCATCCCCGATCAGATCCGCATCCCGTCGTTCATCGTGGTCATCTGCACGTTTGTGACCATGGTGCAGATGCTCATGCACGCGTTTGTCCCGTCGCTGTACGAAAGCCTCGGGCTGTTCATTCCGCTGATCGTGGTCAACTGCATCATCCTGGCCCGCGCGGAAGCGTTTGCCAGCAAAAACGGCGTTCTCGCCAGCGCGGTGGACGGCATCGGTATGGGCATCGGCTTTACGCTGGCCATCACCGTCATGGGCGCCATTCGTGAGCTGATCGGCAACGGCACGGTGTTCGGGCTGTCGGTATTCGGCGCGGCCTACCAGCCGATGATCCTCATCATCCTGCCCGCGGGCGGGTTCATCGTGTTCGGGCTGCTGCTGGGGCTGTTCAACATCGTGTCCGAAAAGCTTAGCAAAAAGAAAGGGGCTGATGCGAAATGACGGAAGCAACAGGCATCGTAAAAGTCCTTCTGTTCATGGTTAGCTGCGTGCTGACCAACAACTTCATCTTCTCCCGCTTCCTTGGCTGCTGCCCGTTCCTGGGCGTATCCAACAAGGTGGAAACCGCGGTGGGCATGGGTCTGGCGGTTACGTTCGTCATGGCGCTGGCAAGCCTGTTTACCTACATGATCTATCACTGGGTGCTGGTGCCGCTCGACCTCAAGTATCTGGATACGATCAGCTTCATCCTGGTCATTGCAAGCCTGGTGCAGGTGGTGGAGATGTTCCTCAAAAAGTCCGCGCCGAGCCTGTACAATGCGCTGGGCATCTATCTGCCGCTGATCACCACCAACTGCGCGGTGCTGGGCGTTACGCTGCTCAACGTCACCGATCAGCTGAACCTCTTCTACTCGGTGCTCAACGGCGTGTTCGGCGCGCTGGGCTTCCTGCTGGCCATCGTTTTGATGGCGGGCGTGCGTGAGCGGCTGGAATCGGCCAAGATCCCGAGCGTGCTGAAGGGGTTCCCCAGCTCGCTCATCATTGCCGGGCTTATGAGCGTTGCGTTCATGGGCTTCAACGGCATGGTTTAAGGAGGGAGCAGACATGGATTTTCTTCCCGTATTGAAAGCGCTTGGCGCGCTGGGCGCGCTGGGCCTGGTATTCGGCGCGGTGCTGGCCGTCGTGGGCAAAAAGTTTGCCGTCGAGACGGATGAACGCGTCACGCAGGTGCGCTCCTTCCTGGGCGGCGCCAACTGCGGCGCGTGCGGCTATGCCGGCTGCGATGCGTTCGCCGAGGCCGTCGTCAAGGGCGAGGCCAAGGTCAACGGCTGCACCCCCGGCGGCGCATCAACCGCCAAAGCCATCGGCGAGGTGATGGGCATTTCCGCGGACGCGGGCGAACCCATGGTTGCGCGCGTGCGCTGCCAGGGCGTGCCCGAGCACGTCAGCGATCGCTACAGCTACAACGGCTACCCCTCCTGCCGTGCGGCGGCCGCCATGGGCGGCGGGCCGAAGACGTGCGAGTTCGGGTGCCTCGGCCTGGGCGACTGCCTGAGCCGCTGCGTGTTCGACGCCATCCGCATCGAAAACGGCGTGGCCGTCATCGACGAGAACAAGTGCACGGGCTGCGGCGTGTGCATGAACACCTGCCCGCGCGGCGTCATCAACCTGCTCCCGCGCGATAAGACGGTCGTGGTGCTGTGCCGCAACAAGGCCATTGGCAAGATTGCAAGGCTGCAATGCAAGAGCGCCTGCGTCGGCTGCAAGCGCTGCGAAAAGAACTGCCCGTCCGATTCCATCCATGTGGTGGACGGCGTGGCCGAGATCAATGCCGAAACCTGCACCCGCTGCGGCGCATGCGTTTCCGGCTGCCCCATGCACTGCATTGTCAACTACTGCCTGCCCGATCAGGACTAATCCCGTTACGGTACGAAAGGCGGCTGCTCACGCAGCCGCCTTGTCTATTGTCTTTTTTCTTATTCTTTCTCTTTTTGAAAAAAGAGAAACAGAAAAACTTCATAAATATTGTCAGAATGACAAATCGATATTTATAAGTTTCTTTCGGTTCCTTTCTTTCCAAAGAAAGGAACAAAGCCCCCGTACTAGTCGGGGATCGGCGAAACGTACCCCTTGGCGGTGTTCTTTGTAAACTCGGCCCTGGCGGGCACGAGAACGGACGGATCGGCCAGCACATCGATGGCGGCGCCCGCCATGACGCGCGCGGCGTACAGCATGCCCTTGTGGGCAATGGAGGTTTTGCCGCAGGAGACGTTCTGCCACGAGTGCCCGGGGCAGAGGCTGGGGTGCGTCACCGCCGAAATCTGCGCCGTGGGCGTTTGCCAGCTCACGTCGCCCACATCGGTGGAGCCGGGCACGGGAGCAAGCGAGTAGTACAGCGGCATGACAAAATCGTTCAGCACACGCTTGCCGCCCTGTGTCTGCTCGGAAACGACGGCGGCGATGCCCTCGTCCTGCCGCGCACCCGTACCGGGAAGCCCCTCGACCCGGTCGGCATAGGTTGCGGCCAGCTCGTCGGCAAATCTGCGCTCGGCCTCGGTATAGGTCGGCAGCGGCGTGTTGACAAGGTTTTGGTACATCAGCTCGCCCAGCACCTTGTTTGGCATGGTATCGGACGTGCCGTCGATAAAATGCTTCTCAAACGTCGTGCCCGTCATGAGCGATGCGCCCAGCGCGATATCGTCCACACGTTTTTGCAGCTTCAATGCGCTGTGCACGCTTTCGTCGCGCACCATGTACAAAACCTTGGCGTTGGCCTGCACAACGTTGGGCGATACGCCGCCCGCGTCGGTGACGGCATAGTGGATGCTGGCGGAGCGCGGCATGTGCTCGCGCAAAAACTGCACGCCCACGTTCATCAGCGCCACGGCGTCCAGCGCGCTGCGCCCCTGCTCGGGCGCGCCCGCCGCATGCGAGGATACGCCCGTAAATTGATACTCCGTTTGTATGCAGGCCATGTAGCGACCCGTCTGCACCTCGTTGACGTCGTCTGGGTGCCAGCTAAAGGCCGCGTCCAGCTTGCAAAACTCGTTCTGCTTGGCGAATATCGTCTTGGCGGCGCCGCCCTCCTCGCCCGGGCACCCGTAAAAGATGACCGTGCCGGGCTTGCCCGTGGCCTCCAGATACGCCTTGACCGCGCACGCCGCGGCCAGCGAGCCCGCGCCGAGCAGGTTGTGCCCGCAGCCGTGGCCATCGGTCATGCCGGGTTCGGGCGTCTTATGGGTCGCGCCGCCCGCCTGCGACAGGCCCGAGAGCGCATCGTACTCGGCGAGTATGCCGATGACGGGATGCCCGCTGCCAAAGGTGCCCGTAACGGCCGTATCCACGCCGTGCAGGCCCACCTGTACGGTAAAGCCCGCCTCGGTGAGCGCCTTGCGGTAGCGCTCGCAGGACTGTACCTCGGCAAGCGACAGCTCCGCATAGCCCCACACATCGTCGGAAACGGACGTAAACAGGTCCGCATGCGCATCGATATAGGCAATTGCCTGTTGCTTTTGGTTTTCCATGCTTACACCAACAATACCTTGCTCAAAAATTCCTGCGTGCGCTTCTGCTTCGGGCTGCCGAAGATATCGGCGGGCTTGCCCTGCTCCAGTATCAGCCCCTCGTCCATGAACAGCACGCGGTCGGAAACCTCCTTGGCAAAGCCCATGACGTGGGTCACGATGACCGAGGTCATGCCGCTTTCCACCAGAGACTGGATGACGGAGAGCACCTCGCCCACCATCTCGGGGTCGAGCGCGCTGGTCGGCTCGTCAAACAGCATCACATCGGGCTCCATGGCCAATGCGCGCACGATGGCCAGCCGCTGCTTCTGCCCGCCCGAAAGCTTCTTGGGGTATTCGTTGAGCTTATCGAACAAGCCCACGCGGTTGAGCAGCTCCCTGGCGGATTCGTCCGCCTGCGCCTGCGTCTTTTTCTTGAGCATGACGGGCGCCATGGTGATGTTTTCCAGCACGGTCATGTGCGGGAACACATTGAAGTTTTGGAACACCATGCCCATCCGCTGACGGTAGAGGTTGATATCGGTGGCCTTGTCGTTGAGCTTGACGCCCTCGAATATCACATCGCCCGCAGTGGGCACCTCCAGCATGTTCAGGCACCGCAAAAACGTGCTCTTGCCGCCGCCCGAGGGGCCGATGACGGTGACGACCTCGCCCTTGTGGATGACTTCGTTGATGCCGCGCAGCACCTTGAGCTCGCCAAAGCTCTTTTCCAGATTGATGGTTTGAATCAATACGTTGTCAGTCACTGCTCTTCAGCCTCCTTTCAAATGCGCCGACGGCCTTGCTCAACGAGAAGGTGAGCACAAAGTAGATCACGCCCACGATAATCAGGCTTTCAAACGCCAGATACGTCGCGCCCTTGACGGTGAGGTAGGAGGTCATCAGGTCGCCCACAAAGAACGTGGAGGCCAGCGACGTCTCCTTGATGATCATGATGAACTCGTTGCCCAGCGCGGGAAGAATGTTTTTAACCGCCTGCGGCAGCACGACCTTGAGCAGCGTCTGCGTCTGGGTCAGCCCAAGGCTTCTGGCCGCCTCGGTCTGCCCCTTGTCCACCGCCTGAATGCCCGAGCGCACCACCTCGGATACATACGCGGAGCTGTTGATGACCAGCGAAACCGCCACGCACGCAAACGTGCTCAGGCCCAGCGCGGGGAACATCAGCGGCACAATGAAATACCCGATGTATAATTGCAACAGGATGGGCGTGCCGCGGATGACCTCCACAAACGCCGTGATGACAAACCGCAGGGGCTTGAAGCGCGACATCTTGCCGATGGCCAGCAGCGACCCGATGATTGCGCCAAAGAATACCGTGATGGCCGACAGCAGCAGCGTAATGCTGACGCCCTTGATCAAAAATACCTGCCAGTATTTTCCCAAGAGCTTGATGATGTTGGCTACAATGGATGAAAACGTCAAAGGAATACCTCCTCACCTGTGCCGAAAAACGCTAGTTCCTTCGGCGTTTGTCTGCTTGCCGCAACGCGGCCGTTGAACAATCGGAAAGCGCCGAAACCCTTTCGGCGCTCTCCGTATGCTGTCAGGCGTGCGGTCAGCCCGCAACGTTACCCTGATCGTCGTAACTCACGTCGGCTGCCGTCTCGATGCCCGCCAATGCCTGCGCATCCGCATACCAGCCTGCGTACATGTTCGCTTCCAGCGCCTTGCCCAACAGCTCGTTGACCTTTTCCAGCATCTCCGTGCTGGCCTTGTTGAGCATGATGACGTTGTTCTTGGACTCGTCGGCTACATCGAACGTGTAGCCCGTGAAGGCAAGCCCGTCGGGATTGGCGGCAACGATGGATTCCCCGTTGCCCATGGCGACCGCCATGGCGTCGATCTTGCCCGTCTGCAACGCCAGAATGCCATCGTCAATGGACTTGAACAACTCCAGCGTGATGGTGTCGCCAAACGTTTCCTTGCAGAGGTTTTCCTGCAGGGACGTGGCCTGCGCGCCAATCTTCTTGCCCGCAAAGCTTTCCACGGTGGTCCATGCGCCCTCGTTGGCCTTGGTGGTGATGATGGCCTGCTCGGTCTCATTCTCACCCGCAATGTAGTAATCGGAAAGCAGGAAGTTCTCCGCACGCTCCGCCGTCCAGCTAAAGCCCGAGATGGACATATCCACGCTGCCCAGCTGCACCGCCGCCTGGCAAGCGTCAAACGACATCGGCTTGATCTCCAGCGTCAGGCCCATTTCGTCGGCCAGGTAGTTGGCAAGGGTGACATCGAAGCCAACGTACTGATCCTGACCCGATTTGGTGGTGTCGACAAACTCCATCGGCGAAAAGTCGGGGCTAAGGGCAACCGTGAGCTTGCCTTCCACAACCGTCTTGATCGCGGGGACCTGCGGTTCGGGCTGCGAAGCGGCGTCCGCCGCGGGCTGTGCCGTGGGTTCGGGGGCGGCAGCGGGCTGTGTGCCGCAGCCGACCGTAGCGAATACAAACAATACCGCCAAAGCAATTGCAAGAATCTTTTTCATTGTGATGTTCCTCCCAAAGTCAATGTCTTGTTTTTCTTGGCATTATACGCGCATAATTATGCGTTGTCAATGCATTTTTTAAAATTTTTTCCAAAAACTTTTTTCATACAGAAAATGCGCCTCGATTGACGCATTTTTCGTGTTTCCGTTTTGTGCTTCAGGGAATATTATGCATGCTATGCGTTCATTATACGCTCTCCGGCACAGCGGAGGCAATCTCCTGATATAGCTGCGCGCGCATGGCCGTAATGACCGCAGCCGCGCCGTCCACGGGCACCTTCTTTTGGAAGCGTTTGTCGCGCGTGGAAATCTCCACCACGCCCTCCTTCATGTTGCGGGGGCTGACGGTCACGCGGATGGGAAGACCCATCAGATCCGCCTCCGAGAACATCACGCCCGGGCTGATGGCGCGGTCGTCCAGCACGGTTTCCACGCCCATGGATTGCAGCGTATCGTAGAGCTTTGCGGCCACATAGCGCGTATCGTCCTGATCGGCGCGCAGGCAGCAGATGTGCACCTCCCACGGCGCAATGGTGATGGGCCACACAGGGCCAAAGTCATCGTGGCTTTCCTCGCATACCGATGCGCAAAGGCGGCCCACGCCGATGCCGTAGCAGCCCATGATGGGGTAGTTGAGCTCCCCGTTTTCATCGAGGTACTGCATGTTCATGGCCTTGGAGTACTTGGTGCCAAGCTGAAAGATGTTGCCCACCTCAATGCCGTTGGATATGGTCAGCGCGCGCTTGCCGCACTTGGGGCATACGCCGCCCTCCACCGCCTTGGCCACGTCGACATACGCCACGTCGCCCACGTCGCGCGCGATGTTGAAGCCTTTATAATGGTAATCCTGCTTGTTTGCACCCGCAACCAGGCTGCCGATGCCCTTTAGCGAACTGTCGGTCACCACCGTGATGCGCTCCGTATCCAGCCCCTTCATGCCGATAAAGCCCGCCACGATGCCGCTATGCTCGGTAACGACGCCCGCATGCACTTCCTGACAGAGGTAATTACGCAGCTTGGTTTCGTTGACCTCCAGATCGCCGCGGATGAACACGATGACGTAGCGGTCGTCCGCGTTTTGCTGATAGACCACGGCCTTGCAGGTGCGCGTTTGCTCGACGTGCAAAAAGTCCGCCACGTCCGTAATGGTCTGCATGTGCGGGGTGTAAACCTCCTCGAGAGGCTCGATGGCTTCCGCGCCAACGTTATCCACAATGCATGGCGCGGCCTCGAGGTTGGCCTTAAAATCGCATTCGCTGCACAGCGCAAGCGTGTCCTCGCCGATATCGGTCAGCAGCATGAACTCGTGCGAGATGCTGCCGCCCATCATACCCGAGTCCGACAGCACGGAGACCACATTTTTGCAGCCTGCGCGCTTGAATATGCGCTCGTACGCGCGGTGCACGCGCTCGTAATAGGCCGCCAAATCCGCCTGCGAGGTGTGGAAGGAGTACCCGTCCTTCATGGTAAACTCCCTTACGCGGATCAGACCGCCGCGCGCGCGCGGCTCGTCGCGATACTTGGTTTGTATCTGATAGATCATGAACGGGTACTTGGCGTACGACTTGGCCGCCTCGCGCACCAGGTGCACGGCGGCCTCCTCATGCGTCATGCCCAGCACCAGCTCGGCGCCGAAGCGATCGGTCAGCCGCAGCAGTTCCTTACCCACGCTCGTATAGCGGCCGCTCTCCTTCCAAAGATCGGCGGGCAGCACCACGGGAAACAGCACCTCCTGCCCGTCCACCATGTCCATCTCCTCGCGGATGATGGCTTCGATCTTTCGGGTGATGCGGCGGGCAGGCGTATACAGCGAGTACACGCCCGTATTGACCTGCTTGATGTAAGCGCCGCGCACCATCAGCGCGTGGCTTTCAATTGTACAATCCGCGGGCTTCTCCTTGAAGCGTTCCCCCACCAATGCGCTCATCTTCATGTAAACATCCCCTCCTGTTATTCCGCGTTCGTTATCCCGCGCGGAGCGGGTATTGTAAGCAATCGGTTATGTATCCACACCCGTTTGGGCGTCCTGCGTCCGTTCGCCGAGCTTGTCCATGTAAAACGTAGCAAAAAACCCTGCCGCCGCAACCAGCAGGCACAGCAGCCCCTGCCCCGCGCTTTTGTAGGATAGCGGGATAATCGGGATGGTGGACGCAATCACAAACCCGATTATGCAGTGGAACGCCACGCCGTAGTGGCGCTCGAACAATGTATTCACCCCGCGCGCCAGCAGCAGCACAGTCAGCAGAATCCCGATGACAAACGGCACGATCACCGCGGGGTTCAGCGCCGCAATGCCCGCCGACATGGGGTAGTACAGCCCCAGAAATATCAACAGCGACGACGAGCTCATGCCCGGCACGATCAGGCTGACGCCCCACAGCGCCCCGCAAAACAAAAACCACGGTGCGGAAGGCGTCAACTGCACGCCGACGCCGTATTGCAGCAGCATAAACAGCCCCAGCAGCAGCGCCGTACTCAGAATCAGCGCCGTCCAAGCGGCCTTCGTGCGGCCGTCGCGCGCGCCCTCCCGAAACAGGGAGGGAAACATCCCCGCAATCAGGCCCACGAACAGGCAGGTGATGATGTTGGATTCCTTTGCAAACA
>CAZRIT010000014.1:0-9929 GCA_964600225.1 uncultured Oscillospiraceae bacterium | reverse complement strand
CCCGCAATCAGGCCCACGAACAGGCAGGTGATGATGTTGGATTCCTTTGCAAACAGTTCCGCAATCACCCCCGCCAGCGCAAGAAACCCCAGCGCCCAGCCGATGATGACGGGGATGAACAGCCGATAGTACTTGCCAAAGCTCTGCAGCGGGTGCGCCAGCAGCGCCATCATGGGCGGATAGATGCCAAAAACCACACACAGCACGCCGCCCGAAACCCCCGGCAGGATAGCGCCCACGCCGATGATGGCGCCTTGAATCAACAGCACCAGCCATTTGCCGAGCGTGTGCGGCGTATAATCCTTTTCTGCGGGCAGCCCCGCATCGGTTTTGCTTGCGTGATTCGTTTCCATGCCAACGCCTTAGCTTTGCACCAGATACGCGCGCACGAAGCCATCCAGCTCGCCGTCCATGACGGCCTGGATATTGCCGTTTTCAAAGCCCGTGCGATGATCCTTCACCAGCGTATACGGCTGGAACACATAGGAGCGTATCTGGCTGCCCCATTCGATCTTTTTCATTTCGCCCTTGATGCTGGCCATCTGCATTTCGCGCTCGCGCTCCTGCAGTTCCAGCAGCTTGCCGCGCAGCATGCGCATGGCCGTTTCGCGGTTTTGTATCTGGCTGCGCTCGTTCTGGCACTGCACCACGATGTTGGTGGGCAGGTGCGTAATGCGGATGGCCGAGCTGGTCTTGTTGACGTGCTGGCCGCCCGCGCCGCTGGAACGGTAGGTATCCACGCGCAGATCGTCGGGGTCGATTTTGAGGTCGCCCGTGTCGTCGTCGAAGATGGGCGTTACGTCCAGCGAGGAAAACGACGTGTGCCTGCGGCCGCTGGCGTCGAACGGGGAGATGCGCACCAATCGGTGCACGCCCTTTTCGGCCTTGAGGTAGCCGTAGGCGTTCTCGCCGCTGACTTCAAAGGTAACGGACTTGACGCCCGCATCGTCTCCGTCGAGCATATCCAGTTCGCGCACCGTCCACCCGCAGCGCTCGCAATAGCGCGTGTACATGCGGTAGAGCATCTCCGTCCAGTCCTGCGCCTCGGTGCCGCCCGCGCCCGCGTGCAGCGACAAAAAGGCGTTGGAACTGTCGTAGGGGCCCTTGAGCATTTGCGATAGCTGCATGGCCTCGATGGCGTCGCACACGCCCGCCGTCTCGGACTTGATTTCGTCCACAAGGCTGTCGTCCTGCTCCTCCTCGGCCATTTCAATCAGCGTCATCAAATCGTCGTAGCGGCCCGTGAGCTTGGAAAAATGCGCCAGCTTGGTTTGCAGCGTCTTGGCGCGGCGGTTGACCTTGTTGGCCTCCTCCACGTCGTTCCAAAATGCGGTTCCGCCCATTTGGTCTTCCAGCGTCTTGAGCTCCGCTTGCAGTTCGGCCGGGTTGAGCGCCTCGCCGCAGGCCTTGAGCTTTGCGCCCGCCTCGGACAACAGCGCTTTATATTCGTCAAGAGGGATCATGGGATTATTCCTTTCCGCAGCAGTTCTTGTATTTCTTGCCGCTGCCGCACGGGCAGGGGTCGTTGCGGCCAATCTTTTTGCCGCTTCTGGTCATGGGCGTTTCGCCGTCGGGCGCGGGGGTGTCCACGGGCTTGGCAAGCTGCTCGCGCTTGGCGGGCGGGGCCTTCACCTGCACCCGATACAGCGTGCGGATGGTCTCCTCGCGGATGGCGGCCACCATGGCGTCGAACATATCGAAGCCCTCGGCCGTATAGGCGTTGACGGGGTCGGTCTGTGCATAGGCGCGCAGCCCGATGCCCTGCCTGAGCTGATCCATGGCGTCGATGTGATCCATCCAGTGGGAATCGACGGTGCGCAGCAGCACAATCCGCTCAATCTCGCGCATGTCCGCATGCGCGGCGGTAATCTCGGTTTCCTTTTCGGCATAGGCCTGTTCGGCATATTGGTGGATGCGCTCCTGCACCTGTGGCAGGCGGAAGGTATCCATCTCCTTGGCGGAAAACAGCGTCTGCCGCGGCCTGAGGCACAAATCGCACACATCGTTGCTTAACGACGCATAGCCCCATTCGCGCGCGGGCGTGTGCGGGTTGCAGTGGAAATTGATCAGCACATCCAATGTCCCGATGAGCATGCTGCGGATGCTTTCCGACAGATCCTCGCCCATGAGCACCTGACGGCGCTGGCCGTAGATGATCTCGCGCTGCTTGTTCATCACATCGTCGTAGCGCAGCACGTTTTTGCGGATATCGAAGTTGTGCGCCTCCACGCGCTTTTGCGCGCCCTCGATCTGGCGGGTGATGAGCTTGGACTCGATGAGCATATCCTCGTCCCCGCTGACGCGGTCGATGAAGCCGCTGACGCGGTCCGCGCCGAAGCGGCGCATGAGCTCATCCTCCAGCGAAACGTAGAAACGCGTGCTGCCGGGGTCGCCCTGACGGCCCGCGCGGCCGCGCAGCTGGTTATCGATGCGGCGGCTCTCGTGCCGCTCCGTGCCGATGATGTGCAGGCCGCCCAGTTGCACAACCTGCGCGTGCTCCTGCTCGGTCTGCCGCTTAAAATCGCGGTGGAAGGCATCGTACCGCGCGCGCGCATCCAAAATGTCAGGATCGTCGGTATCGGCATGGCCCGTGGCCTCCTCGATGAGCCACTCCTCCATGCCCTCCTGCCGAAGCGCGCGGCGCGCGAGAAAATCGGGATTGCCCCCCAGCAGGATATCCGTGCCGCGGCCCGCCATGTTGGTGGCGATGGTAACAGCATTGTACTGGCCCGCCTGCGCGACAATCTCCGCCTCCTTGGCGTGATACTTGGCGTTGAGCACCTCGTGCGGGATGCCATGGCGTTTCAGCAGCGTGCTCAAATACTCGCTGCGCTCCACCGAAATAGTGCCCACCAGTATCGGCTGGCCCGTGGCGTGCACCTGCGCAATCTCCTGCACCACGCACCGAAACTTGGCGGCCTCGGTGGCGTAGACGGCGTCGTTAAAGTCCTTGCGGATCATGGGCATGTTGGTGGGAATCTCCACCACATCCAGGTTGTAGATGCCCTCAAACTCCGCTTCCTCGGTCTTGGCGGTACCCGTCATGCCCGCCAGCTTTTTGAACATGCGGAAATAATTCTGGAATGTGATGGTGGCCAGCGTCTTGTTCTCACGCTCGACCTTGACGCCCTCCTTGGCCTCCAGCGCCTGATGCAGGCCCTCGTTGAAGCGGCGGCCGATCATCAAACGGCCCGTGAATTCATCCACGATGAGCACCTGCCCATCCTGCACAACGTAATCCACATCGCGCGCAAACAGGGCGTTGGCGCGCAGGGCCTGTATGATATGGTGGTTGAGCTCGGTATTGTTGGGATCGGCCAGGTTTTCCACCTTAAAGCGCGCCTCGGCCTTACGCACGCCCTCGGCGGTCAGCTGCACGGTGCGCTTTTTAATATCGCACTGGTAATCGCCGTCCTCGGGCGCTTCCTCGCCCATCATTTGATCGGTGCGGCTCTGCTCCACAATGTCGCTGCCGCGGGTCAGCCCCTTGACGAAGCGATTGGCCTCGATATACATGGCGCTGGACTCGCGTCCCGCGCCGCTGATGATCAACGGCGTTCTGGCCTCGTCGATGAGGATGGAGTCCACCTCGTCCACGATGGCGTAGGCAAGCGCGCGCTGCACCATGTTTTCACGGTAGACCACCATGTTGTCGCGCAGGTAATCGAACCCGAACTCGTTGTTGGTGCCGTAGGTGATATCGCAGTTGTACGCCGCGCGGCGTGCGTCGTTATCCAAATCGTGCACGATGCAGCCGACCGTCAGCCCCAAAAACCGATGGATCTTGCCCATCCACTGCGCGTCGCGCCTGGCCAGATAATCGTTGACGGTGACGATGTGCACGCCCTCGCCGCCCAGCGCGTTGAGGTAGGCGGGCAGCGTTGCCACAAGGGTTTTGCCCTCGCCCGTTTTCATCTCCGCGATGCGCCCCTGATGCAGCACCATGCCGCCCAATAGCTGCACATCGAAATGCCGCATGCCGACGGTGCGTACCGAAGCCTCCCGCACGGTGGCAAACGCCTCGCACATGATATCGTCAAGCGTTTCTCCCGCGGCCAGACGTTCTTTAAAACGCGCCGTCTGCGCGCGCAGCTCCGCGTCCGTCATGCGCTGCATCTGCGGTTCCAGCGCGTTGATGGCAGCAACGAACGGGCGCAGCTTTTTCAAGCGGCTCTCGCTCGTATTCCCAAGTAATCTATCGACAATGCCCATGTTGCGGCCTCCTGTATCTATTTCACCAATTATGCCCAATAATTCAGTATAGCAGAAACAGCCTGCCTAGGCAAATGCCGTCCCGCGCGAATCCAAGCGGGTTCAACCGAATTTGGCAATGCGCGGCGTCTTTTTGCGTTCGCGCACGATCACGCCCGCCATATACACCGTCAGCGCCACAATGACGCAGACGAACATCAGCAATTGCCCCTTGGTGAACGTTTCGCCCTTGACGAAGATGCCCGTCAGCCCGATCATGGTGGGCAGCAGGAACTGCATCAGCCCCATGGCCGACAGCGGCAGCTTGTTGACCACGCTTGCGTACATCATCAGCGGCACCGCGGTCAAAGGGCCCGCCAGCGTCAGCAGCAGCAGCCTTGCGGGCGGCAGCGCGCGTATGGCCGCCTGCCCCACATCCGAACACAGCAAAAATGCCGCGGTAAACGGCGCAATGAGCAGTGTTTCCACGGCAATGGTGACCATGGCGTCGAGCTTGACCGTCTTTTTGACCGCGCCGTACGCGGCAAACAGCGCCGCCAGCGACAGCGCCACATACGGCACCGTGCCAAAGCTCAGCGCGCACGCCGCAACGCCAAACAGCGCAATGCCTATGGCAATCCATTCCGTCGGCCCGCAGACCTCCTTGAACAGTACAATGCCCAGCACAAACGACATCACGGGGTTTAAATAGTAGCCAAGGCTCGTATCCAGCACGAAGCCGTTGTTGAGCGCCCACACATACAGGCCCCAGTTTCCCGTTACCAGCAGCGCCGCGGGCACGAGCTTTTTCATCAGTTGCGGATTCCGCATGGTCTGCCAAACCTCGGAAAGCTTGCCGCGGCACAGCAGCACGATCACCGCAAACGCCGCCGCAAACAGGATGCGCATGCTCAACGTGACCATGGCGTCCACATCGGAAAACAGGTACCAGTACAGCGGCATCGAGCCCCATATAAAATAGGCGCCCAGCGCCACAAGGATGTTCTTTTGTTTGGATGGTCCTTCCACCGTGGTCTCCTCCCGCCTAGTCGGCGCGCCGCATGTCGGCTGCCTGCGTTCGGTACGCCGCAGCCAGCTCGGCATAGTTTTGTGCGTGCGCCTGCCGCAGCGCCAGGCTGTCCTCGGGCAGGGTTTTGACGGCCTTGGCGGGCACGCCCGCCATCAGCGTCCTTGGCGGCACCACGGTGCGCCCCGTCACCACCGCGCCCGCGGCGATGATGGAGCCCTCGCCAATCACCGCGCCGTCGAGCACCACGGCGTTCATGCCAATCAGGCACCGATCCTCCACCGTGCACGCGTGCACGATGGCCCCGTGGCCGATGGTAACCTCGTCGCCGATGACCGTTTCGGAATCCTTGGCGGTGTGGATGACCGCGCAGTCCTGCACGTTGGAGCCGCGGCCGATGCGGATGGCCGCCATATCGCCGCGCACCACCGCGCCAAACCAGACCGACGCATGGTCGCCAAGCGTTACGTCGCCGATGACCGTTGCGTTTTCGGCCACAAATACTTCTTTGCCCACCGTGGGCCTGTTGTCCTCAAACGAAAGCAGCATGCCCTGTCCCTCAGCCCTTCTTGATCGGCTTCATGGTCGGGAACAGCAAAACGTCGCGGATGCTTGCCGCGTCGGTCAAAAGCATCACCATGCGGTCGATGCCAATTCCGATACCGCCCGTGGGCGGCATGCCGTATTCCAGCGCCAGGCAGAAATCCTCATCGATCATCATGGCCTCGTCGTCGCCCTTTTGGCGCTCCGCCGCCTGCTGCACAAACCTTCCGCGCTGATCGACGGGGTCGTTGAGCTCCGAGAACGCGTTGGCATACTCGTGCCCGCCGATAAACAGCTCAAACCGCTCCGTCAGGTGCGGGGCCGAGGGCTTGCGCTTGGACAGAGGCGAATTCTCCACGGGATAATCGGTGATAAACGTGGGCTGAACCAGCGTATCCTCCACAAACGCATCGAACGCGATGGTCAAAAGCTTGCCGCGCGAGGCGATTTTATCCTTATACTCCATATGCAGCCCGTCCGCCAGCGCGCGCGCAGCCTCGTCCGTTTCGCAGGCCAGAAAATCCGCGCCCGTCACGTTTTTGACCGCGTCGTTCATGGTCATGCGGCGGTAGGGCGGCGTCAGATCGATGGGCGTGCCCTGATAGGTAATCTTTGCCGTGCCGTTGACGGCCATGCTGCAATGATAGAACAAATCCTCCGCCAGCGCCATCATGCCGTTGTAATCGGTATACGCCTGATACGCCTCGATGGTGGTAAACTCGGGGTTGTGCATGGGGTCCATGCCCTCGTTGCGGAACAGTCGGCCGATTTCGTACACGCGCTCCAGCCCACCCACGATGCACTCCTTGAGGTGCAGCTCGGTGGCGATGCGCAGGTACATATCCAAATCCAGCGTGTTGTGGTGCGTCACAAAGGGCCTGGCCGCCGCGCCGCTGGCGGTGGTGTTGAGCACGGGCGTTTCCACCTCGATAAAGCCCTTGTCGTTCATGCGGCTGCGGATTTCGGCTATGATGCGGCTGCGCTTGATGAACGTATCCCGCACCTCGGGGTTGACGATCAGGTCCACAAAGCGCTGCCGATACCGCAGCTCGGGGTCCTTCAGGCCGTGGAACTTTTCGGGCAGCGGCCTGAGCGACTTGCTCAGCAGCGTAATGCTGTGCACATGCACGCTCGTTTCGCCCGTTTTGGTCACGAACACCGCGCCCGTGTAGCCGAATATATCGCCGATATCGCCCGCCTTGAACGCGGCGTACGCTTCCTCGCCCACGTCGTCGCGGCGGACGTAGACCTGCACGCTGCCCTTGGCGTCCAGCATGTGCGCAAACGACGCCTTGCCCATGATGCGGCGGCTGACCATGCGCCCCGCCATGGAGACGGTTTTGCCCTCCCAACTTTCGATGGGTTGGCCAAGCACATCGGCGCTGTACTCCGTCACGGGATAGGTCGTGTGTGCAAACGGGTCGGCGCCCGCCTGCTGCAGGGCCGTCAGCTTGTCGCGGCGGATCTGCAGCAGCTCGCTGAGCTGTTCGGAGGTCAGTTCGGTTTCCTGTTGAATGGGCGGTTGTTCCATGGTATCCTCTTTTCTTGATTCCCGCGCCGAAGACCACAGGCTCTGCGGCGCTGTCACACTGTTAAAATGATAAAAAACGGGGGCGCTCGCTGCCCCCGTACAGGTATCGTTACTTGCCGATGGCGGTGATCTTGAGCCGCATCACGCCGCCGGGCGTCTGCGCTTCCACCGTTTGGCCGACCTTGTGGCCCAGCAGCGCCTTGCCCACGGGCGATTCGTTGGAGATGCGGCCGTTGACGGGGTCCGCCTCCGCGCTGCCGACGATTTTGTACGTCAGCTTGCTTTTATCCTCCAAATTGGTCATTGCAATCGTCGCGCCCACGCTCACAACCGTGGTGTCGATGGTGGATTCGTCGATGACCTTTGCGTTTTTCAGCTCCGTCTCGAGCTGCACGATATCGTATTCGTTCTTCGCCTGCTCGTTCTTGGCGGCATCGTATTCCGCGTTCTCGCTCAGATCGCCGAACGCGCGCGCCACCTTGAGCGCCTCCGCAATCTCAAGCCTGCGCGCAGTCTTGAGGTGCTCCAGCCGCTCCTCGCGCTTTTTGATTTCCTCGGGCGTCAGCCAAACTTCTGCCATGTGCACATCTCCCTTGCCAAGCGTACGCCCCCGCACGGGGCGTCTCGATTCAACATATTATATTAGCCGCCCGCGCATGTGTCAAGCGAGGATTTCCCTTAGCTCGTCGAGGTTTTTGCAGGCATTGATGCGCACTCTGAGCTCGGCGGCCCCGGGCATGCCGCGCACATAGCAGGCCAGGTGCTTGCGCATCTCGATCATGCCGTGCGCGCCCTTGTCCGCCACCGTCATCTCGGCGTGGCATAATGCCAGCGCGCGCCGCTCGGCTCCCGTGGGCCGTTGATACGGTTTGCCCCGGAGCGCCGCACGGATCTCGCCAAACAGCCATGGGTTGCCCAGCGCCGCGCGGCCGATCATGACGCCGTCCGCGCCCGTTTCATCGAGCACGCGCCGCGCATCCGCGGCGGAGGCGATATCGCCGTTGGCTATCACGGGGATGTCCACCGCGCGCTTGACCGCGGCCACCACGGCCATGTCGGCCCGCCCCGCGTACATCTGCCGCCGCGTCCGCCCGTGCACGGTCAGCATGGCCGCGCCCGCATCCGCGCACATTTTGGCAAACGGTACCGCCACAATGTGCGCTTCGTCGCGCCCGATGCGGCACTTGACCGTCACGGGCACGTTCACCGCGCCGACCGTGGCGCGGATGATCTCTGCCGCCAGCTTCGGCTCATCCATCAGCGCCGAGCCCTCGCCATTGTTGTAAATCTTGGGCGCGGGGCACCCCATGTTGAGGTCGATGCACAACAGCCCTTCGCCAAGCTCCCGTTCGATGCGCCGCGCGGCTTCGGCCATATAATCAGGCTCCCGCCCGAACAGCTGCACGGCCACGGGGCATTCCCGCCCGTTGGTGCGGTACAGCGACGCCGTCTCGGCGCTGCCGTAGACGAGGCCCTTGGCGCTGAGCATCTCGGTGCAGACCATATCCGCGCCAAACTCCCTGCAAAGCGTGCGAAACGACACGTCCGTAAACCCCGCCATGGGGGCGAGGCATACGGGGAACGCGTATTCATATCGGCCAAGTTTCATCATCGGTCGGTTCGGCTGCTGCTACTGTGCCGCCGTCGGCAGAATCGTCTGGGTGGGCTTGGGCGTGGCCGTCGCCGCGGGGATGGGCGACAGGTTCGGGTCGGGCGTGCCCAGCGGCGCCGTTTCGGGGTTTTCCTCCACCACGTCCAGCGCGCTGATGTACCAGCGGCCGTTGTTGTTGAGGAAACGGATGCGATAGCGCACGGGCGTCCATTGCGGAATCGGAAAATCGCTCGCGTCGGACTGCTCGGCGGTAAGCTGATCCTCGTTGATCGTGCCCTTGACCGTTACCGTCTCCACCGCCGTAACCGTTGCAACCATGGACCACGGCAGCACGGATATTTTTTCCACCGCCAGGTCGTAATTATAATCGGTAATGGTGTAGTGCTCGTATTTGTCGTCGGCCATGCCGGGATCGGATTCCAGAAACGTCAGGGTGAAATACTCCTCCAGATCGTTCTTTGCGCCGTCGGCCAGGATACATTCCGCCCTGAGCGCCATGCCCTCCGATACCAGAATATAAAGGTTGCTCAGGCGCACCGCCGTTAAAAACGTGGCGATGCACACAATGCAGCCCATGATAATCAGCATGAGCGTGCGCACAATATACATGGACGTGCGCCGCGCGGTGTGAATCCGCCCCGCGCGCTGCCGTTCCACGCTCGCTTGCTTCCCGTTGTTTGTCATACGGCTATGATAGCATATGCCGCGCACGCTGTAAAACAACATTTCTGTAAACCCTTGCGACGGTTTTGGGGCACGCCTTACTCTTTTTGAAACAAGAGTAAGCAGAAAAACGTTGTAAAAGGATGACAAAACGAGTGGTCATTCCTAGGAGCGAAGCCTTCCCCTGTCATTCTGAGGGGCGTTAGCCTTCCGCCTGTCATTCTGAGGAGCGTTAGCTTTCCGCCTGTCATTCTGAGGAGTGTTAGCGACGAAGAATCTGTCCCGCCGCAGCGGACGCATAACGGGTACGTTGTTCCCTGCGGGAACAAAGATTCCTCGCAGCCTTCGGCTGCTCGGAATGA
>CAZRIT010000013.1:0-36147 GCA_964600225.1 uncultured Oscillospiraceae bacterium | reverse complement strand
GGCAGAGCACCTTTATGGTGGAGATGAGCGAGGTTGCCAACATCCTGCACAACGCCACCATGGACAGCTTGCTGATACTGGATGAAATCGGGCGCGGCACCAGCACCTTCGATGGGCTGAGCATTGCGTGGGCCGTGCTGGAATATATCTCCGATACAGCAAAGTGCGGCGCCAAGGCGCTGTTTGCCACGCATTACCATGAACTGACGGAGCTGGAAGGAAAGCTGGACGGCGTCAAAAACTATCGCATCACCGTGAAGGAAATTGGCGACGACATCGTCTTTTTGCGCCGCATTGTGCGCGGCGGGGGAGACAAGAGCTTTGGCATACAGGTGGCGCGCCTGGCGGGGCTGCCGCAGGAGGTGCTCAACCGCGCCAAGGAAATCCTCGGCGACCTCGAACACGCCGATATCGCCACCACGCCGACCGCGCCATCCAGGGAGACCGTCGTGCAGCCCTCGCTGTTCGATGAAAGCAACGAAGCGGCCGTGCTGCGCATCCTGCAGGAGTTGGACGTCAACCATCTGTCGCCCCTGGAAGCGCTCAATCAGCTTTCCTCACTGCAAAGCATGCTAAAGTAAGGAGTATTCATGCCCAATATCCGCGTCTTGTCCCCGCATATTGCCAATCAGATTGCCGCAGGCGAGGTCGTCGAGCGACCCTGTTCGGTTGTCAAGGAGTTGGTTGAAAATGCGGTTGACGCCAAATCAACCGCCATCTCGGTGCAGACAATGGAGGGCGGGCTGGAATTGATCCGCGTGACCGATAACGGCGGCGGCATCAGCGATGCGGATTGCGAAACGGCTTTTTTGCGCCATGCAACCAGCAAAATCAGCACTTCCGATGACCTCGGCCGCATCATGACGCTGGGCTTCCGCGGGGAGGCTTTGGCCTCCATTGCGGCCGTATCGCGCACAACCATAACGACCAGAACCGCCGATGACGAGCTGGGCACGCAGGTTACCTGTGAATACGGGCAAATTGTCGAGCACAAGCGCATCGGCAGCATCGAGGGCACCACCGTGCAGGTGCAAAACCTCTTTTCCAACGTGCCCGCAAGAAAGAAGTTTTTGAAAAGCGTCCGCTCCGAAAACGGCGCCATCGGCGATTATATGGCAAGCCTCATCCTGTCGCTGCCCGATATCGCCTTCCACTACCAATCCAACGACAAAACCGTGTACCGTACCGCGGGCGACGGAGACCTGAAAAACGCCATCGTCGCCGTATATGGCGTATCGACCGCGCCGCACCTGTGTCCTGTACTCTTTGACGACGGCTACATCAAAATTGACGGCTATATCGGCACGCCCGAGCTCAGCCGATCGAACCGCTCGGGGCAATCGTTCTTTCTCAACCGCCGCATCATCCGCTCCACCGCACTGTCGCTGGCACTGATGCGCGCGTACGATACGCGGCTGATGGTCGGTCGGTATGCCTTTGCCGTGCTCAACATCCATATCAATGCTGCCGAAGTGGACGTCAACGTACATCCCGCCAAGCTGGAGGTACGCTTTGCCGATGAGCAGCGCGTGGTGCGCAGCGTCTATGCCGCCTGCGCGGATGCGCTTGCACGCGGCTATGTGCCGTCGGTACAAACACCTATACAGGAGGATATGCAAGGCCACCACCCGACAACAGAAACGGATTTCAGGCGCGTCGAACTGCGCGACGCCGTGCCGAGGGAACCCTATGCCGTGCGGGAAACGGGCGCGCATCCAAACAGCCCTGCAAGCCCAAGGTATTACAATGTGACGGTTCCTCGCGATATCCAGCGTCCGCAGCAAAGCACACTGTTTTCGCAGGCGGAGAGGCCTTTTTCGTCGCCGTATCATCTAGTCGGCGTAGCGTTTGACACCTATTGGATTGTGCAGCAGGATGAAAGCGTGCTGTTTATCGATCAGCATGCCGCGCACGAACGCATCCTCTATGACCGATTGATGAATCGGGAAACGGAGGTTGTGTCGCAGACGCTGCTCATGCCCGAAGCGCTAACGCTGTTGCCGTCCGAGCGCGCGCTGCTGGATGCGCAGCGGGCGGATCTGGAGGCGTTTGGGTATGCGTTTGCGGACGGGGAGGGCGGAAAGCTTCTGCTTTTGGCCGTGCCACAGCTCAACGCAACGCCATTGAAAGCAGCATTCCTGCTGGATGTGCTGCACCAAAAGGATACGCAGCGAAGCGCCTTGACGCAGCAAGCTTGCAAACACGCCGTAAAGGCAGGGGAGCCGATCGGCAGGGAACAGATGACAGCCCTGATCGAAGCGCTGACGGCCAACGAAACGCTCCTGACCTGTCCGCACGGCCGACCCATTGCGGTGCGCATGACAAAGACCGAACTGGAAAAGATGTTTAAAAGACTGCTATGAGTCGGCAATTATACGATACGCTATGCATCGTCGGGCCCACCGCGTGCCATAAAACGGAGGCGTCGCTTGCGGTTGCTGAACAGCTCAACGGGGAAATTATCTCCGCGGACTCCGTACAGGTGTATATCGGTATGGATATCGGCTCCGCCAAGGCGAGCGAGCAGGAGCGGCAGCGCGTACCGCATCACATGATCGATTGCGTACCCATTGATACGCCCGCGTTCTCCGTTTCCCAATATCGGGACATGGCTTTGGACGCCATACGTTCCATTCGCGCGCGCAATCGGCTGCCCGTCATCGTTGGCGGCAGCGGCCTGTATGTAGACGCCTTGACCAAGCCGCTGCATTTTGGCGCGCCCTCCGACCCGTCGGTTCGGCGGCAGTGGGAACAACAGTACGATCTGTCGCCCGAAAAGGTCTATCGGCAATTGCAGGACTGCGATCCGCAATCGGCCCAGCGGCTGCATCTGCATGATCGCAAGCGCATTGTGCGCGCGCTCGAAGTTTTTACTGTTTGCGGTCGGCCGCTATCCGATTTTGGCAGTGATTTTATGAACACATCGGGAGCCGAAGCGCCGTGTAAGGCATGCTTTGTTGGCTTAAACATGGAGCGGGAACGGTTGTATCGGCGCATCGATGCGCGCGTGGATGGGATGCTGCAGCAGGGCCTCGTGGAAGAAGCCAGGCAGATTTACGACTGTGGCTATACCCGAAAGCTGCCCGCCATGCAATCCATCGGCTATAAGCAGCTCTTTTCCCACTTTGACGGCAACTGCTCCCTTGACGAGGCAATCGATGCCATCAAGCGCGATACCAGGCGCTTTGCCAAGCGGCAGCTTACCTGGTTTCGGCGGGATGTACGGATACAGTGGTTTGACGTAAGCGAATGGAACGAACAGACCATCGAGCATATTTTGCGATATATAAAGGAGAACATGGCTTTATGATACAGCTTTCCGACCGTGCAAAGGAGATTGTATGGCAGGCGGAAAACGACCTGTCCATGGCGTTTCGCCGCGTCGATGCGGTGGAAATGATGGTGCAGCAGCGCGTTTTGGAGGCGTTTCAGACGGAACGCGTCAGCGCAAGGCACTTTGCTCCATCAAATGGCTACGGCTATGACGACATCGGCCGCGACACGCTGGACCGTGTGTTTGCCCGCGCCATGCAGGCAGAAGCCGCCTTGGTGCGCGCACAGTTTGTCAACGGCACGCACGCGCTGTTTACGGCGCTTGCAGGCTGCGCGGAGGCGGGGGAGACGATACTTTCCATCACGGGCGCGCCCTACGATACGCTGCAAACGGCCATCGGACTCGTCGGCGACGCGCCCAACTCGCTCAAAAAGCTTGGTGTTTCCTTCCGTGCCGTGCCGTTAAAGCCCGACGGCGCAATCGATATGGACGCCATTTTGGAAGCGTTGACGGAGGATGTTTCGATCGTCTATGCACAGCGCTCACGCGGCTATGCTTGGCGGGAGGTGCTTTCCGTCGATCAACTTGGCGCTGCCTTCCAAACGATCAAGCGCGTGCGGCCCGATGTGCATATCATTGTCGATAATTGCTACGGCGAGTTTACGCAGATAAACGAACCAACGCAGGTCGGCGCCGATTTGATTGTCGGTTCGTTGATCAAAAACCCGGGCGGCGGATTGGCGCCAACAGGCGGGTACATTGCGGGTCGGGAAGCGTTGATTGCCCGCGTTGCGCAACGGCTTACCGTGCCGGGTATGGGCGCGGAGGTCGGCTCCTATGCGGCAAGCTATCGGCCTTTCTATCAGGGACTGTTTATGGCGCCGCATACGACGGCGCAGTGCCTTAAGGGAGCCATGCTGTTTAGCCGTGTATTTGAATTGTTAAAACTGGATACCATGCCCAAGAGCGATGCGATGCGAAACGATATCATCCAGGCCGTGCGCTTTGCAACGGCGGAGGATATGATTGCATTTTGCCAAAGCATTCAGGCCGCTTCGCCTGTGGATAGCTTTGCCACTCCCGAGCCTTGGGATATGCCCGGCTACACCGATCAGGTCATTATGGCTGCGGGCGCGTTCGTACAGGGCGCCACCACGGAATTGAGTGCCGACGGGCCGATTCGGGAGCCGTATACGGTATATTTGCAGGGCGCACTGACCTATGCACATGCCCGCATCGCCGCCATGATGTGCTGTGATACACTGCTAAAGCAGCGCTAAATCGTTCTGATCAACCCGATAACCTTGCCGCAGATTTCCGCTTCGTTCAACGGCAGATAGATCGGCTCAAACAGATCGTTTTCAGGCTGCAGCCGCACGCGATCCTTTTCGCGGAAAAACCGCTTGACCGTGGCGGTTTCGCCATGCACGCGGGCAACCACGATATCCCCGTTTTCACAGGTGCTGCCGCTGTTGACCACGATGATGTCCCCATCGTGAATGCCCGCGTTGAGCATGCTTTCGCCCTCGACGCGCAGCATAAACACCTCGTCGCGCCCTCTGCCATGCAGCAATATTTCGGGAAGAGGGAACGCATCCTCGATGTTTTCGTTGGCCAGTATGGGCACACCCGCGGCCACCTGGCCAACCAATGGAATGGCGTTGGGTGGCAGTGACTGCGCGGCGTTCTGTACGACCTGTATGGAACGCTGCTTGGACGGATCGCGCGATATCAATCCCTTACGTTCAAGGTTTTTCAGGTGCGTATGTACCGTCGCCGTCGAGGTTAACCCGACGGATTGGCAGATTTCCCGCACGGACGGGGGATAGCCGAATTGGTTGGAATATGCTATGATATAGTCATAGATGGTTTGCTGCGGATTTGCCAGCTTTTTCATGCGCTTACCTCCGTCTATCGTCTGTTTGGTTTTGCAATACAGACATGATACCACAATCAAAACAACTTTGCAAACGTTTGTTTGGGATAATTGTATGAAACGTTGTATTTTGGAAGATAAGATTTGTAACAACTGCGATGCATGCATGGATCGTTGCGAGTTGGACCCGCAAAAGGTATGCGATAACTGCTTCCGCTGCCTTGAGGTCGGCGACGAGGCGTACATCGAAATTCCCATCGCGGGCGTCTATCTGGAGGACGACTTCCTCATTGACGAACCCGCCGCATCGCCGCGCCGCACGCATGTACAGACCATACACGGCATGTACGCGGAGCGTATATACAGGCGATAGTCGACCATTAATCCTCGCGCAGCTTGATCATGCGCGCAGCCTTGCGCTTGTTGTCTTCAGAGGCTGCGGCGTAGTGCTTGCGCGTGGTGTTGACATCCTTATGACCCAGCACATCCGCCACAAGATAGATATCCTGTGATTCATGATAGAGCATGGTGCCATAGGTGCTCCGAAGCTTATGCGGCGTGATTTTTTTCAGCGGAGTCGCGATGGCAGCATACTTTTTGACCAGGTTCTCCACCGCACGGATGCTAATGCGGCGCATCTGCATGGAAAGAAACAGTGCGTTTTCATGGCCCGATGCGGCAATTTGCTGCATGCGCAGCTCATAATACAGCAGCAGTGCATCGTGCACCTCCTGCCCAAACGACAGAATATCGCGGGAACCGCCCTTTCGGGTGACCACAAATGCGTCATTTTCAAAATCCAGATCGCCTACGTCCAGCCCAACCAGCTCGCTGATGCGGATGCCAGTGCCCAAAAACAAGGTCATGATGGCCACATCGCGCGTTTTTGTGGCCTGATGATACTGCTTTTGCCGATCGGTCAAGCCGTCGCCACGCTCCGCGGTATCCAGAAAATTCGCCACCTCGTTTGGTTCCATGCGGATGATCGGCTGCATATGCAGCTTGGGCAGGTCCACAAGCGCCGCCACATTGGCGGAAAGCTGTTCCTGCTTGAAATAGTACTTGAAAAACGAGCGCAGCGTGCAAAGCTTGCGCGCCTTCGCCTTTTCCTTGTTGGCATATTCGCGCTCATCCTTGCTGTAAAGCGTCATCTGCTCCAAAAACATCTCGATGTGATAGGCGCGCACGTTTTCCAGGTCGGCCACCGAGAGGGAGGAGGGGCTTTGCGATAAAAACAACTCGGGTTCCGAACAAGCATATTGAAAAAAGCTGCGCAGATCAATTGCATACGCATATCTGGTCAGCACCGAAGTGGTGTTTTCAATGGAACGAAAAAATGCGCCGCAAAACGGCGGCAATTCTTTCAAAATCGCGCGGATTTTCTGGGTGTAGCTGCGGAATTTCTCCGTTTGGAACGTATTCTCAGGCATCGTCAAAAGCTCCTTTCCGCAGGGGAGAGCAAAGATTTCTATAGAAAGATCCTAACATAACTATTCGTTAAAGACAAGTTTAACGCAGAGTTGTTTGCAGATTATTCAAAAGATTGGCTATTCCTGCGGCAAACCCGCCTGTTTGATGGCGTTGCGCGCCAGTTGATCGCAGCGGTTGTTTTCCTCGTGATTGGCGTGACCCTTGACCTTATGAAACGTTACCTGATGTTCACGCATGGCCGCCATCAATTCCTGCCAAAGATCCTGATTCTCCACGGGCTTCTTGGAAGCCGTTTGCCAGTTGTTGGCCAACCATCTGTCAAGCCAGTGTTTGTTAAATGCGTTACACAGGTATGCGCTGTCCGTATATAAGCGAATGCTGCAAGGCTCCTTGACCGCTTGCAACGCGCGTATGGCAGCCATCAACTCCATGCGGTTGTTGGTGGTTTCCGCTTCGTATCCCGATAATTCTTTATTGTGGAGTTGATAGCGTAAAATCGCCCCCCAGCCGCCCGGGCCGGGATTGCCAGAACATGCGCCATCCGTAAATATCTCGATCGACTTCATTATATATAATATACTACTTGTCGATGCTCATGTTTCTGGACTTCTCGCAGCAAATCTGCTCGGCGCGAATGACCGCGCTGCGGAAACCGTCGCGCTCCAGGGAAGCCACCGCATCGATCGTCGTCCCGCCGGGCGAACAGACGCGATCCTTGAGTATACCTGGATGCTCGCCCGTTTCCAGCAGCATCTTGGCCGCCCCGTAGAGCGTTTGCGCCGACAACGTATAGGCGATATCCCGCGGCAGACCCTCCTTCACGGCGCCGTCGGCCATCGCCTCCATAAACATAAATGCGTATGCAGGCCCGCTGCCGCTGACGGCCGTGACGGCGTCCATCAGCTTGCCATCCACCGTTAGAACCTTGCCGACGGCGGAAAGCAGTTTTTTTGCAAAGGCATGCTCCTCATCGGTCAGGGTATCCCCCTTTTCAAACACAATCATACCCTCCCCCACCATGGCGGGCATGTTGGGCATGATGCGGAGGATGCGCACATCGCTCGGCAGGCTTTCCGATAGCCTGGCCTGGCTCCAGCCTGCGATGATGGACAGCACCGCTTTATCGGAAAACTGCGCGCGGTATTTGGAAAAGAAGGATTCGCAAACCGACGGCTTGATGGCAAGCAGCACCATATCGGAAACGCGTATCATCTCCTCGGCGGAGGAGGCGATTTGGACACCGTAAGCGCTCTGCACCTGTTCCATTTTTTCCGTCATCGAGTCGTAGACGGTGACATTGGCGCTTTCGATGACGCCTCGCTCCATGATGCCGCGCAGGATGGCGCCGCCCATGTTCCCCGCGCCCAATAAACCAAGCTGAAACATATTGATTTTATTCCTCCCCTATCTTTCCCTGCATGCGATGCACGCGCTCTGCCACAAGTTTGCCCGTAGGTGTTTTGGCAAGTCCGCCCTTTGCCGTCTCGCGGTATTCGGAACGGATATCCTTGCCGACAATCAGCATGGTGGTAACCACCTCGTCAAACGGAATCAGGCTTGTGAGCCCTGCCAGCGCCATATCCGCGCACAGCATGGCGTTGACCGCGCCCAATGCGTTTCGTTTGATGCACGGGCACTCCACAAGCCCCGCAACGGGGTCGCAGATGAGCCCCAATACATTCTTAATCGTCATGGCTGCCGCGTCAAGCGCCTGTATGGGTGCGCCGCCGCTGATTTCCACCAGCGCAGCCGCCGCCATGGCCGCGCCCACGCCTGTTTCCGCCTGACAGCCGCCGTCTGCGCCCGATATGGTGGCGTTCTTGGCAAACAGCATGCCGATGGCGCCCGCCGTAAACAGGCCCTCAATCAGTGTTTCGTCCGACCAGCCGCGCTGCTTGGCGCTTTCGATCAGCACGCCCGCCAGGATGCCGCTGGCGCCCGCGGTGGGCGCGGCAACAATCCTGCCCATGGAAGCGTTGACTTCCACCACGGCCATAGCCGATGCAGCCGCACGACAGGCATTGTAGCCCGAAAACGGGTTGTGCTTGCCATACTTGAACAGACGCATGGCCTCGCCGCCCGACAGGCCGCTGACGGACTGCATCTTTTCCGACAGGCCCTTGTTGACGGACTCGCGCATAACGTCCAAGTTCAGGCGCATTTGCTCCAGTACCCATTCACGGGATTGGTCGCCGATGCGCATCTCACGCCGTATCATGGCCTCCCAAATCGGGATGTCGTTTTTGCGGCAGTATTGGCGGAGCGATTCTCCGTTTTCAAAAGCGGCGTTGAGCAATATGGAACCTCCGAATCAGACGGCAAATATCTTGGTAACGTTCGGGCAAAGCGTGCGGATCACCTGAATCATTTCAGGCGTCACGGTTTGATCGGTTTCAATGGTCATGTAGGCGTCCACGCCCTTTTCGTGCCGAAACGCACGCATGAAAGCGATATTGATCTTGAGCTGCGCCAGCACATGCGAAACCTCGGCAATCACGCCCAGTTCGTCGCGTTGTTGCAACACCAGCGTCGGGTAATCGCAAGCAAGTTCTACATCCAGCCCGTTGATTTCCACAATCAGGATGTTGCCGCCGCCGACGGATTCGCCAACAACTTCGGTGATCTGCCCATCGGGACCTTCTATACGGATGCGCGCGGTGTTGGGATGCGCCACGTTTTCATCGGAGAATATGATCTCCACCTGCACGCCCTGTTCGCGCGCAATCTGGTAGGCTTCCTTGATGCGTGCGTCGTCGGGTTGCATGCCAAGCACGCCCGCAATCAGCGCCTTATCGGTACCGTGACCACGGCCCGTTTCGGAAAAGGAGCCGTACAACGTAAATGTTGCGCGCGCCACCTTGGAGCCCGCAATGCGGCGCGCTACATAGGCAAGCCTGACAGCGCCCGCCGTGTGCGAGCTGCTTGGCCCCGTCATGCGCGGGCCGACGATATCGAATACGGAGTAGTTTTCCATGGCCTTCCTTAAAAAGTGAACCGACTTTCGTCGGTTCAAAATTTTGCCGCGCACCCAAACCTTGACAAACGCGACTATGGACGGTATCCCGACAGGTGACTCCTTTCGGGCTTGCCCGCGGCACACCGAATTTTCCGCTTAATGCTGCTTCCGTCAAGATCTGACATGGTTCACGGCATTCGGTTGCACGGGGCCCAAAAATCAACGTTCCTTATGCAGAATCAGACTCCACAGGCGGCTGCCGCAGAATGGGGATTACGCCCTGCTGTAGCGGATTGCAGGTACAGGGCACCGCTAACTCCCCGCCTAGCGCGGCAAACTGTTGATCCAATGGTATTGTATAATGATTTCCCTATCCTTGCAAGCGGGAAATTGCATAAATCGCTGCCGAACTGACAAGTTCCCGCTCATCCTGTAAGTATGGCATGATTCTGCCAAGCAAATCCCTGCGTCCTAGGTTGGCGCACATAACCATAGCCTGCGCAATCAGGCGACCGCCACTTTTCTGGTTCTTGCCGATCAACTCCAGGCATTCATCCATATCGTTATCCAGCAAGCGCTCCAGCGAAAGCGCCGTTGGCATGCTGTCCAACCGCGGCAAATGCCGATTGTACGGACAATGCATCTGGCAAAGATCACACCCCAGCAGCGCCGTCATCCGTTCCATTACCCACTGCGGCATGGGTTCTGTGGCCATATACTTACGAATACACCGTTTTGCATCCATCCCCTCCCCCGTGATCGCACCGCTCGGGCACGCCTGTTCGCACAGATGGCAATGGGAGCAAAACAATCGTTCGTGTTTTGGGCGAACATATTCCTCTGGACGTGCATCCGTCACAAGGGTCTGGATGGCCACACGGGAGCCATACGGTTCGATGGCGGTCAGGCCATTTTTTAGCCCGATGCCGATGCCGCTGCGCAGCAACAGCTCGCGCACGGGCAGGTGGATTCGCTCCGTTTGATAGCGCCCATCCGCGCTGACTCGCTCCATCAATTGTTTTACCGCGTGAAAAGCCGAGTTTGCGGGAATATAGTTGCTTGCAACGGGAATATCGTCTGCAAACGGCTGATACGGCCACAGAAGCAGTACAATCGCGTTTGCCCACGGATACTGCTCCGTGACATTCCAAACAAGCTTGCTCTCCTGCGGCGACAAAACGCCGTCATCCAGACGGCGTTTGTACTCTGTAAACGGTTCGGGCGGTAAAAGATAGCATGCCGCAAACCCACACTCCAAAGCGGAATCGATCAAAAAGCTCATGATTTTGCCTGCAGCATTTCCTTCGTTTTCATCAGTCTCGTCAGGTTGCCGCGTTCGTTTTCGTCCAGCTTCATCTGTATTCGATGAATGGCTTCCGTAAACTGCGGTATCATGACGTACTCCAGCGCGTTGACGCGGCGGCGCGTCTTTTCGATTTCGTCGGAAAGCCGATTGCAGGTTTTTTCCACCTCGGCCAGCTCCATCAACAGCGGCAGTACCTCGGAAAGCTGCTGCACCGCGCCGTCCAGCTCCGCGCTGGTAGTGGCAAACCCATACGGATAGCTAAAGCCTTCCTGCGTTTCGATGGTCAGCTTCGGCACGCGGATGCTCAGCACGTTCTGCTTGCCCGCCTGCACAGCCGCTGCGCGTGCGGGATACATCAGCGCTTCCTCGATTTCGTCGTTGGACATGGATGCGCGCGCCAGCACAAAGCTTTGCATGGCGGCGGTGAGCTTTTCCTCCACCTCGATGCGCAGCTCCTTGTTTCGGCGGGCGAATATAATGAATCGCCGCACGAGTTCGTCGCGCTTGTCCTTCATCATCTTATGTCCGCGGACTGCAACAACCCTTCGTTTCTTCAGGTTGCTCAGCTCCATGCGGGTCGGTTTGACTTGGATAGCCGCCATTGGCTACGCCTCCTTGGGATAGTACTTTTCGATGTAAGCGTCGCGGATACGCTTCAACTCGGACTTGGGAAGGATGGAAAGCAGCTTCCAGCCAAGATTGAGCGTTTCCTCAATGCTGCGGTTGGTGTAGTAGCCCTGCGATACATACTCGGCTTCAAACGCATCCGCAAACTGCGCGTATAGTTTATCCGTATCCGACAGCGCCGCATCACCCAGAATGACCGCCAGCTCCTTGGCTTCCTTGCCGCGCGAGTATGCGCTGAACAGCTGGTTCATGGTGTCGGCATGATCCTCGCGCGTCTTGTCTTTGCCGATACCCTTGTCCTTTAATCGGGAAAGCGACGGCAAAACGTTGATCGGCGGCGTAAGGCCCTTCCTGTACAGATCGCGGGAGAGGATGATCTGTCCCTCCGTGATGTAGCCAGTCAGGTCGGGAATCGGGTGCGTGACGTCGTCCTCGGGCATGGACAGAATCGGGATCATGGTGATGGAACCGTTGTTTCCGCGGATACGGCCCGCGCGCTCGTACATGGTGGCAAGGTCCGTGTACAGGTAACCGGGATAACCACGGCGACCGGGCACTTCCTTGCGCGCAGCGGAGACCTCGCGCAGGGCTTCCGCATAGTTGGTGATATCCGTTATGATGACAAGCACATGCATGCCAAGATCATATGCCAGATACTCGGCGGCTGTGATGGCCATACGCGGCGTGGAGATACGCTCGATGGCGGGGTCGTTTGCAAGGTTGATAAACGTCACCGTACGGTCGATGGCGCCGGTTTTGCGGAAATCGCTGATGAAGAAATCGGATTCCTCAAACGTGATGCCGACGGCTGCGAACACAACCGCGAACTTTTCATCGCTGCCAAGCACCTTTGCCTGACGGGCAATCTGCGCCGCCAGGTTGGCGTGCGGCAGACCGGAGCCCGAAAACACGGGCAGCTTCTGTCCGCGCACAAGCGTATTCAGCCCATCGATGGCGGAGATGCCCGTTTGAATGAACTCGGACGGATAATCGCGCGCCGTCGGGTTCATGGGCGTGCCGTTGATATCCAAGTGCTTTTCGGCAATCAGCTTGGGGCCGTTATCGGCGGGCTGGCCCATGCCGGTAAACACGCGGCCGAGCATATCGGGCGCAACATCCAGCTCGATGGAGCGGCCGAGAAAACGCGCCTTGGAATCGCTGATGCGCAAACCCTGCGAACCTTCAAACAGCTGCAGCAGCGCCTTGTCGCCGTTGATCTCAAGCACGCGGCCGCGGCGTATGTTGCCGTCCGCCTGCTCAATCTCCACCAGTTCGTTGTATGTAACGCCTTCCACATCTTTGACCAGCATCAGGGGGCCGACGACCTCCTGTATGGTGCGATATTCCTTACGCATCGCGCTCGCCTCCTTCCGTCAACGCATGGATCTGTGCATCCATATCCGATACGATTTGGTCATACTGCGCCTGCACTTCCTCTTCGACCACATACTTGAGACGGCCGATCTTTTCACGGACGGACAGCTTGATGAGCGCATTGAACGACGCATCCCGATCCAGCGCCACGAGGCAGCGCTCGTGGAACATCAGAATCGTTTTGAGCATCAAGAACTGCTTCCTGGGCGACGTATAGGTGTCGACCTCGTGGAATGCGTTTTGATGCAGATAGTCCTCACGGATGCTGCGCGACGCTTCGAGCGTCAACCGATCCTTGTAGGAAAGCGCATCGATACCGACGAGACGGACGATTTCGTCCAGCTCGCTCTCCTCCTGCAACAGCTGCATCGTTTGATGCACCAGCGTTGCCCATTCGGCGGAAACGTTGCGGTCAAACCACTCCTCCAAGCGATCCAGATACAGCGAATAGGACTGCAGCCAGTCGATTGCGGGGAAGTGGCGCGCATACGCAAGCTTGCTGGAAAGGCCCCAGTACACCTTGACAATGCGCAGCGTGGCCTGCGAAACAGGCTCGCTGATGTCGCCGCCCGGAGGGGAAACCGCGCCGATGGCGGAGATAGCGCCCTTGCGATCATCCGTGCCGAGTGCACGCACATATCCCGCGCGCTCGTAGAACTCCGCAAGACGGCTGGACAGATACGCGGGGTATCCTTCTTCGCCCGGCATTTCCTCGAGTCGGCCGCTCATCTCGCGCAGCGCCTCGGCCCAGCGGGATGTGGAATCCGCCATGATGGCCACGTTGTAGCCCATATCGCGGAAATATTCGGCGATGGTGATGCCTGTATAAATTGAAGCTTCGCGCGCGGCCACGGGCATATCGGAGGTGTTGGCAATCAGCACCGTACGTTTCATCAGCGTCAAGCCCGTGCGCGGATCCTTCAGTTCTGGAAACTCCATCAAAACGTCGGTCATCTCGTTGCCGCGCTCACCGCAGCCAACGTAAACGATGATATCGGCGTCAGCCCACTTGGCGAGCTGATGCTGCACAACCGTTTTGCCGCTGCCAAACGGGCCGGGAACCGCCGCGACGCCGCCCTTGGCGACGGAAAACAGCGTATCGATGACGCGCTGGCCCGTAATCATGGGCTCCTTGGGCGCAATCTTTTTATCGTATGGCCTGCCGCGGCGCACGGGCCACTTTTGCATCATCGGCAGTTCAATAACCTTGCCATCCTTTTCCAGCTTGGCAATCGGCTGCACGATGTTGGCCTCGCCCTCGTGAATCCAGGTCAGCTTGCCGCTGACGTATGGCGGCACCATGACGCGGTGCTCCACCGCTTCGCTCTCTTGCACAGTGCCGAGGATATCGCCGCCGATCAGCTCGTCGCCAACCTTGGCCGTGGGATGGAAATCCCAAAGCTTTTCATGATCCAGCGGATTGACTTCCACACCGCGATTGATGCGATCCCCTGTTTTGGCGCGCAGCACGTCCAGCGGACGCTGTATGCCATCGTAGATGGATTCGATCAGACCGGGCGCCAATTCGACGGACAGCGGTGCACCGGTACTGTAAACCGGTTCACCGGGGCCGATACCGCCCGTCTCCTCATACACCTGTATGGACGCCAGATCGCCACGCAGCTCAATGACTTCGCCGATCAGATGCTTATCCGAAACACGAACCACGTCGTACATCTGCACATCGGCCATGCCGCTTGCCACGATGAGCGGTCCCGCTACTTTTGTGATCTTTCCTTGCATAGTTCAGCCCTTCCCTCAGTTATTGTTAAATAGGATATCCACGCCGACAGCACGTTCGACGTTCTGCTTCAATGCGGCCATGCCCACGCCCGATGCGCCCGTATGGTCGGGTATCGGGACAAACGCAGGGTATGCCTCGCTCTCAAACTCCTTCACCGTTTCCGCGCATGCCGGAAACAGCTTTTCGGAAATAAACAGCACCTCGTAACCCTCGCGCGCAAGCTTGCGCACGCGCTGGTTCACCTTGCCGG
Organism: uncultured Oscillospiraceae bacterium; assembly: GCA_964600225.1. Lineage (GTDB taxonomy): Bacteria > Bacillota > Clostridia > Christensenellales > CAG-138 > CAZRIT01. The sequence continues at coordinate 21,309 of CAZRIT010000013.1, read as the reverse complement.
GATCGTCCTCAAAGAACACGTCCAAGCCGACTGCCTTAAACAGCAGCACAGCGTCACGATCACCGATTACGCCAATTTTAGCCATAAAGCTCACGCAGCCTTTCTGTGATCACGGAATCCTGCAGCCCGTTCCGCTTTGCAGTCATAATCAGGCGGATCGCCTTCGCCTCGCGATCCCTTGCAAGCAGGTAGCCCACGATCGGGCGGATATCGGACATGCCAAACCGACCGTCGCGCGCAAAGCGCAGCAAATAGTCGTCTCGCGCCTTTTCCATCGCGCTGACAATGCCCGTGCGCTGCACCGCTTCCAGGCCTCTGACAATGGCCGTGCCCGCACCGCATTTGTTGACCAGTTTGGACAGCGATTCAAACGGCTGATCCAGGCAAACCAGCAGCGTTGCATGCATCAGGTCGCCCTCGGGCAGCAGCACTGCCGCGAGTTCCTCCTTGCCGGCATTCATGGCGCGCACGCGCAGCATGGAAAGCACATTGTCAAAATCGGCCAATGCGGTGAAGTAATCGGATGCAAACGCATTGGGCGTATCCTTGAGCACCCGGAATGCATGCTGCAAGTAAGCACGGTCGATGGCAATGCTGACCATCTGCGGTTCAACGTGCCCCAGCAGGTCCTTTTCCAGCGCATTCAGCGCGCCACGAAAGCTGACAGGCAGCTTGCGGTAGTCCTGCGATTGCACCATGCCGCTCAATTCATGCGGGTTAAACCGCCCGCCCGTCGATAGCGTCGGCATCTCCGTACCACCCATCAGACGCGCTTTGATGAGCACCTTCAGGTTGTGCACGTCGGCACGCATCAAAAACAGATCCGTCACCGCAGGCAAAGGCGAGATTTCATCGATCAGGCGCGCAGCATTCTGCTGCTCGGCGGCGATCATGGCTTCCACATCGGACGCGGTCGCATCCGCAATATCGCCATAGCCCGTTTCATTCAACAGGCGCATCGCATCGTCAAGCGTGCCTTCGGCCATACGCATCATACGATCCGTGCCGATCAGATCCTTCTCATGTACACGAATACGCGCCACCGCGTATTCATAACTGGATTGTGGCATGCGTTGTCCTTTCCGTCAGTCGAACAAGCGCTTGGCTATGTTCGTTTCCTCAGCGGCACGCAAATCGCGCATCAACGACAAAAACGAGCAATCGATTTCGTAGCCGCTTCCTTCCAGCACAAAACCGTACGCAACAGGCGCGGTTTTCATGGAGATTTTGACGGGCTTCTTCCCCGCCTTTATGAGCTCCGCTTCCACCTTGGGCATCAGCAGCGCCAATTCCTTTTGATCCGCTTTGGAAGCAACAACCGTCTCGCCGTTTTTCGCTTCGTTGATGAGCATTGCGCAGCAAATCTCAGCCCTGGCCTTGTCATCCAGGTTGCAGATGGCTGCATAGGCCTCGTCAAACGCGCGATCGATGACCACGCGGCGCGCTTCCAGCGCTTTCTTGCGCGCTTCCAGCTCCGCGTTGGTGCGGCTGCGCTCCAAAATGCCGTCAACAGACGCCTGCAATTGCGATTTCGCCTCCGTTTGCAGCTTGACAAGGCGCTTTTCCCCGTCCGCACGAATGGTACGGATGGATTCCTCGCATTTTTGCCGCGTCTCGGAAACGTCGCTGTTTGCGGCGCTCAGGATTTTTTCAATCAGCTTTGCGGCTCCTTCGCCATTGGCCATGTTCATTCACTCCTATTGTTTGGCTTACAGCTTCACGCCGTTCCAGAGCAGGAAGGCGATCAGCAGCGAGAAAACGGCGTAGGTCTCGACCATGACAGTCATAATGAGCGCTTTGCCCTGTTCCTCGGGACGCTTGGCGATCATACAGATGCCGCCTGCGGCGCACTTGCCCTGCCAGATAGCCGTAAACAGGCCGCCAATACCCATCGTCAGGCCTGCCGCAAACAATTGCAAACCCTGCGCAAGGGTGATATCGATGCCACCGCCGCTTAGCAGGCCGACCTTGGTTGCGATAACGAACGCAATCAGCAGGCCGTAGATGCCCTGCGTGCCGGGCAGAAGCTGCAAAACCAACACGTTACCGAACTTATCGGGATCCTCCGCCAGCACGCCCGCGCCAGCCTGGCCCGCAATGCCAACGCCGATGCCCGAGCCCGAGCAGGCCAATGCTGCGGATAACGCTGCGCCGAGCGCGGCAAAAATAACGCCCCAGTTTAAAGTTGCCAGATCGAAGTTCATTTGAAGTTCCTCCTTATAAATAGAACAAATCGGTTGTCATATGGTCACAGGTCTTCCGCCTGTCAAGAGAGAGTTACTCCGTTAGGTTTACATGTCTCGTATTGTAGCCAAGCGGTTTGAACGGCTTGCCGCCCGGTTCGTAGAATTTGCCGTAGAACTCGATAAACTGGAGCCTTGAGCAATGGATGAACGTGCCCAGCGTGTTGATTGCCAGATTGAACAGGTGCAAAAAGCACAGCAGTGCGATGCCGATAATCGTTCCGCCGATACGAATGATGATGTTCGGACTTTGCATGAGCATGGCTGCCAACATGTTGTAGACCGATCCGATGACGCCCGTGGCAATGCCCAGCGCGAACAAACGCGCATACGAAAGGATATCCGACAGGTAGCCGGTCACATTGTACAGTTCCCCCAGGCCGCCTACCACGCGCATGACAGGGTTCTTCTTGTCCCGGCCTTTCATCAACAGGATGCCCAGCACACCGACAGCCGCCAGAACGATACCAACGATGGAATAGTCAGGCAGCAGCAGTATGATCGGCAACCCAAACAGGATCAACAGCCAGCAGATATTATCAAACACGGCCGTCTGCCAGTCTCCCTCACGGAAGGAGCGCACAATTTTGATGATGATGCCGAACACAATCTGTATAAAGCCCATCACAAGGCACAGCATCAGCATATTCATCGGCTCCTCCATGGGGTCGATCAACAGCGGGAAGCGGTTGATTGTGCCAAGGATTTTATCAAAGTCCTCGCCAAAGAACGTGCCGATCAACGGCGACCAGATGATGGTAGAAATCCCGCCCCAAAACAACACCGTTGCAAGCTGGCCCATCATGCCCTTGGGCTTTTTGAGCTTCAAAAACAGCAGCGTGCCGATGGTCAGCAGCAATCCGTAACCGAAATCGCTCAGCATCATGCCAAAGAACACAAAGTAGAACGGCGTCATCAAAGGCGTGGCGTCGATTCCGTACGGGTCGGGGCGCGAATACAGATTTGTAACGGATTCAAATGGCGATACGACGCGCGCATTCTGTACGACAGAAGGCGGCACCTCGCCGTCGATGGGATCGCGCACGGAGATATCGTAAGCCTCGGTAACGTCCGCAACGGTTTTTTCGACCACATCCAGCCGATCGGAACGTACCCAGCCCACAAGCTGAAACGCCGTTTTGGTATTAAACAGCGCGGTCTTTGCTTGCTCTCGGTCGCGCGAAATGACGGCAGCATCGGCGGCGGCGGCCACGTTGCCGCGATCCTTGGAAAGCTTGGAAAGCTGCTCGACAAGCTCCGCATTCTCCTTTTGCAGCGCTTGTATATCGTTCTCCATGCGGCGGATGGCCTGCGACGGCGTTTCGTCGGTTTTGGGGAACGTAAACTCGGTAAACCCAACGTCCTTGAGCGCTTCCAGCGTTTCACGCGCCTGATCGATCGGGCACATGGCCAAGACCGCACGCTGCATTTCCCCGCCAAACTGCTCGATGGTTGCATCCACCTTGTCCAGCTGTGGCAGCAACTCCACGTTGATCATACCCGGGAATACCGCAACGTTTCTGGTGGATGCAATGCGCTTCATCGGCGTATCCAGCGCAACCCAGGGCCTGAGGGATTCCATCTCCTGCGTGCTGCGCTCCGTTTGCGAACGGATGGCGCTGCGGCGGCGGTCGATACGCTCCGCCTCCTCGCTGATGGATAGCGCCTTGGGCACGAGGTTGTTGATATCATCCAGCGTACCGTCAGGCAGCGGCGCAAGCAAGCCACCCTTTTGCGCATATGGCTTCATCAGTGTGAGCGCGGTATTGAGCTTTTGCACGCGCGACTCCGCCTCAGGCAGGTTGGGCGATGCAACAGCCTCCGCGCCATCGATGAGCTGCACGGCATTGAGCGCCTGTAAAGCCTCCAGTATGCGCTCCTCGTCCTGCTTGAGGGCAACAAGCGTCATATGCTTCATGGGAATGATCATTTGCTCTCCACGACCTTCTCAACCAAATACTTGACCGCATCGGGCAGCTTATTGGCGGCTTCGGCACACTGCGCTTCCGCCTCCGATGCGCGCTGCTTCATGATGTCGGCGGCGATATCGCGTCCGTCCGCCTCAGCCTTTTCCTGCGCGCGAATCAACGCCTCACGGTTCTTTTCGCGCGTGTCGGCCAGCTGTTTGAGGATTTCCTTGTCGGCGTCGGCAATGGCTTCGCGCGCATCGCTTACCGCCTTTTGGCGCAGATCGTCCGCGCTTTTCTCAGCAGCGGTGATCTCATCAATAATTGAACCCATGTGCACCCCTCCGTTATTTTGTGCCGAACAGACGATCTCCCGCATCTCCAAGGCCGGGCACGATATAGCAATGTTCGTTCAGTTTTTCGTCGATGCTGCCCACATAGATATCCACATCCGGATGCGCGGTCTGCATGGCTTGAATCCCTTCGGGCGCGGCAATCAAGGAGACAAGGCGGATGCTCTTGCAGCCTTCCTTTTTCAGCAGCCTTGCCGCTTCGATGGCGGTGTTGCCCGTTGCCAGCATCGGATCGACCACGATGATTTCGCGCTCCGCAACATCCTGCGGCAGTTTGCAGTAGTAGCCCTTGGCTTCGTATGTGTCGGGATCACGATAAAGGCCGATATGGCCAAGCTTTGCGCTGGGGATGAGCTGCATAATGCCATCGGCCATGCCCAATCCTGCGCGCAAAATTGGGACAACGCCCAGCTTATCGTTGGACAACACGCGACACTTTGCCGTACAGATGGGCGTTTCCACGTCAATTTCCTTGACGGGCAGATCGCGGGTGACTTCATATCCCATGAGCATGGCCAATTCGGAAACCAGTTCGCGGAATTCCTTGGGCCCCGTGCTCTGATCGCGCAGCTTGGAAAGCTTATGCTGTACGAGTGGATGATCGATTGTTGTAACTTTAGACATACCGTCCTCCTTCATGCTTCGTGCGTGTTTTCATATAAGGAAATCTTATGGACTCGTTGCTCGTGTCTCCCACCGTCAAAGGCGGTAGCAAGCCAGGTTGCAATCAGTTGTTTTGCCGTATCCAAATCGGTATGCATTGCGCCAAGGGCCAACACGTTGGCGTCGTTATGCTTTCTGGACAGTGCGGCGGTTTCCGCATCTGTGCACAGCGCGCAGCGCACGCCGCGCACCTTGTTGGCGCAGATGGACATGCCCACGCCGCTGGTGCAGATCAGGATGCCGCGCTCGCACGCGCCGTTGGCGACCGCCTCAGAAGCGGGAAACGAAAAATCGGGATAGTCCACGCGCTCAGCACTGTGGCAGCCGTAATCCTTGACGGCGTGGCCAAGGCTTTCCAGATACGGAATCAGAGCGGTTTTTAACGCATACCCGCCATGGTCGCAAGCAATGGAGATATTCATGCGTCTCTGACTCCTTTGTTTAATATGCATCCGCGTCAACCACCCGAAAGCCCGCTGCGCGGAGTAACCGATTCATAAATGCAAGTCCGACGTGATCGGTCGGGATACCTTCAGCCAGGATTCGATCCGCCTGCGCATCCATATCGCGCAGCGTCGAAAACAGATTTCTGCAAAGTGTTTCAGGGTAACGTCTGTCACCGAGTATAACATACTTTTCATCGTTGTAAAACCCCTTAGTTTGCTCTGTTGCGGCAATTTTACAGCGCATACCCTCCGTTTCCGCCTCCCTGTACATCCTTTTTATCATGCGCGCGGCAGATTTGGGGCTGCCCTGCACAATGATCACCTCCGCGTTGGGCGCATAGTGCTTGTACTTCATGCCCGGCGACGCGGGCGATTCCGTATCCGCAAGCGGAGACAGGATACTATCGGAAAGTTTTACCTCGCCGATCACAGCTTCCAGCATCTCCTTGGTGACCATGCCCGGTCGCAGGATGGTCGGCGTTTTCTCCACCGTCAGCACCGTGGACTCCACGCCATATTCACAGCTGCCGCCATCCAGTATCAACGGAATGCGGCCATCCATATCGGCAAGCACCGCCGCGGCCGACGTGGGGCTGGGTTTGCCCGACAGATTGGCGCTTGGCGCGGCAATCGGCACGCCCGCTTTGCTGATGAGCATGCGCGCGGTCTTGTCCGACGGCATGCGCACAGCCACTGTGTTGAGCCTTGCCGTCACCGCATCGGGCACACGGGCACTACGCGGCGCAACCAGCGTCAAGGGGCCCGGCCAGAACGTATCCATCAGCACCTGCGCCTTGGGCGGAATGCGGTTCCACAGCGCGCGCACGTCGCTCTTTTTGCAAACATGCAGTATCAATGGGTTATCGGCGGGCCGTCCCTTGGCCTCAAAGATACTGAGCACCGCCTGCTCGTCGAGCCCGTTGGCGCCCAGGCCGTAGACCGTCTCCGTCGGGAATGCAACCAGGCCACCGTTTCGGATGATCTCCGCGCCCAGCTTGGTTCCCGCTTCGGGATGCGTGCGGGCGTCGATCACCTCGGTAATCATGCGTCCTCCCCCGACAGCTTGCGGGAGCGCTCCGCAAGAATCAAGGCGTCGATCATCTCATCCATGTCTCCGTCCAAAAACTGCTCCAGCTTATACAGCGTCAGCCCGATGCGATGATCCGTCACCCTGCCCTGCGGGAAGTTGTAGGTGCGTATGCGCTCGCTCCGATCGCCCGAGCCGATCTGGCTCTTGCGTTCCCCCGCGCGTTCCGCGTCCTGTTGGGACTGATAATACTCAAACAGGCGGCTTTTCAGCACACGCATGGCCTGTTCCTTGTTCTTTAACTGTGATTTTTCGTCCTGACAGGATACCACCATGCCCGTGGGCAGATGGGTAATGCGGATGGCGGACTCGGTCTTGTTGACGTGCTGTCCGCCTGCGCCGCTGGAACGGTAGGTATCGATGCGTAAATCCGCATCCTTGATATCCACCTGCACATCGTCCACCTCGGGCAGTACCGCCACGGTGGCCGCGCTGGTATGGATGCGTCCCTGCGACTCCGTCTCGGGCACGCGCTGCACGCGGTGCACGCCGCTTTCGTATTTCAAGCGGCTGTATGCGCCGCGCTTGCCGCCAAGCGACAGCACAACCTCCTTGACGCCGCCCATGTCCGTCATGTTGCTGGAAAGAAATTCCGTTTTGTAGCCGTTGCGCTCCGCGTATCTCAAGTACATTCGCAGCAAATCCGCCCCAAAGAGCGAAGCCTCGTCGCCGCCCGTACCCGCGCGAATCTCCACGATCACGTCGCGTTCATCGTTCGGGTCACGCGGAAGCAGCAGCACATGCAGGGATTGCTCCAGTTCCTGCACCTTTTCCTCCAACTCGCTGACCTCCGCGTGGACCAGCTCCTTCATATCGGCTTCCAGGTGGTCATTGAGCATGTTTCGGCAATCGTCCAGAGCGTTGAGCGACGATTCGTATTCGTCAAATACCCGCACAATCTCCGAAAGCGCGGCGTGCTTGATGACCGTCTCGCGCCACACCTCCTGATTGCCGATCACGGCAGGGTCGGAAAGCTGCTCCGAAAGCTGTTCATAATGCTGTTTGATGCTTCTTAGTTTATCCAGCATTGGTCCTCCATTACGGGTATCACGTCGCCACAAACGGAGAGCACATGCTCCCTTGCGGCGGCAATTTTGGCGTAATCGCTCTCATCGAGCTCCGAATACGATTGAATCAGCGTCGGGTCCGATAGCGCAGGCACAACCTGATGAACGTACTTTTTATCGATCGAGCGATAAAAGTAGTAGGTCGGCATGTAGCAAGCCTCCTTGAGCACTACCGTGCCGTCCGCAGCCCGTTCCAGCGTGAGTTGCACAAACATGCCATAGTTGATGGGCGACGGGAACATGTGGGAAATGAAGTTGCCCATGGAGTATACCACCAGCCCCGTATACGGCTGCCCGTCGCGCTCCACTGTGACATATTCAATTTCCTGCACGACGTGCGGATGCGAACCGAGTATGCAATCCACACCGTTTTCCAGCAGCAGCCTGGCGCATGCTTGCGAGGCAGCGTTGCTGTGGTTCTTCTTCTCCTTATCCCAGTGCGGATAGGCAATGATGAACTCCGCGCCCGCCTCCTTGAGTTGACGGATATTCAGCAGCAGACGTTCCTCGTCCTGATAGAGCCTGTTGACGGCGTATGATTCCTGCGCGTCATTCAGGTAGCGGTCGCGCTTATTGATGCCGTATGTGGCCGAGATAAAGCCCAGCTTCATCCCGTTGACCTCAATAATCAGCGGCGTATCGCGTTCAGCATCGGAGCGCGCGGTGCCCGTGTGATACACACCCTTTTCATCCAGTACATCGAGCGTGCGAATCAGCCCGTCATAGTTGCGGTCAACGCTGTGGTTGTTGGCTGTGGAAAGAAAATCCAGTCCGATATCCTTCAGGGTATCGACCACCTCGTCGGGCGTATTAAACGTTTCGGCAGGCTCGTCGTCGGCGCGTTTTTTGCTATACCCCGCCTCCTTACCCGCCAGCGTCGATTCAAAATTGCCGCACATGAGGTCCATCGAGCGCATCATGGGCGCAACGCCAACAAAGCTCCTTGAAAAATCGTAGGCGTCGGCTGCTTCGTCGTATGCGCCGACGATTTGCGGGGCCATGAACATCAGGTCTCCGACCGCACCGATCACTGCCACGGCAGGCGTGGGCTCGGGCGTCGGCGTAGGCGCGGCGGTTGGGGAAGGTACGGGCGATGCCGTCGGCGACGGCACAGCTTCCGATGCAGGCGCTGCCGCTTGCGGCATGCCGACATCGGCAGGCGTTTTCGCGTCCGCCCGATTGTCACAGCCGTATAGCAGTGCGCACATCAGCGCAGCCGTTATCCAAATCCCCTTGAAAAGCTTCATCATGGTTTCTCCACAATCACAACGCGCGGATTCCCGCAATAATCATGCCGCACCTCGGCGCGATCAAACAGCGCCGTCACCGCATCCGCCTGCGTCGCGCCAATCTCCAATAGCAAAGCGCCGCCGTCTTTCAGATAGGGCGCGTACTCCCTTGCAATCCGTCTGTAATAATCCAGACCGTCCGCGCCGCCGTACAGCGCGTCCGACGGCTCGTAGGATACCTCCGTCTGCAGCGTCTCCATATCCGATTTGGTCAGGTACGGCGGGTTGCAGACAATCATATCGAATGCTTCGCGCACATTTTCAAACAGGTCGCCCACGATGGGCGTAACCTCAGCATCGTTGATCTCGGCATTCTCTTTGGCCAAAGCAATGCAATCGGAACTGATATCGGAAACCGTTACCGAAAGCTTGCCAAGCACGGCGAGCGCAATGCCGATGCAGCCCGTTCCGCAGCAAAGATCCAGAACCGTTTGATAGCCGCGCTCCTGCGCCAAAGACAGGGCAATTTCGCAGAGCATCTCCGTATCCTGCCTGGGAATCAGCGCGCGCGCATCCACGATAAACGGCAATCCCATAAATGACCACTGGCCGATGATGTATTGCAGCGGTTCGCCCTGCGCGCGGCGCGCCACATAAGTGCCCAGCTCTTCAATCTGCTCGTCCATCAGCTCCATGCCGTAGTGCATGGGCAGCGCCTTTGGCTCGATGCCGAGGATATCGGCTACCATGACCTTTGCCTCGTAGTCGGCTTCCTCGCCCAAGGTTTCACGCAGCTTGAGCTGTATCATTCGGACAATCTGCGCTGCGTTCATCATGCGTCCGCCTCCGTATGGATGTCGTCCGCTGGAATATCAGGCGATGCGGTCGCTTCCGCCTTGCCATCGTTCATGGCCAACCGAAACGCCGCCAGCGCAACTTCGATCATATCGGGCTCGGGCTCGCGCGTGGTGAGATATTGCAGCCCCATGCCAGGCGCACGGATGATGCGCGCCACAATGCCATCGGACGCCGCAGACGCCTTGAGTACTTCATACGAAATGCCCGCAACCAGCGGCAAAAACAGGATGCGTGTACCGAGACGAATCAGAAGATTTTCACTATAAGGCAGCAGCGCAAAGAACAGGATTGAGATGGCCATGACCAGGAACAGATAGTTCGTGCCGCAGCGCGGATGCAGACGGGAATAGCGCATGGCGTTTTCCGCGTTCATCTCCTGCTCGTGCTCATAGCAGGCAATCGTCTTGTGCTCTGCGCCATGATACATGTACACACGGCGAATATCCTTCATGGCAGAAATGGCGGTGATATATATAAGGAAGATAATTAGTCTGGTCAAGCCTTCGGCAAGACTTTTGAGGATGGTTGGCGTCGTATCGCGCCAGGGAATCAGCTGCGTTACCAGAGACGGCAGGAACACGAACAGCCCCAGCGCAAGCCCCACAGCCAGCACGACCGCAACAACCATGGCAATGTCCATAACGGATTTGTTGGTTTTTTTGGCCAGCCACTGCTCAAACTTGCTCGGCTCCTCGGTCAGTTCCTCGCCGTACAGCTCCGCAGAGTGCGTCGTCATGCGCATGCCCGTGGCGAGCGATTCCACAAACGCCACCACGCCGCGCACAACGGGCAGGCCCCAGAACGTCCCCTTCTGCGCCTTTGTGGTGCAGCGGGAAAACTCCGTGACGATGCTGCCGTCACTCTTTCGCACGGCCAGGGCCAAGCCACCCGTTGGCGTGCGCATCATAACGCCCTCCATGACCGCTTGACCGCCAACCGAACACTTTTTCATGCAGCATACTCTCTTTCCGCACGCATGTGCAAGCGACATCATCGATGACGCTTTAAATTAGATTATAGCATAGGTATTCGATAAAGTTCAATCGATTTACCGTTTTTGTGAACATGATTGTTTGGAATAAGTGCATGATTGCCGCGTCATCACCGCAAAGCAAGCGCATATAAAACAAGCCACCCGTTTTGCAGGGTGGCTCGTCTGGACTTCTTACAGACCGTAACGCTTTTTGAAACGATCGACACGTCCGCCGCTGTCCACCAGCTTTTGACGGCCGGTAAAAAACGGATGGCACTTGCTGCAGATTTCGACTTTGAGTTCGTCCTTGACGGAACCCGTCTTAAACGTTTCGCCGCAGGCGCAGCGAACGGTGGCTTCGCCATATGTCGGATGAATATCTTTCTTCATGCTACTGTTCACTCCTTTTTTGCACTACCAACGGATATTATAATCAAGCGTGCGCAAAAAAGCAACACTAATTTTCGGCTTTTTGATTATTTTCCGTAACGGCTTGTGGACATGGTCGTATAGCCTTCCTTTTCGTAGATGCTGACCCAGTCCTTTAAGCGCTGTAAAAACTCCTCATTGGTGGCCGTTTTTTCCAGCATGCCGATGAATTGCTCCGTCACCTCGGCGGGATTTCCGCCCGCAAGCACACGGCGGATGGTGCGCACACCCTCCAGCTCCTCGGGGCTGAGCAGCAAATCGTCACGGCGCGTGCCCGATTTGTAGATATCGATGGCGGGGAAAATGCGGCGCTCGCTGAGCTTACGATCCAGGTGAATTTCCATATTGCCCGTACCCTTGAACTCCTCGTACACCATATCGTCCATGCGGCTGCCCGTTTCGGTCAACGCAGTGGCCACAACGGTCAGGCTGCCGCCGTTTTCAATGTTGCGCGCCGCGCCAAAGAAGCGCTTGGGCTTGTGCAGCGCACCCGGGTCCATGCCGCCTGAAAGCGTTCTGCCTGTCGGCGGGATGGTCAGGTTGTATGCACGCGCAAGGCGGGTCAGGCTATCCATCAGGATGACCACATCCTTGCCCTGCTCTACCAACCGCATGGCGCGTTCCAGCACCATCTCGGCAACGCGGGTATGATGCTCGGGCAGTTCGTCAAAGGTGGAAAACAGCACTTCACCCTTGATGGAGCGCTGCATATCGGTGACCTCCTCGGGGCGTTCGTCAATCAGCAGAACGATCAGGTGCGAATCGGGATAGTTGGTGGCAATCCCGTTGGCAATGCTCTTTAGTAGCGTCGTCTTGCCGGCTTTTGGCTGGGAAACGATCATAGCGCGCTGGCCCTTGCCAATCGGCGCAATCAGATCGACCAGGCGGATGGCGAGGTTGCTCGTCCCCGCGCATTCCAGGGTATAGCGTTCATTGGGGAATATGGGCACCAGTTCTTCAAAGGGCTTGCGTTCACCGATTTTTTCGGGCGATTCACCGTTGACGGCCGTAATGTACAGCAATGCAAGGAAGCGCTCGCCCTCTTTGCTGGGACGGGTCTTACCCGTTACAAGATCGCCCGTGCGCAGGCCAAACCTGCGAATCTGCGCGATGGACACGTACACGTCGCGCTGGCCCGAAAGATAGTTTTCGCTGCGCAGGAACCCGTAGCCATCGGGCAGCACCTCCAGCACGCCTTCGGCGTCCCCGCAGTCGCCCGTTTGCAGCATTTCGGGCACGGCGGGGTTGCTGGTGCCGTAATCCTTGTTGAAGTAGCCCTCCTGCCTGGGCGCGCGGAAGCGACGCTCCTCGTCGAAGCCCTGCTGCTCGCTCATGTAACCGTAATTATTCTGCGCATAGGCGCCCTGCTGGTAGCCCTGCTGCTGATAGTTTTGCTGCTGATAACCGTTTTGCTGGTAACCCTGCTGGCGGTAGTTGCTGCCGCGGTCATACTGGTTTTGCTGATAGCCGCCCTGATGGTAGCCGCCCGACTGGTAACCGCCCTGCTGGGAAAAACTCCTTCTTTGATAGCCGCCCTGTTGCTGACGGCCCTCGTAGTAGTTTTTATTCTGGAAATTATTGTTGCGCGGCGTATAGTTGCCGCGACGATATCCGCTTTCCGCAGCGGCGTCGGGCATGGGCGCCTCGTCCACCGAAGAAGGCGCAGCAGCGGTCGTCTCCGAACGGGGCGCCTGTTGCGGTGCGGGTTCGGAAGCTTCACTACGCTCCTGCTCTGCATCGGACGGCGCGCGACCGCCGGACATGATAATATCAACCAATTCGCTCTTGCGATATTTGGTAATGGATTTAACGCCCTGCAACTTTGCAATTTCACGCAAATCGCCAAGGCTCTTGGCCTCTAATTGTTCTTGATTCAAAATATACTCCTCTCTTGAGTAAAAAATGGATTTCAAAAGATCGAAAAAGGATGTGACCTCTTGGGTATGTTTAGAATATCGTTTGTGTGATGTTTTGTCAAGCAGTATCGCAGGATTTTCACAACATTCCTACGTTTCGTCATGTTTATATAGGCACGACATGTAGGGTCTATCGCGCGGACAATGGGCATATATATGAAAAGCAATGTGACTTTTGGGGAGGTATCATGATGGAGCGCAGGGACAGCGACATGGGCAAGCTACGGTCACGCGCGCACAGCGTGCACATCGATAATCGGCTGCGAACCAGCATCACGGGCGTGATGGATGTTGTCAGTTTCAACGAGCAGGATGTTGTGCTGCTGACGGAAGCGGGCCCGCTGAATCTGGTTGGCACCAATCTGCATCTGAACCGCCTGAATCTGGAGGACGGGCAGATCTGTATTGAGGGAGAATTGACGGCGCTGGACTATGAGCCGCCCGAGACGGAGCGCCGCGGGCTTTTTGGCCGTCCGTTGAGGTAATGCCGCATGGATACAACCCAGACGCAAGGCTATGCGCTGCTGCTGTTTTTATACCTTGGCGCAGCGCTCGGCATTGTGTACGATGTGCTGCGCCTGCTTCGTCTTGCGTTCGATCGGCGCGCGGCGACGGCCGTACTGGACGCAGTATTCTGCATCGCATTTCTGCTTGGCATGGGCCTAGCGTATTTTCTGGTGACGGGCGGCGCGGTCAGGGTGTATGGCATACTGGTCACCGCATGCGGCATGCTGTTGCAGCAGTGGGCGTTCGGGCTGCCGATATGTAAAAGAATTGTGAAACGGTTCGATCGGCTTTCCTTTCGACGGTAAACTGTGCTATATTGTACGCATGGCGAAAAAGACGAATACCAAAAAATCAAATAGCGCAAAGCGCAACGCCGCCAAGGTCGGCAGCGCGGCAAATGCCCAGGCGGCGGCAAGCGATCAGATTCGCATCCGCCCGCTGTATATCATACTGGCGTTCATACTGCTTACGTTCGTGCTGGGTGGCGTGTACATCTCCCAACAAACCAAGCTGACGACCATTGCCGAGGAAAAGCAGGCGCTGCAAACGCAGCTGGACGAACTCAAGGTTGAGGAGGAACGCCTGGAGCGCATGCTAGAATACATGGAGACCGATGAATATCTTTTGCAATACGCGCGCGAAAAACTCGGCTATGTGTTCCCCGATGATTACAAGTTTTATGAGGATTCTCCCTCCGCCACCGCGGGCCTGCCGCAAGCCACGCCCGTCCCGTACGATATCCCTACCGACGATGATGACGATGATACCTACTACATACCCATCCCCATGTCATAATCGTTTCTGCTCACATACGCATACAAAAGCAAACATGCCATCCCGCACAATCGTGGGATGGCATGTTTTGATATCTTGATCGGTTTTAGCTTGCCTTGTTGTTAAAATCCATCGCCGTCTTGTTCTCCAGCACGATGGTACAGGTCAGCTCCGTACCGTCCCGATAGACGCGCACCTCCATCGTATCCCCGATGGCCAGCATCTGCACAATGGATGTCAGGTCCTTCTTAGTTGTGATTTTCGTGCCATTGGCTTCCATAATGATATCGCCCGTCTGCAAGCCTGCCTTGGCAGCGGGGCCATCGGCAACGACGCTGTCAACGTACGCGCCGACGGGGATACCCTGCGCCTCGGCCATCACTTCGGTTACGGTGCCAACCGTAATGCCGATGCCCGGGCGATCCACCTGACCCTTGGTGATCAAGACCGACATGATTTCCCGCACATCGTTGATGGGGAGAGCAAAGCCGATGCCCTCGGCATTGACGGCGTTGCCGTAGGCGTCGTAGCCTGCCGTAATGGTCTTAGCGCTGTTGATGCCGATGACCTCGCCCTGCAGGTTTAGCAGCGGCCCGCCGCTGTTGCCAAAATTGATGGCCGCATCGGTTTGCAGATAGTGATTGGTGTAGGAATCGATGGTGATCTCGCGCGCTTTTGCGCTGATGATGCCAAACGTCAGGGTGTTGGCCAGTTGGGACGTATCCAGCGGATTGCCGATGGCCAGCACATATTCGCCCACGCGCACCGTGTCCGAATCGCCCAGCTTCAAGGGCGTCAGGTTATTGTGCGTAATCTTGAGCACGGCAACATCGGTTTCCGCATCCGTGCCGATGACGATGGCGTCCACCTCGTCGCCCGTGCTCAGCAGCACCGTGACCTTCTCCGCACGCTCCACTACATGCGCATTGGTAAGCACATAGCCGCTCGTGGACACAATGAATCCGCTGCCGCTGCCGTAGATACCCAGCGCGCGCCGACCCGAGACGGTACGCTGCGTTGCATAGTTGAGCACGCCCACAACGCCCGGCGCCACGGCATCGAATATCTGCGGAATCGGATTATCGGGCGTCAGCGGAAGCTGCGGGATTGCGCCATCCAGCGTGGGCATCTGCCGATCGGCCTCATCCACCACGGGTGAGGGCGTCGGGGACGCATAGGGCGTTGGCGTGGCAAACGGCAGCTCGAACGCAGGCGCATCGGGCAGCGGCTCATCCGATGAGGGCGGCATCGTTGCGCGCGGCGTCTCCATCGGCGGCATTGTCGCATCCGCCGGCTGCATGGGCGTCGGCGTCAGCTCGTACTCAACAATGGTAGATTCGCGGCCAACCAGCTGCGGCCAAAACAGCCCCACCACCAGCGCGCCCAATAGCAGCACAACAATGATAATCACGATCGTGGCAAACGCGCCGCCACCACCGCCCTTGTTCTTCTTGTCATCATAATCATAGAATGATGGATTTGACATCTTATTTTCCTCCGTCCTGTGCTCGTTTCTGTGCAGGCGCACGCTTCAACGTGAACGTAAACGTGCAGCCCTTTCCTTTTCCGCTGTTCAATGTGATCGTCTGGCCGTGCTGATCGATGATGCGTTTGACAATCGACAGCCCCAGGCCCGTGCCGCTTTGCTTGGTGGGCGTATGCGCCTTCTCAACCTTGTAGAATCGATCGAACACATGCGGAATGTCCTCCTCGGGCACGCCCGGCCCGGAATCCTGTATGCTAACGTAGATCTCCCGCCGCATGGCGTAGGTGGCAATTCTCAGCCGCGCGCCGTCGGGCGAATACTTGATGGCGTTGTCAATGATGTTTCGCAATACCTGCGAAATCTGCGCGCTGTCCGCCTCCACATAGTATTGCTCCTGCGCAAACTTTACATCGACCTCCATGGCCTTTTCATAGATGCGCGCTTCAAACGTAATCAGCGTGCGGCGGATGAGCTCGTTGATATCGAACAGTTCCAGCTTCAGCGCCGTGCGGCCCGATTCTATCCGCGCCAGATCCAGCAGGTCGTTGACCATGCCTGACATGCGCCTGGTTTCAGACAGCACAATGCCGATGTACTTCTCGTAATCCTCTTCCCCGATGGTGCCATCCTGCATGGCCTCCAGAAAGCCGCGCATGGAGGTTAACGGTGAACGCAGCTCATGGCTGACATTGGCCACAAAGCTGCGCCTGGTTGCCTCCAGATCCTTCAACTGATCCGCCATGGAGTTGAAGCTGACGGCAAGCTGCGACGCCTCCGAGGTGCTGCTGACGGGGATGCGGATATTGTAATCGCCCTTGCTGTACTGCTGCACGATATCGTTGATCTCCATAAACGGCCTGGTCATCATGGAGGTTGTGTAGTACACGGCAATGACGGCAATCAGTATGGCGATGAGGCACACAAGGATCACTTCCAGATACATCATGCCCATGGACGTTTGCATGGCGGTGTTGTCCAAAGAGATGACGGCAAGCCCTATCGGCACGCCGTCGGCCAGGATCGGCTGCGTCGCCGTCAGCACGCGCATAGTGCCGTTTTGCGTGGAGAAGTTCGGCTTGGCCGCATCATAGCGGTTCGACGCATACAGCATGGAGTTGATTTGGTCAAACGTATACCGCGTAGCTGCCGTTTCGCCCCATTTGGAATCGGTATAGTAGCTTTTCTCACCGCCGTCCGCGGAGATGATGCGGATACACGCGCCGTAGTGCCGCGCAATCAGGTTCAGCTCATGCTCCGTCCCATCCGAAAAGGAAAGGCTCCTCGCCTCATTTTGACAAAGCTGCGATATGATGGCCAGTTCCTGCGTCATCTGCTCCCGTTTATCGCGCAGGTAGTACCCGCGCAACAACGTGGCAACCGTTACGCCCGACAGCAGCAGCATGCCCAACGTAACGGTCAAATAGGTTGCGAGCATTCGCGTAAATAAGGTTTGCGGCTGATCCTTTCGCATGAATGTTATTGCTGCTCAAATTTATAACCGACTCCCCAGACGGTCTTGAGCTGCCATTCATGATTATCGCCCAGCTTTTCACGAATGCGTTTGACATGCACGTCGACCGTACGGGAATCGCCGAAGAAGTCGAATCCCCAGACCTGTTCCAACAGTTGTTCGCGTGTAAACACCTTGCCCGCGTGCGAGGAAAGAAAATACAGCAGTTCGATTTCCTTGGGCGGCATATCCAGCTGCCGACCATCCAGCGTGACGGCATAGTTCTCCAGCGATACGGAAAGCCCCGGCAGCATAATGGTGCGCTCGGGCTCGATGGGCGCGCTGCGGCGCAAAACCGCCTTGATACGCGCAATCAGCTCCTTGGCGTCGAAGGGCTTGGCAATGTAATCGTCCGCGCCGAGCTCCAGGCCCTGCACGCGGTCGCCCGTATCGCCCTTGGCGGTGAGCATGATGACGGGCGTAACGGATTCCATGCGGATATCGTGCAGAATCGCCCAGCCATCGCGGCCGGGAAGCATAATATCCAGCACAACCAGAATCGGGCGCGTCTCATGGAATGCGGCCATGGCGGACATGCCGTCGGCGCAGGTCGCAACCGAGAACCCTGCCTTCTTCAGATACAGCTCGATAATGGCGAGGATATTGCGGTCATCATCGATGACCAATATGGTGTTGTTGTCCATATAAACCCCTCCGCTTCACGGTCTAAAAACAATGAACGCTTTACATACGGATTAGTATAGCATCTTGTTCATAATTTGTCCACACAGCGCCCGTCATTTGTGTTACAGGCAGGTGATAAAAGCGTTACAAAACTACTTCAGCGTAACGACCGTGACGCCCGCATCGCCCTCTCCGTACGCGCCCATACGGAAGGTTTTCACCTTGGGGTGCGTCCTGAGGAAGGTTTGTATGCCGCTTCTGAGCGCGCCCGTGCCCTTGCCGTGGATGATGTTGAACTCGCTGACGCCCGTAAACGTCGTATCATCGATGAAACGGTCGATCTCCATGCATGCTTCATCCACCATCTTGCCGCGCAGGTCAATCTGCATGACCTCGCCGCGCTCGGCGGAAAGCTGCACGCGGGAGGATGTGGCGGCCTTTTCCTTCTTTTTGGCAATGGCGCGGATATCCGAAAGCGGCACGTTCATTTTGATGACGCCCGCCTGTACAACCACCTCTCCCCTGCCGTTTTCGGCCTTGATGACGGTGGCCTCCTTCCCAAGCTTCAATAGCATGACCCGCTCGCCGACCTGAACGGACTTGGGCGCGTCGCCCGCAGCGTCGCGGTGCATGGCCTGTTCATAAAGCGTTTCCTCGGATTTGCGCATGCGGTCGCGCGCAGTCTGCACGGCGCGTTCCAGCACCTTGCCGTCGATATTGCGCGTGGCGCGCAGTTCGGCAATCAGCTGCTCCATCTCATGACGCGTCTGCGTTACCGCAAGCCGCGCTTCCTCGCGCGCCTTGCTGCGAAGCTGCGCCTTTTCGTCCTCCAGCTTGCGCTTGGCGCGTTCCAGCTCCGTGCGGATACTTTGCGCTTCGATATTGGCGCGATACGCCTCGTCGCGCAGCTTTTCGGCGGCCTTCCTGGCTTCCTCTGCCTCGGAGAGCACGTTTTCAAAGGCAATGTCCTTCTTTTCCAGAAACGTCTCCGCGCGGTCGATCACATCTGCTTCCAGACCGAGACGTCGCGAGATTTCAAACGCGTTGGACTTGCCGGGGATGCCGATAAACAGCCGATACGTCGGGCAGAGCCGATCCACATCGAACTCCATGGAGGCGTTTTGCATGCCGCTGTGCAGCAGCGCGAACGCCTTGATTTCGCTGTAATGCGTGGTGGCGACCGTCAGCGCGTTTCGCTCATAAAGCGTTTCCAGTATGGCTTGCGCAAGCGCCGCGCCCTCGACGGGGTCGGTGCCCGCGCCCAGCTCATCCAGCAGCACCAGCGAGTGCGCGTTTGCGTTTTGCAGGATGGACACGGTGTTGGTCATGTGTGACGAAAACGTGGACAGCGACTGCTCGATGGACTGCTCGTCGCCGATATCGGCAAACACCTGGTCGAACACGGAAAGCTCCGTGCCCTCATCTGCGGGCACAAACATGCCCGACATGGCCATCAATGAAAACAAGCCGATGGTTTTTAACGTAACGGTTTTACCGCCCGTATTGGGGCCCGTGATAATCAGCGTGGTAAACGTATCCCCAAGCCATACGTCGATGGGCACCACCGCTTCCCGATGCAGCAACGGGTGCCGCCCGCGCAGGATGCGGATGTGGCCGATTGCATTGAGCTTGGGCTGCACAGAGCGATGATCACGCGCCATGATCGCGCGCGCAAAGATCAAATCCAGTTCGCCCAGCAGCACGATGCTGTTGTGCAGTTCGTCCGCATAGGGAGCGACCATGGCCGTCAGGCCCGACAGGATGCGCTCGATCTCGGCATTTTCCTCAATCAGCAGGCGCTTGTGCTCGTTCCCGAGCTCCACCACCGCGGCGGGCTCGATATACAGCGTTGCGCCGCTGCTGCTTTGATCGTGAATCAGCCCCGGCACCTGCGCGCGATGCTCCGCCTTGACGGGGATGACATAGCGGCCGTTTCGGACGGTGACCAGGGGTTCCTGCAAGTATTTTTGCGTGCTTGCACCCTTGATATATTGATTGATCTTTTCACGCACACGCTCGCTCACAATCTTGATTTGCCTGAGGATGCGGGCCAGCTCGGGCGATGCGTTATCGGCTATTTCATCCTCGGCAAGGATGCAGCGCGCAATCTCCTCCTCCACGCTACGGTGGGAGGCGAGCTGATTGGCCATGTTGCACAGCAGCCCGTTTGCATCACCCGCCTGCAAAGCGTTCCTTGCCTCGCGGGCGACCTTCAGCACCGCGGCAATTTGCAGCAGTTCGCCCGCTGTGATAAACAGCGCCGCATGCAGCTTGGAAAGGAGCGTGCGGATATCGGGGAACGCATCGATGGGCGAGCCGCCCGTGCGCGTATAGATGCCCTCGGCCTCGGCTGTTTGTGTGAGCAGCACATTTGCATCAGCCAACGCAGACGTTGGCGACAGCGCATCGGCGCATTCGGCGCCCACCGTGCTGGCCAGGTGCGTTTTCAGCTCCGCTATGATCTTATCGTACTCCAGGGTACGCAGCGCTTTTCGATTCATTGTTTCCTTCGCCAAAATTCTATGATGGTTTGCACAATAGGATGTGCTGTGTTTCGGCTCGCGCTTTGGAAGCCGTCAAATATGCCCCGCCGCAACGCAAGCTGCCTGACGGGGCATGGTGTTATTTTTTAAGGGTTTGGAGGAACGCTCGGATTCGCTCCATGGCCTGTTGAATATCCTCCATGCTTGTGGCATAGCAGCAGCGCATATAGCCCTCGCCCGCCGCGCCGAACGCGCTGCCGGGCACGCAAACAACCTTTTGGCTTGCCAGCAGCCGATCGCAGAATTCCTCGCTCGTCAGCCCCGTGGCCTGTATCGACGGGAACACATAGAACGCGCCCTCTGGCTCGTGGCAGGTCAAGCCCATGGCATTGAGGCGATCGATGATATAGCGGCGGCGGATGGCATACTGCTCAATCATGGCGCGCGTATCGTAAAAATCATCCTTAAAGCCATACTCCAGCGCGGCAATCCCCGCCCACTGCGCAGGCGTCGGCGCGCACAGCATGGTAAGCTGATGCACCTTGCGCATGGCGGCAATGAGATCCTTCTGCCCGGCAGCATAGCCAAGCCGCCAGCCCGTCATGGAAAACGCCTTGGAAAAGCCGTTGAGCACGATGGTACGCTCCGTCATGCCGGGAAGCGACGCAAACGAAACGTGGCGCTTGCCGTTGAAGGTCAGTTCCGCATAGATTTCGTCGGTGATCACCAGGATATCGGTATCGCGTATGACGTC
>CAZRIT010000012.1:0-37504 GCA_964600225.1 uncultured Oscillospiraceae bacterium | reverse complement strand
GGAGCGTAAAAAGTACGGTCTGCATGCAGCCCGTCGCGCGCCCCAGTTCAGCAAGCGTTAATCGCTTCCTGCCGCACCCAAGCCCGAAGGCCTCCGCCTTCGGGCTTTTTTTCTGCCCACAGTCCGAATTTTCATCAACCGTTTGCCATGCGCGAGCATGGATGCTATAATCCGATTATGGAGCAGGAAACTTCTGTCAAAAATCGGTTCAAACGCATCAAGCGCCGCGTGCTCGGCGGGGTGACGGGCGCCGTCGCCGCCGCTTCCGTTGCGGTGGCCTCGCTGTTTGGCACAACGGACGAGCTGATGCATGTGGAAAACGACGACGAAAAGCGCGCGTACGCCGCCGTGGCCGCCGTCGGCACGGAAACGACGCAGCCGACGATGCGCATCGGGCTGAAGGGCCGCTGCCGCGCATTCTTTTTGCGGCAGTCGGCGTTCGTGCGCGGCTGCGTGCTGCTGCCGCTGTGGGGCGTCGGGCGCGGCGTGCTGTTCGGGGTGTCGCTGCTGTGGGCGGCGGCCACGCCGTTTCTCAAGGTGCTGCTGGGCGTGCTGCTGACGGCGGCGCTCGTTTTTGCGCTGTTCATGGCGGCGTACAAGTTTATCTTTCCCAATCGCAGCCTCAAAAACCTGTTCAAAAAACGCAACCTGATTGCGCTCCTCATCGGCAGCCTCGCGCTGGGCGTTGCGGATTCGGTTCTTTCGGTCTATGTGCAAAAATACAAGGCCATCAGCTTACTTGTCAAAGCCGCGCTTGCGCTCGTTGTGCTGACGCTCCTTTGCGCACGCGTGTTCGGGAAAAGGAACGGTTTACCACTTTCTTTAAAAAAGAAAGTGGCGCAAAGAAATGCATAATGGGTTTTCGGCAAAGCGGCGCATAGAAGCGGAAAAGTACAACGTGTCATTCTGAGGAGCACAGGCTCTTTCGTGTCATTCTGAGGTCTGCAAGCCCGAAGAATCTTTCGCATACACGTTTCCTTCAAGATTCCTCGCTATCGCTCGGAATGACAGTGTTGTTGTGTTTGGAATGACAGTACATTTATTATGAAGTTTTTCTGCCTACTCTTTTTATAAAAAGAGTAGGTCGTTCTCCCCACACAAAAGGCGGCCTTGCGGCCGCCTTCTTGCATACAATCACAGGGTTACTCGCTCATCTCCTTCAACAGCTCCTCCACAATCTCCTTGTCGTCGAAGTGGTACTTGGTGCCGTTGATCTCCTGATAGGTTTCGTGCCCCTTGCCCGCCACCATGATCACGTCGTTGGGCTTGGCAAATTGCAGCGCATAGCGGATGGCGTCCTTACGGTTTTCGATGATGGTATAGCGCGTGCCCGAGCGTTTCATGCCCTCCTCAATGGAATCGATGATGGCCATGGGGTCCTCGGTGCGCGAGTTATCGCTAGTGATGATGGCATATTCAGAGAAGCGCCCCGCAATCTCGCCCATAATGGGGCGCTTGGCGCGATCGCGGTCGCCGCCGCAGCCAAACACGCAGATGACGCGGCCCTTGGCAAACTCCCTTGCGGTTTTGAGCACGTTTTCCAGCGCGTCGGGCGTGTGCGCATAGTCAACAAATACCGAGAAATCGTACCCCGTTTTCACAGGCTCCAGACGGCCCGAAACGCTGGTAAGCATCTCCAGCCCATCCTTGATGTTGGACAGCTTGATGCCGATGGATTGCATAAGCCCCACCGCGCCCATGGCATTGAACACCGAAAACAGCCCGGGGATGGAAAGCTTCATCAGCACGTCCCCCTCGGGCGTATGTAAATCGAACTGCACGCCCGCGGTAGTGATATCGATATCGGTTGCGGTGATATCGGCACGGTCGCGCACGCCAAAGGTCAGGATGGGGATGGTCAGCCCTTCCGTCATGCGGCCCGCGTAGGGGTCGTCCACGTTGACGACGGCCTTGCGGCTGTTGAAGAACAGGATGCGCTTGGCCGCCAGATAGTTATCAAACGATTTGTGATAATCCAGATGATCCTGCGTCAGGTTGGTAAACAGGCCCACGTCGAACTTGATGCCGTGCACGCGGTACTGCTCCAATGCATGGCTGGAAACCTCCATCACCACCAGATCGACGTGCGCATCCGCCATCACGCGAAGCAGGCGGAACAGATCCACCGACTCGGGCGTGGTGCGGTCGGTATGGATGCTCTCGTTGCCGACCATGTTGCGGATGGTGCCGATGATGCCAACCTTCTTGCCCGCCTGTTCGGCGATGGCCTTGACCATATAGGTGGTGGTGGTTTTGCCGTTGGTGCCCGTTACGCCGATGACCTGCATCTCACGCTGCGGATATCCGAAGAACGCCGCCGCCATCTCGGCCATGGCTTTCCTGGCGTTGGCCACCACAATCTGCGGCACGTCAATGGGCAGCTCCCGTTCCACCAGCAGCGCCGCGGCGCCCGCCTGTACGGCGCCCTCGGCAAACGTATGCCCATCGAACAGCTGGCCGACAATGCAGCAGAATATGCAGCCGTCTTTGGCCTTTCTGGAATCGTATTCGATGGACGTAATCTCCCTGTCTTCACCAGTCATCCGTACGCCGGCCGCCATGGCCAGCTCGCTCAACCGCATCATGAACCCCTCCCCGCAAAACGCATGTCCTTGCTGTATCCTTCACGCGGGCCGAAGCACGCGCTGTCATCCTTATGCCGCCTATTCATTCACCTCGGGCGTCGGCGTCACCGTCTGGCCCGTATTCGGATCGGGCGTGGGCAGATTCTCATCATAGAATGTCACAAATATCTCCGTGCCCACGGTCACCGTCTCGCCCTCCGCAATGGACTGCGTGTCGATGATCCCCGTGCACGCCGTTGGGTCGTATCTGAGCACCAGTCCCAGCTTATACAGCATATCGTAGGCGTCCACGCGTCGGCGCTTGAGCAGGTTTGGCACCTTCACCTCCGCCTTGGGCAGGCCCTGATCGTTGAAGTTGGTCATGTTGGTGTACAGCACCACAATCGAGTGGCGTGGCGCAACCGTATCCGCGGCGGGAATCTGCATGGTGACAATCGCCTGTTCCTCGTCGGTGGCAATCTCGCACTCGAAATTCTTGGATACTTCGTAGTGCGCCTGCTCGCCCGTCATGCCCACCACATTGGGCACGCGCCACGTCTCCGTGGTGGTATCGGGCAGAATGCCGTAATACTGCACCAAATCCGTAAACGTCTGCTGCACCCATGGCGCGGCGACAGTGCTGCCGTAGATGACGGGCACCTGCGGCTCGTCAACGGTCACAAGGCACACAAGCTGCGGATCGTTGGCGGGCAAAAAGCCGATAAACGAGGCAATCAGCCTGGTTCTGGAAGCGCTGCCATCCTCCTCGTACTTCTGCGCCGTGCCCGTCTTGCCGCCCACGGTGTAGTTGGTCACGCGGGCGTTGCTGCCGCTGCCGTTATCCACCACCGATTGCAGGATCTGCCGCACAATCATGCTGGTGTTGCTTTGAATCACGCGCCGCAATTGCGTCGGCTCCTTATCTTCAATCACCGTGCCGTCCTTGGCCACAATCGAATCCACGATGTACGGCTGCATGAGGATGCCGCCGTTGACGGCCGCCGAAACGGCATTGGCAATCTGCACGCCCGTGCAGGTCATCGTCTGCCCGAAGGCCACGCGCGCCAGATCCGTCTCGCGGATGTACTTGCGGTGGATGACCTCGCCCGAGTCCTCCTGCGGCACGCCGCATTCCGTCGATTCATTGAAGCCGAACGCGTAGATATAATCGTAAAACGTATCCACGCCCATGGTCAGCGCCATCTCCATAAACGCGCAGTTGCAGGAGTTTTCGGTGGCCTCGGTCAGCGTCTGCGTCCCGTGCCCCGCCGTTCTCCAGCAATGGATGGTCTTTAGCCGAAACGTCTTGGAGCCCGAGCAGGTATAGGTGGAATCCAGCGTCGCGGCGCCCGAATCCAGCGCGGCGGCCAGCGTCACCACCTTGAAAATCGACCCCGGCTCGAACGTATCCGTCACGGCGCGGTTGCGGGACATGGACATCAGCGACGTTACGTTGTCGCGCGGCGGGCTGTTCAGGTCAAACGACGGGTAGGTCGCCATGGCGAGTATCTCGCCCGTCTTGGGATTCATAATCAGCCCCGTAGCCGTGATGGAGCGGTTGACGAGCTGGCATTGCTCCACATATTTTTCCAGGTACGACTGCGTCACGGAGTCCACCGTCAACGTCATATCGTAGCCCGCCACAGGCTCCAGATACTGCTCCTCGCCGTAGGAAAGGGGCTGGTTGTTGCGGTCCACCTCGGTCACAAGCAGGCCGTCCGTGCCCGCCAGGTACTTGTCGTACTCGGCCTCCATGCCCGTCTGGCCCTCGCTGTCGATGCCCGTAAAGCCGATGATCTGCGCAAACAGCTGCCCAAACGGATAGTAACGCTTGTAGTCGGTGGAAAAGCTGACGCCGTTGCCAAGCTGCAGGGCCGTCAATTGGTCCACAACGCTCTGCTCCACCTGGCGTTTGAGCTGCACCTGTTGGCGCTTGGTGTTGCTGATGCGGGTAAGCACATAGTCGTAATCCATGCCCAGCACATCCGAAACCTCCAAAGCGATACGCACGCGGTCGTCGGGCGCAATCGCCTGCGGGTTGGCCAGCACGCGGTAGGCCGTGCCGCTCTGCGCCAGAACAAGGCCGTTGCGGTCCATGATGCGCCCGCGCTGCGCGGTCAGGTTGGCGCGCCTGGTCCACTGCGACAACGCCTTCTGCTGCAATCCCGGCCCGTCGACAAGCATGACCTGCGTCAGCCGCAGCGCCAGCAGAAAAACCAGAATACCGGAAAATATCATCAGAAGCACAAGCTTCTTCTTTATTTTCGGGGCAGGTGCTGCCATGCGTTCAAGTTCCTTTCCGGGACGGGCCGAGGCCCGTCAAGTGCCTCAACCGTTATTTGGCGCGTCGGTCGGTGCGCTGCCGGCGGGTATCGCGGAGGAAACCGTCGGCGCGCTGCCCGAAATAGGCAGCGAATCGCCAATCCTCACATATTGATCCTGCGTGGGATACTGCATGCCGTAGGTGTTTGCCGCCGCCTGCGCATCCTGTATGGTCACGGCGCATTCAATGGCCACATCCAGCGCAAGGATACGCAGTTCCGTAACGTCGATCTCCTCATTGAGCAGGTTGATATCGGCGTGCGCGCGCGCGATGCGCTCATACCCCGATAGCGTAAACAGCAGCATCCCCGAAAACACAAAGCCGCAGAAAATCAGTGCGATACGGGAAAACGGGCTCAGCTTTTCCTTCGTTTCGCGGATGCGGTAGCCCTCGTCGTCGATATATTCGATTCTGGCGTCGGCATTGCGGCCGGGCGCGTTGCCCGCCGCCTGCGCCTTGGCGCCCTTTTGGGAGACAATGCGCGTCTTGGGCGTTGAGCTGCCTTTCCTTTCGTCGAACTCGATCTCCAAGCGTCATCCTTCTTTCATACATATGTGGCTGACCGCCGGGTCATACCAGCTTTTCGACGGCGCGCAGCTTGGCGCAGGTCGAACGGCTGTTTTCCTCGGCCTCCCGTTGGGAGCAGGTCAGGGGCTTTTTGGTCAGTATCCGCACCGTGGGCGTTTTTCCGCAGGTACAGATGGGCGCGCCGGGCGGACAGGTGCACGGATGTTCGTAGCGCTTGAACGCCTGTTTGACGATGCGATCCTCCAACGAGTGAAAAGTAATTATACACAATCTGCCGCCCTTTTGCAACAAACCGTGCGCCGTGTCAACCGCCTTGGAAAGCCCCGCAAGCTCGCCGTTTACCTCGATGCGGACGGCCTGAAACGTCCGCCTTGCGGGATGTTGCGGCTCGTTGCGAAACCTGGCGGGAATCGCGCTTTTGACAAGTGCTGCCAGCTCTGCCGTAGAATTGATCGGATTTGTTTGCCTTTGTGCCATAATCCGATCCGCAATCCGCGGCGCAAACCGCTCCTCGCCGTAGTCGTACAGGATGCGCACCAAAGCGTCTCGCGGGTAGCCGTTGACCACATCGTAGGCCGATAACCCCTGCGTGCGGTCCATGCGCATGTCCAGCGGCGCATCCAGATGGTAGGAAAAACCCCGTTCAGCCGTGTCGAGCTGGTAGGAGGATACCCCCAAATCCAGCAGGATGCCGTTGACTTGGAATATTCCCTCCGCCGCCAGCAGCCTGTCCATATCAAAAAAATTGCCGTGTAGTGCACGGAAGCGCGATGCGTAACCCTGTAATCGCTCCCCCGCCGCCTTCACGGCTTCCTCGTCCCTGTCGATGCCAATCAGCCGCCCGTCCTGCGGCAACCGCTCCAATACCGCCTCCGCGTGGCCGCCGCCCCCCAGCGTGCCGTCCACAAACGTGCCGCCGCGCTCGGGCGACAGCAGCGCCAGCGTTTCCGTCAAAAGCACGGGCGTATGGTGAAATGCCGTCATATCCCCAGCTGCGCCAAATGCTGCAATGCAGCGTCGTAGGCGCACTCCGTTTCCTCGCTGTATCCCGCCAGCGCGCCCGGTTCCCACACCTCGATGCGGTTGCCGACGCCGATGAGCGTCAGGTCCTTGCCAAGCCCCGCCGCCTCACGCAGCGTTGCGGGGATGAGGATGCGCCCCTGCCTGTCCAGCTCGCACGCGGCCGCCATGGCGTAAAGCTTCCTGCGCACGGCCTGCCCGCTCATATCCATCACGGGCAAACGGCCCAGCCGCTCGGAAAACGCCTCCCACTCGGGCAGGGACATGCCGTACAGGCAGCGAACCGATTGCGAATTGAGGATGCCGAGGGTGAGAATGATGGTGTTGCCGAGCGATTCACGCCACCTGGCGGGAATGAACACGCGCCCTTTGGCGTCCAGCATGTGCTCGTACGAACCGATCAGCACGCGGCATTCCCTCCTTCAACCACAAAACTTGGCAGACTGCTCTTTGTGATGATAGTATACACCACTTCGCCCCATTTGTCACCACATTTGTGGATTTTTGCACCTCTTTTTTTGAATAATTTGAAAACTCAGGCCACTTGGCGCGCGTACCGCCCTTTGCGGCGGCAGGAAGGGTGTTTCGCCAATCCACAAGTTGTGGTATACTGTATTTTGTAAAATGAGCTATATGTAGGAGAATGTGAATGGCAGCAGACTATACCGTCGACAAAATAAAGGTCATGGAGGGGCTGGATGCAGTGCGCATGCGGCCGGGCATGTATATTGGCTCCACGGGCCAGCGCGGCCTGCACCACCTGCTGTGGGAAATCGTCGATAACGGCATCGACGAGGCCGCCAACGGCTTTGCCAACGAGGTGACCGTCACCCTCAATCGCGATGAATCCGTCACCGTTGCCGATAACGGGCGCGGCATCCCCGTGGGCATCCACGAAAAGATGGGCGTCAGCGGCGTGGAGGTTGTGTTTACGCAGTTGCACGCGGGCGGCAAGTTCGGCTACGATTCCTATGGCTACTCGGGCGGGCTGCACGGCGTGGGCGCATCGGTGGTGAACGCGTTGAGCGAATGGCTCACGGTGGATGTGTATACCGATAACCGCGCCTACCGCATGGCGTTTGCAAGCGCGCCCGACGCAACGGGCAAGATCATATCGGGAAAGCCGCAGGGCCCGCTGGAGGAGATCGGCCGCACAAGGAAGCAGGGCACCGTCATCACCTTCAAGCCCGACGGGCGCGTGTTTGAAACGCTGGATATGAGCTACGACGTCATTGCGCGCAGGCTGCGGGAGCTGGCGTACCTCAACCGCGGCGTGAAAATGACCCTGACCGATAACCGCCCCAATCGAGGCGGCAAGCATGCCGAGTATAAGTTTGACGGGGGCTTGAGCGATTTTGTCCGCTACCTCAACGTCGATAAAACCGTGCTGTACGATACGCCCATCCACTTTTGGGGCAAAAGCGGCGATATCATCGTGGAGGTGGCCATGCAGCACAACGATGGCTACACCGACAGCATCTTTTCCTATGTCAACAACATCCCCACCACCGAGGGCGGCACGCACGAAACGGGCTTTAAGGCCGCTTTGACCAAGGCGCTCAACGACTACTGCCGCAAAAACGGCATCCTCAAGGATAAGGACGCGTCGCTTTCGGGCGAGGATTTCCGCGAGGGCCTGACAGTGGTGCTTTCGCTGAAGATGCGCAGCATCCAGTTCGAGGGGCAGACCAAGACCAAGCTGGGCAATACCGAGGCGCGGCCCGCCGTGGAAGCGGTGGTGAGCGAGATGCTTACGCCCTATCTGGAAAACCTCAAAAACGGAGCGACCGCGCAGGCCATCGTCGAAAAGGCGGTCAAGGCCGCCAAGGTGCGCGAGGCGGCCAGGAAAGCCAAGGCCACCGCGCGCGAAAAGAACAAGCTGGAAAACGCACCGCTTGTGGGCAAGCTTTCCAGCTGCACGGGCCGCGACGCCTCCCGCAACGAGATGTTCATCGTCGAGGGCGATTCCGCGGGCGGCTCGGCCAAGCAGGGGCGCGACCGCCGCTTTCAGGCCATCCTGCCGCTGCGCGGGAAGCCGCTCAACGTCGAAAAGAAGCGCCTCGATCAGGTGCTGCAAAACGAGGAGTTCCGCTCCATCATCACGGCCGTCGGCACGGGCATCGGCGAGGATTTCGATATCAGCTCGCTTCGCTACGATAAAATCATCATCCTGTCCGACGCCGATCAGGACGGCGCGCACATCCGCGCCATCCTGCTGACGTTTTTCTACCGTTACATGAAGCCGCTGATTATGGACGGCCACGTCTACATCGGCATGCCGCCGTTGTACAAGGTGCAGCGCGGCGACAAGGTGCAGTATTGCTACGACGACAGCGAGCTGCGCGCCGCCACCCGCAGCATGGGCAAGGGCTACACCCTGCAGCGCTACAAGGGCCTTGGGGAGATGAACCCCGAGCAGTTGTGGGAGACCACCATGAACCCCGATGTGCGCACGCTGGTGCGCGTCACCATTGAAGATGCGGCGGACGTGGAGCATCTGGTCACGGTGCTGATGGGGGACAAGGTGCAATCGCGCAAGGAATACATCTTTGAATACGCGGATTTCAACAAGCAATCCTCCGAAACATTTGAAAAGCTGAGGAACTGACCATATGGCAAAGAAACCCGAACAGCTCAGGCTGGAAACCATCATCCAGCGCAACATGGATCTGGTCATGCACCAGTCCATCATGCCCTACGCCGAGCACGTCATTTTGGAGCGCGCGCTGCCGCGCGTGGAGGACGGCCTCAAGCCCGTGCAGCGGCGCATCCTGTTTACCATGCTGGAACTGAGCCTGACGCCCGACAAGCCGCACCGCAAGAGCGCGCGCATCGTGGGCGACTGCCTCGGCAAATACCATCCGCACGGCGACAGCTCCGTCTACGACGCCATGGTGCGCTTGGCGCAACCATACAACATGCGCGCGCCTTTGGTGGACGGACACGGCAACTTCGGCTCCGTCGACGGCGATTCCGCCGCGGCCATGCGCTATACCGAGGCGCGCATGACCAACGCCGCCATGCAGCTGCTGCGCGATATCGACAAGGATACCGTATCCTTTTCGTTCAACTTTGACGATACCTTAAAGGAGCCCGACCTGCTGCCGGGGCGCTTCCCCAACCTTTTGGTCAACGGCGCCAGCGGCATTGCGGTGGGCCTTGCCACCAACATCCCTCCGCACAACCCTGTGGAAGCCATCGACGCGGTGATTGCGGTGATGGACAATCCGCGCATCCCGCTTTCGGAACTGATGAAAATCATGCCCGCGCCCGATTTTCCCACGGGCGGCTTTCTGCTGCAATCGGAGGAGATCGAGCGCGCCTACGCCACGGGCCGCGGCAAGCTGACCATGCGCGCGCGCACGCACTTTGAGGAGCAAAAAAACGGCAAAACGCTCATCGTCGTCACCGAGATGCCCTTTCAGGTCAACAAGGCCAGCGCGCTGGAACGCATCCTCAACATCACGCAGGATAAAAAGGCCCTGTTCTCCGCCGTTGCGGATATCCGCGACGAGTCCGACCGCACGGGCATGCGCGCCGTCATCGAGGTCAAAAAGGACGGCGACCCCGAAAAGATCCTGCAATACCTGTTCAAATATTCGGATTTGCAGACCACCTTTGGCGTCAACATGGTGGCCATCGCGGGCGGGCGGCCGCAGCAACTGGGGCTCAAGCCCATCATCGCCCACTACATCCGTCACCAGACGGACGTCGTCACCCGCCGCACACGCTTTGAGCTGGAAACGGCCAGGCGCCGCGAACACATCTTGGCGGGCCTCATGGTGGCCGTCAACAATCTCGACGAGGTCATCCGCCTCATCCGCGCCGCCAAATCGCCCAAGGAGGCCAAGGACAGCCTCATGCAGCGCTTTGCCTTGAGCGATACGCAGGCGCAGGCCATCCTCGATCTGCGCTTGCAGCGGCTGACCAACATGGAGCTAAGGCTCATCCAAAAGGAATACGAATCGGTCGTCAAGCTGATTGAGGAACTGGAAAGCATCCTCGCCTCCCAGCGCAAGCTCTACAACCTCATCAAGCGCGAGCTGATGGAAATTCGCGACAGCATGGCGGGCAAGCGCCGCACGCAGATCATCCGCGCCGACCCTGAAATCGTTATCGACGCCGAGGACGTCAGCGTGGCCGAGGACGTCACGGTGTGCGTGTGCGAAGGGCTGCGCGTGCGCCGCTGCCCGACCAGGCTCTTCTCCGCAAGTCAGATTGCCGAGGACAAGCCGCTGTATACCGTCCACACCCGCTCCGATCAGCGCGTACGGCTGTTTACCAATCTGGGCGCCATGTTTGTGCTGACCGCGTCCGATATCCCCGAAACGCGCCCCACGGCAAGGGCCGCCAACCTCTCGGCGCTGCTGCCGCTGGAAAAGAACGAAACCGTCGTGGCGGCATTTCCCGATACGCAGGAGGGCGATTACCTGTTCTATACCGCTTTGGGCAACGTCAAGCGCACCGCCACGAGCGAATACAGCGTGCGCGTCAAGCGCACCGCCGCCATCTCGCTTGCCGCAAAGGATACGCTCGTATCCGTGCAGCTTGCGGGCACGGAGGATATCCTGCTCATCACAAGGCTTGGCATGAGCATCCGCTTTGCTGCCGACAGCGTGCCGTCCACGGGCCGCGTCACGGGCGGCGTCAAGGGCATCAAGCTGGAAAGGGGCGACAGCGTCCTGTTTGCCGCGCAATTGCCCGATGAAGGCGAGCTGTTGACCGTGACCGACCGCGGCTACGGCAAGCGCAGCCTGCTGTTTGATTACGAGCCGCAGGGCCGCAACGGCAAGGGGCTCAAAACGTTCGATTTCAAAAAGAACGGCTCCAACGGAACGTGCCTGACCGCCGTAATGCACGTCACCGTCCCGCACGAAATTCTCCTCATCCAGCGGCACGGCACAAAGACCAGGCTGTCCACCGACAGCGTACATATCGAGCCGCGCGCGGGCAAGGGCGTCATGCTGGTGCCCGTCGTGCTGGACGACGACGTAATGACCGTAGAACGCGTAGGTACCGTATGATGAAAAAAACGCTGTTGTTCACCCTGCTTTTGCTTGCTCTGCTCTGTCTGGCAGCCTGTGCCGCGCCCAAGAGCGCCGTGCCCGCCCTTGCGCCCGCCGCCACGGCAGCGCCGCGCGTCACCCCCTCCCCCACGGCCGTTCCCACGCCTACGGCCACGCCCGCGCCCACGCCGTATACGTTCGTGTGGCTTGCGGATACGCAGGCGCTGGCCAGCACCTATCCCGAAATCTACGAGTGCGTCATACAGCATGTGGCCGATCAGCGCGAGGCCAAAAACATCGTCTGCCTGCTGCATACGGGCGATCTGATCAACAACGCCTATACCGATCACGACGGCCTCAACGCGCAAAAAGCCTTCGCGCTGCTGCCCGACGACTTGCAGGTGTTCACCGCCATGGGCAACCACGATCAGGTCACCGTGTACGAGCAGTTCACGGGCAAGCCCTCGCAAAGCTACGCGCCGTACCTTAATATTCGCTTCGACAACAACATTCTGCCCGAGGCCGAGTTTATGGATGGTATCAGCCACTACGCGCTGTTCTCCGCGGGCGGCACGGACTATCTGCTGCTGTCCATCGGCTACGGCGTGCACAGGGAATCGGTGCCGTTTGCGCAGGCCGCCATCGAGGCGTACCCAGACCGCACGGTCATCCTTGTCACGCACCACTATATGAAGCTCAACGGCACGCGTCCGCGCACGGGCACAGAGATATTCGATAGCCTTGTCAAGCCGTACCCGAACGTGAAAATCGTCCTGTGCGGGCACCTGCGCGGCGCCGCCAGAAACGCCGTTTCGCTCGACGACGATGGCGATGGGCAGCCCGACCGCACCGTGCACGAGCTGATGTACAACTATCAGGAGGAGGGCGAGGGCGGCATGGGCTACCTGCGCTACCTCACCGTCGATCCGCTCACGGGCGACATTGCCGTATCCACCTATTCCCCCTGGCTGGACGACTATAACCTGACCGAAAGCAAGGGCGCGCACGCCGACGAATTCCTGCTGGAGGCCGCCATCCCCGCCGTGTCGTAACGGCATACAGGCATTTACATCAAAGCGTCCGCTTGGCACAGTCGGGCGCTTTTTGTGTGCGGAACGAAGGGACGGCTTTTTTCTGTGACTTCTTTTCTTTGATGTGACTTTTTTTCTTTGAAAAGAAAAGAAGCAAAAGAAACTTACAAATAAAAAGGGCATCGGATGCCACCGAAACTCCAAGGGCTTTCGAAAAAGAAGCAAAAAGAAACTTACAAATGCCCGTCTTTTGGCACGCCGATTGCAAAATACATAGTAATATGCTATTCTGGCAACAGAATAAACGGAGGTGCATTTACATGAAAAAGCCGTATCGTCTGCTGCCGATTCTGATCGTTGTGTTCCTGGTGCTGTGCACGGGGTGCGCAAGCAAGGACGCTTACGAATCTCCTGCCGCAGCGCCCGCAGCGATGGCCGATATGGCCGCGCCCCAAGCCATGGAGATGATGGGCAACGGCATGGCATACTCCGCCACCTCCAATGAGACCGTTCCCGCGGGCGACGTCTCCATGCGGAAAATCATCTATAACGCCTCCATGTCCGTCACCGCCGACAAGCCCGAGCTGGCGCTGGAGGAAATCGTCGCCAAGGCGCGTGCTCTGGGCGGCTATGTGGCAAGCTCCAATACCAACAGCGACGACGATGGCCCAACCCGCTGCTATGCCACCATCAAGGTGCCCGCCGACAAGCTGGATGCGCTGGTCACCACGGTCAGGGGCACGGGCACCGTCACCAACTACTCCTTAAACAGCGACGATATTTCTCTCAATTATTACGATATTCAGGCGCGCCTCAACAACGCTAAGGCGGAGGAGGCGCAGCTATTGACGGTGCTTGCGGAATGCACCACCATCGAGGAGGTTCTGGCCGTGCGGCAGAGCCTGACGGCACTTCGCGGCGATATCGAAAGCTATCAGGCGCAGATCAACCTCTGGGACAATCTGGTGGATTACGCCACGCTGGAATTAAACATCCGCCGCACGGAGCAAACGCCCGTTGCGGGCGAAAAGAAGCTCATGGAAATCTGGAAAGCATCCGATGTCTGGGCGCGCATGAAGTACGATTTCCAAAATAGCCTGCGCTTTATGGCCAACGCGGTCGGCGCCATCGGCATCTTCCTGTCCGCTGTGGCCATCCCCGCCATCGTGCTGTTTGCGCTCGTCGGCGTGCCCATCATCATCAGCAAAAAACGGAAACGGCAGAAGGCCGCCCTCAGCGGGGAGACGGCCGATTCCGCCGCCGTGACAGATAGAAAGGCCGCGCGCGCCGCGCGCAAGGCCGAAAAAGAGGCCCGCAAGCAGGCGCAGAAGGCCCGCAGGGCGGAGCAGAAGGCCCGTAAAGGCTTCGGGCACAAACAGGATATCGACAAGCAGGAATAACCGCTGCCGCGTCCGCGGCGACGGGGATTTTGGAGGGGGATAACGATCTTGGTTACCGTCAAAGAAGCTGTCACAAAGCGGGAGCTGGTCAAGTTTATGGAGTTCCCGCTCGAATTGTACAAGGATTGCCCGTACTACGTCCCTGACATATTGACCAGTCAGGTTGCCGATATGCAGCGCGACAAGAACCCCGCATTTGCATACTGCGATGCCAAGTGCTTTCTCGCCTACCGCGACAGCGCCATCGTCGGCCGCATCTGCGGCATTCTCAACGAGAAAGCGAACGCCAAGTTCGGCAAGCGCTACCTGAACATCTCCCACATCGATTTCATCGATGACGACGAGGTCGTGGACGCGCTGTTTGCCGCCGTGGAAAGCTGGGCGCAATCCCTCGGGTGCGTGGCCGTGCACGGGCCGCTCGGTTTTTCCGATATGGATCGGGAAGGGATGCTGGTGGAAGGGTTCGATCGGCTGAGCCTGTTCTACACCTATTACAATTACCCGTATTATCTCACGCAGATGGCGCGCCGCGGCTACCAAAAGCAGGTGGACTGGGTGGAATACCGCTTTGCGCTGCCGGAAACGCCTGACGAACGCCTCACGCATATGAGCGAGTTTTTGAAGCGGCGCAAAAAGCTGCATACCGTCAACCTGTCGCAGGCCCCCGTCCAAAAGCTCATGCGGGACGTGTTCCAACTGTTCAACGATACCTACGGCGCATTGTTCGGGGTTGTGCCCATGACCGATGCGCAGATGGAAAAGTATACGAAGGAATTCATGCCCATGGTCGATAACCGCACCACGTCGTTTGTCTATAATGATCGCGACGAGCTGGTGGCGTTTGGCATTGCGTGCCCGTCGCTCGACCGCGCCATGCAGAAAAACCGCGGCCGCACGGTGCCGTTTGGGTGGATACCGCTGTTGAAAGCGCTCAAGGGCAAAAATGATACTTTGGACCTGCTGCTGATTGCTGTGCGGCCCGATTTGCAGGGTACGGGCGTCAACGCCATCATCCTTGACGATATGCAGCACAAGGTCATCCGTGCGGGCTTTCGGTATGCCGAAACGGGGCCGATGCTGGAGGAGAACAAGAATATCCTCTCCCAGTGGCAGCGCTACAACCCCGAGCAGCACAAGCGCAGGCGCTGCTTTGTGAAAGAGCTGACGGAATGATGTGGTTTACTTTTCCATGCTTGACATGATATAATGTAATAAATAATCTGCTTGGGAGGTAGTTACTATGAACCTACCGAAGAAACTAACATTCCTGATTGCCCTGATCCTTGTCGTGGTCGGTGTGCTGTGTGAGTTGAACGTCATCAACGTAGCGTTCCTCGACAACATCAAGTTCTGGTTGGTCACCGCAGGCTTTGCGCTGCTGGCTCTGGCCTGCATGTTCAAGGGTCTGTAACCTTCCCTTCCCCACGCGGGAACAACAAGCGTTCCATCTAAAAACGGGCGGCTCGTACGAGCCGCCCGTTTGTTGGAATGCCTCAAAAATACGCTCAGCCCTTCAACCGCTGCCGAAAATAGCGATGCAATTGCTCCACCGTTTCCGTCAGTCCGTCGGTTGCCACAGACATGCCCTGCGCCAGCGTGCCGCGCCCGCCGCCCTTGCCGCCCGTTGCGGCGTTGACTGCCTGCACGGGCTCCGAAACGCCAAGGGAAAACGCCTCCCCGCATGCAACCACATACAGCAGCTTCCCGTCGTATCGGCTCAACAGCACCGTCAGCGCGTCGCCCACGGCCGTCTGCTGCGCCAGATCCTTGAGCCTGACCGCGTCGGTATTCTCCAACAGCGCCACGATCAGCCTGTGGCCGCCGACGGTCTCCTGCGTGCCTTTCAGTTCGGCTGCAACATACCCGTTCAGCGCGCGCGTCAGCTCGCGCTCGCTGCACTTGGCTGCGTTGAGCAGTTCGCCCTGCTTCTTGACCGCAGCTTCCGCATTGTCGCGCGCGGTGGAAAAGCTGCGGGCCAGGCGTTCCAGCGTATCGTGCACGGTACGCGCATGCACGCTTGCGCGCTGCCCGCACAAAAACGTCACCCGCGTGCCGCCCTTGTAGGCGGCCGCATCGGTAATCAGCACCATGCCCACCTCGCCCGTGCGCGCGCAATGCGGCGCACAGCAGGTGCAGCAATCGGCCCCCTCCACCTGCACCACGCGGATGGGCGCAGTCAGCCCCTCTGCGTGCTTTCTCAGCGGCAGCGCGGCAATATCCGCCTCCGTTTCATACAGCGTTGTCAATACCGCCAGATTCCGCCAGACGTATGCGTTGGCCAGCGCTTCGGCCTCCACAAGCTGCTCGTGCGTAAGCGGCTTGTCAAAATCAATGGTCGTATACGTTTCGGCCAGATGGAAGCCGATGTTGGCCGCCGCAAACAGCTTGTACGCGGCAAAGCTCAACAGGTGCTCGCCCGTGTGCTGCTGCATAAAGTCAAACCTGCGCGCCCAGTTGATGTTCAGCGCCACCGTCTTGCCAACGGGCAGCTCGCCATCGACGCGGTGCACAACCTCGCCGTCGCGCTCGCGGCAATCCAGTACCGCTACGCCATCGATCGTACCCAGATCGCACGGCTGACCGCCGCCCGTGGGAAAGAACACCGTTTGATCGAGCACCGCCTCGAACCCGCCTTCCGCGGCCGTGCAGGAACGCACCGTGGCGAACGCCTCGCGCATGTGGCTGTCGATATGATATAGCCTTTTTGTCATCATGCCACCCCCAGTTGTTTGAGCAGGAATATAAACAGAAACACCGTCAGGATCGAAACCACGCTCGTCACCGCCACGATTTCGCTGGCCAGCTCCTCGTCGCCGTTCATGGCCGAGGCCAGCGCATAGGTCGTCACGGCCGACGGCGCGCCGAATATGATCATCACCACCAGCAGATGGTCGCCGCGATAGCCCAGCAGATAGAACACCGTCAGCGCGCACGCGGGGATGACGATGAGCCGCAGAAGCGTCACCAGCGTAAGCGCCGTGCGGTTGCGCTTCATGGAGGAAAACGACAGCCGCGCGCCCAGCGCAATGAACCCCAGCGGCGCGCACAATCCGCCCAGGTTGCCCATGGTGGATACGATGGCGGACGGCAGGGTAATGTGCAGGACGTTCAGCAAAAAGCCCGCCAAACACCCCAAAATGATGGGGTTTTTGAGCACCTTGAGCAGCACTTTGCCAATGCTGAGCTTCTTGCCGCTGAAGTATTCCATCTCCGCCACGCCAAACAGGTTGAATATCGGTATCGTCATGGCGACGCCCACCACCATCAGCCCGATGTTGCCCGCGCCCAGCAGCGCCGTAGCCACCGCAAGGCCGAATATGCCGTCGTTGCTGCGGAATATCCCCTGCACCAGCACGCCGCGGCGGCGATCGTCCCGTTCAAAGCGCGGCACCAGCAGCACCGTAACGGCAAACACAACCGTCACCCCCAGCGCCAGATACAGCGTGAACGGATCGCGCACGATGGCGGCAAGGTCGCTCTCCATCATATTCTTGGCGCACAGCGCGGGCAACGCCGCATAAAACACAATTTGCGTCACGCGCGTACATGCATCGTCGTTGAGCACGCCGCAGCGTCGGATGACGACGCCGATCAAAAGATAGATCGTCAGCGGCGCCACCACGTTGAACGACAGCAGTAAATTCTCCATCCGTTTCCCTTTCCGTCCCGCCGCATGCGGGAACCTAAGGCATTATAACATATCTCTCTTTCAATTAAAGCAAAATCGTGCTATGATATATTTGAATCTGTGTTGCACGGAGGGCCTCCGATGGCGTATCACATTGACGATACCGCCCTGTATTATTTTAACGAGGGCATTTCGACGGCCGCCTACCTGTCGCTCGGCTGTCATCCGATGACGGGCGAATACGGCGAGCCCGTCTATCGGTTTGCCGTTTGGGCGCCATATGCGGAGTATGTCAGCGTCGTGGGCACGTTCAACGGCTGGAATCCGCAGGCCGATCCCATGCACCGTCTGGGCACGACGGGCGTGTGGGAGGTGCACATCGGCATCGCCAACGAGGGCGATCTGTACAAGTTTTGCATCGGCGGCGCCGACGGGGAACGCGTCCTCAAGGCGGACCCGTTTTCCTTCCACAGCGAACGGGGCGGCACAGCCTCCGTCGTAACGGGTATTCCGCATTATCGCTGGACGGACAGCGTCTATCTCAACAGCCGCACCGAGCCGTTCGACCGTCCCATGAGCATCTATGAGGTGCATCTGGGCTCTTGGAAAAAGGGGCTTTCGTACCGCGAGCTTGCATACGAGCTGATCGATTATGTTTCCGAAATGGGCTATACGCACATCGAGCTGATGCCCATCATGGCCTATCCCTACGACCCAAGCTGGGGCTATCAGGTGACGGGCTATTTTTCCGCCACGTCGCGCTACGGCGCGGGCGAGGACCTGATGTTTCTGGTCGATCGCGCGCACGAAAAGGGCATTGGCGTCATCATGGACTGGGTGCCCGCGCATTTTACGCGCGATGCGCACGGCCTGGCGCGCTTTGACGGGACGCCGTTGTTTGAGCACGCCAATCCGCTGCGCAGCGATATGCCCTCCTGGGGCACGCTGCTGTTCGATTTTGAAAAGACGCAGGTGCAGTCGTTTTTGCTCTCCTCCGCCATGTTCTGGCTCAACGAGTACCATTTCGACGGCATCCGCGTGGACGCGGTCTCGTGCATGCTGTATCTGGATTTTGACAAGCGCGAGGGCGAGTGGCTGCCCAACCGCTTCGGCGGCAGGGAGAACCTGGCGGCGGTGGAATTTTTAAGAAAGCTTGGCGACGCCGTGGAGAACCTACCCGGGCACAAGCTGCTGTTTGCCGAGGAGAGCTCCTCCTTCCCGTGTGTTACGCACGCCTCGTCCGATGGCGGGCTTGGGTTTACATTCAAGTGGAACATGGGCTGGATGAACGATACGCTTTCCTACATGCAAATGGACAGCCTGTTTCGCAAGTTCCACCACGACAAGCTGACGTTTTCGCTGTGCTATGCGTTTTCGGAACATTATGTGCTGCCGTTTTCCCACGACGAGGTGGTGCACGGCAAGCTGAGCCTCATCGGCAAGATGCCGGGTGATTACTGGCAGCAGTTTGCGCAACTACGGTTGATGTTTGCGTACCAGTTTGCGCATCCCGGGAAAAAACTGATGTTTATGGGCGATGAATACGGGCAATTTGTGGAATGGCGCTTTGATGAATCATTGGAATGGTTCCTGTTGGAGTACAATAAGCATGCCGAGATGCAGCGGTTCGTGCGCGACCTGAACCATTTCTACACCGCGTCGCCCGCCCTGTACCAGTGCGACAACACCTGGGAAGGCTTCCGCTGGTGCTGCGTGGACGACAGCCTCCACTCGATCCTCGCGTTCACGCGCACCGACCGCAAAGGAAATTCCCTGCTGTGGACGTTCAATTTTACGCCCGAGCCGTGGGAGACGTTCAGCATCGGCTCGCCCGAATACGGGCGCTACACCGAGGTGTTCTCCACCGACGCGCCCTGCTACGGCGGCACGGGCGATTACCCCAACGCCCCCACGCTGACCCTCGACGAGCCGTTTGAGGAGCACCCGTACCGCGTGAATCTGCGGCTGCCGCCCTATGCGGCGGTTTGCTATACGTTCCAAAAGAAAACCGCGCCGATTCGTACTACACAGCAGGAGGAATTGCCATGAAAAAACGCATTGTCGCAATGCTGCTAGCCGGCGGCCAGGGCAGTCGGCTCGGCGTACTGACCAGCAGTATGGCAAAGCCCGCCGTACCATTCGGCGGCAAGTACCGCATCATCGATTTTCCTCTCAGCAACTGTGTCAACAGCGAGATCGACACCGTCGGTGTGTTAACGCAGTACCGCCCGCTCGCGCTCAATTCCTACATCGGCACGGGCCAGCACTGGGATCTCGACCGCATGAACGGCGGCGTGTTCGTGCTGCCGCCGTATGTCACGGGCGCCGACGGCCAGTGGTACACGGGCACCGCCAACGCCATCTGGCAAAACAGGGAGTTCATCAGCCAGTACGATCCCGACGATGTGCTCATCCTTTCGGGCGATCACGTCTACATGATGGACTACGGCGATATGCTGCGCTTCCATAGGAAAAAGAGCGCGGCCGCCACCATCGCGGTGCTGCCCGTGCCCATGGAGGAAGCGCACCGCTTCGG
Organism: uncultured Oscillospiraceae bacterium; assembly: GCA_964600225.1. Classification (GTDB taxonomy): domain Bacteria; phylum Bacillota; class Clostridia; order Christensenellales; family CAG-138; genus CAZRIT01. Next base: position 17,468 of record CAZRIT010000012.1, on the reverse strand, counting down.
CATCATGAACGCGGATGAAAACAAGCGCATCCTCTCCTTCGACGAAAAACCCGCGGTACCCAAGTCCAACCTGGCCTCGATGGGCATCTATATTTTCGATTGGCAGCTGCTGCACGAATACATGCGCCGCGACGACGAGTGCGACAGCTCCTACCACGATTTCGGTCGGGATATCATCCCCGCCATGCTTGCCGACGGTCTGCCGATGTACGCCTACCCGTTTGAGGGCTATTGGAAGGACGTCGGCACGATTAAGAGCCTTTGGGAAACGAATATGGATCTCATCAACGATCCGCCCAAGCTGAAGCTGGACAATCTCAACTGGCGTATTTACAGCAAAAACCCCATCATGCCGCCGCACTACGCCGCCGAAACCGCCGTCATTACCCAAAGCCTCGTCACCGAAGGCGCAGTGGTGCAGGGCACCGTCAACCACAGCGTACTGTTCTATAACGTCCGCGTGGCACCCGGCGCGGTCATCACCGATTCGGTGATCTTTCCGGGCGCGGTCATCGGCAAAAACGCCGTCATCACCCGCGCCATCATCGGCGAAAACGCCCACATCGGCGACAACGCCGTCATTGGCGATGCATCGGCCGACAACAGCATGGTCGATCTTTCGCTCACCGACGGCATCACCATCGTGGGCAACGATATCTGCATCTGCGCGGGCGCGCACCTGCCCGTGGGCGCCGTAGCCACCGAGAATTCCGAGGAGGGAGGCAGCGAATCATGATAGCCGATGCGTGCGGACTCATCTACACAGGCGATAACAACCCGTTGCTGCGCGATCTGACCTATTCCCGCTCCGTAGCCGCCGTGCCTTTTGGCGGGCGTTATCGCTGTATCGATTTTATCCTCAGCGACCTGGTCAACTCGGGCGTTACCAGCGTCGGCCTCATTACGCAAAAGAACTATCACTCGCTCATGGATCACCTTGGCTCGGGCAAGGAATGGGATCTGCACCGCAAACGCGAGGGCCTGTTCATCCTGCCGCCGTTTATGACCAAGGAGAATACGGGCGTATACCGCGGCAGCGTGGACGCGCTGCGTTCCTGCATGGGGTATGTGCGCCGCTGCCCGCAGCGCTACGTCATCGTAACGGGCAGCCACATCATATTCAACATGACCTTCAACGATCTGCTGGCCCACCACATCGCCACGGGCGCGGACGTGACCATGCTCTATAACGAAACCGATATGACCAGGCCCGAGGAGCAGAACGCAGATCTACGGCTGGAGATGGACGAAAGCGGCCATGTCACGGGGCTGGAGCTCAACCCCTACCGCCCGCGCACGCCCTACCGCAGCTGCGACGTGTTCGTGATGGATAAGCGCCTGCTGGAATACCTGGTGGAGGAATCCTTCGCCCGCGGCGAGTACGACCTGCTGCGCGATATCCTGCTGCGCAAGGTCTCCACATTAAAGATGTTCGGCTACCGCTACGACGGCTATGTGGCAAGGCTCGATTCGGTCAACGATTACTACCGCTTCAATATGGATTTGCTGACGGAGAACGTCCGAAACGACCTCTTTAACCCCGCGCACCCCGTCTACACCAAGGTCAAGGACGAGGTGCCCAGCCGCTACGGCAAAAACGCCGTCATCAAAAACGCCATGCTCGCCGACGGCTGCCAAATCGACGGCACGGTGGAAAACTGCATGCTCTTCCGCGGCGCCACCGTATCCGAGGGCGCGACCGTCCGCAACAGCATCCTCATGCAGGGCGTCACCGTGGGCAGCGGCTGCTCGCTGGACCATGTCATCCTCGACAAAGGCTCCTCCATCCGCGACGGTCGCTCGCTCATCGGCTATGCGGACTTCCCCATCATCCTCAAAAAGAACACGGTCGTATGAGTATGGCAAATCCAACCATCCTGTTTGCCGCAAGCGAATGCGTGCCCTTCATCAAAACGGGCGGTCTGGCCGATGTGGTCGGCTCGCTGCCGGTTTCGCTATCGCGCCTTGGCGTCGATGCGCGCGTGATACTGCCCAAGTACCGCATCATGGACAGCTACTGGAAAGAGAAGCTGGAGCATGTGTGCTCATTTACGGTGCTGTTTGGGTGGGAAACGCTGTTTTGCGGCGTGGAACGCATCGCGGATAACGGCGTGACGTACTACTTTATCGATAACGAGGCGTTCTTCTCGCCCGAGGCCATCTATGGCGACGGCATGGCGGAGGCAAGACGCTTTGCGTTCTTTGACCGCGCGATATTGGAGGCCATGGCGCGCATCGATTTCTTCCCCGATGTGCTGTGCTGCAACGATTGGCAGACGGGCCTCACGCCCGTGCTGCTCAAAACCCAGTATCAGGCCGACCCACGCTACCGCGCCGTGAAAACGGTGTTCTGCGTGCACAATTTGCAGTATCAGGGGATATTCCCCTGGGCGGAGCTTGCGGGCGCGCTGGGGCTGGAGGACCGCTATTTTACCAGCGACTATCTGGAGTTTTACGGCAACCTCAACTGCATGAAGGGCGGGCTGCTGTTTGCCGACCGCCTGCTGACCGTCAGCCCCTCCTACGCCAACGAGATCAAAACGCCGTTCTTTGGCGAACGCCTCGACGGGCTTATGCGCATGCGCGCCAGCGCGCTTTCGGGCATTCTCAACGGCATCGACTATACCGTTTACGATCCCAAGACCGATCGCTTCCTGCCCGCGCACTTTGATGCAGCCAACCTTGGCGGCAAGGCCGAGAACAAGGCGTTTTTGCAGCAAGAATGCGGGCTGGATGCATGCCCCGATACGCCGCTTGTCGGCATGATCGCCAGGCTTTGCCCGCAAAAGGGGCTGGATCTGGTGGAGCGGGTGATGGAGGATATGCTCCATAGCGACGTGCAGTTTGTGTTCCTCGGCAAGGGCGACAAGCGCTTTGTGGATATGCTCAACTGGTTCAACTGGCGCTATCCCAAGCGCATCCACGCGCGCATCGAGCTCAACGAGGGTCTGGCCCACCGCATCTATGCGGGCGCGGACATGTTTTTGATGCCGTCGCTGTTCGAGCCGTGCGGCCTTTCGCAGATGATTGCGCTGCGCTACGGCACGGTGCCCATCGTGCGCGAGACGGGCGGGCTAAAGGACAGCGTGGTGCCGTACAACCAATATACCGATACGGGCACGGGCTTTTCGTTTGCCAACTACAACGCGCACGAGATGCTCTTTACGGTGGAACGCGCCATCCGCTACTACCACGAGGATCGGCCGATGTGGGAACGCCTGATGCAGCGCGGCATGCAGTCGGATTTTTCCTGGTCACACTCGGCCGAGAAATACCTGGAGCTGTTTGCGTCGCTGTCGGCCAACCCTGCCGCCGATGTGTCAGCGCGCACCGCGCCCAAAAAACAGCCCAAGCCCCGCAAAACGGCCAAACCGAAGCCAACCGAATAAGAAAACGGCGTATCCACATGGATACGCCGTTTTTTTACATGTGCAAAACCTATCCAAAATACCGCCTGAGCGGCAATGCGTCGGCAAACGTAAACCGCTTTTCCATCCGGCGGCCCCACAATCCGATGATGCGGCCGTTGATCAAAGCGCACACCACCGTGCCGAGCTTCACCCCTTCAAACCGCCCCCATCCAAAGAACGCAAACGACATCCCGATGGCAATCAGGCAGCTACAGCAATCGTACACGGTCTTGACGTTCTCCATGCGCCATCCACGCGCCTCGGCAACCTCCTTGACAAACAGCTCGTACACCTCGGGCGCCACATAGGTATGGAAAAAGAACGCCACGCCGAGCGCGCACACAATCAGGCCCAGGATGTAATACCCCAGCCGCCAGCCGATCGACGCATACGGCACAAGCCGCATCAGGGCCATACAGCCGTCCAGCGCAAAGCCGTAGAGCACGGCAGTGACGAAGGAAAACAGGTACGACAGCCGAAAGCGCTTAAGCACGATCGCCAGCACAATCATCAGCACCGCCTGCAGCGCGTACTCCGCCATACCAAAGGTGACAAACGCATGCGTCGGCGACAGCTTCAAATACACCAGATATGCGGGCGCAACCACCATGGAAACGCCAAAATCCGCCTTCTCCGTCAGCGCCACGCCCAGCGCCACCAGCAGCAGCCCGCACACATAGGCCCATTCCGTATGGAATACCCGTTTGTTCATTCGTCGCTCCTCCCATCCAAGCCTGCAAAAAGGCGGAGGCCCTCATACGCCTCCGCCACCACTTGTCGTAACCAAACCGTCAGATGCGCTGCGGGCCGCCCTCGGCCCCCGCCGCGTCGCCCTGTGCAGCCGTGTTGTCCCGTGCCGCCGTATCGTCCTGCGCGGTATACGCGTTGTATTGGTACGACTGATACGTCCGACCCAGCCGCCCCGATAGATCCAGATAGAAGGCGGTTTCCGCGGCCTTCACATACGGCTGCAAAAACACCAGTCCGATCCCCGCCGTCAGCCCCGCCAGCAGATACCAGCCGATGAAGCTGAAATGCAGGCAGAACAGGCTCCACTTCTTGCCGTACATGATCTGCTTGCTCTGCTCGATGGCGTCGGACGCGGTGATATCGGGGTTCTCCGCCACCAGATACGGGGCCATGGCGTAGCGGTACGCGGCGATGATGCCCGGCACCACCAACAGCAGCGACCATGCAAACACCTTCAGCCCGATCAGCACCCGCAGCCACAGCGCGCGGCCGAATATGGAGAAGCGCGAAAACAGCATGCCGATCTCGGGCTGTGCGTTATCCTCGTACATGCGCACATTGAGCCTGTCGTAGCCCAGCTCCACCGCACCGCCGACGATGAACACGCCAATGCCGTACACCGAAGCCGTGGAGGCAACCATCAGCCCCACCAGCGGCAGCCAGTTCATCACCCGCGGCCACTCCGAAAAGCTGTGCTGAATCGTGCGCAGACTGTCGCTGTTGAAGTTGATGCGGAATATCGACATCCCGCTCGTTCCTCCCAGCGCCAGCGCAATCAGCGCCGCCAACACCATCCACCAATAGCAGTCTATCAATCTATCCCATGCAATCTGCCGATACTCTTTTGCCGTACGCATGAATCGTTCTCCTTATCAAACTTTATTTGGTAACCGTCACCCAGTATTTATCGATCAGCCGAATCGGCCGATACGCCAGCTTGGAGAAGCGCAGCCCATCCTCGCCCGAGTCATCCTCACGGTTGGTATACAGCGTGTCCGCCTCCGATGCATTTTTGGCAAACAGCGATACAATCGCCTGATACGCGCCCGCGTAGTCCAGCCGCGCCTTTTCCACATGCACATACAGCGTGTCGCCGATCACCTCGCCGATGGCCAGCGCCACAATGCGGCCGCCCGTCTCGATATACCCCGCGCGCTGGTTGAGCGCCAGCGCGTCTCTGAGCAACTCCCGCGCGCGCAGCATCTCCTCCGCCTCAATCACCTTGTCGATGGGCGCGTGCTGCTCGTACTCATCCATAAACGCGCTCGCCGCCGCCATCGTCTCCGCGGTGACGGGCACATAGCGGTAATCGGGGTTCTCCTTGACGAACCGATTCAGGTGGTTGCGCTGGGTGTGATACTTTTTCCCGGGAAACGCCACCAGATCGTTCAGGTTGTACAGATAATCCGCCCAGTCCCGTCGGTTGGATGCCGCACAGCGCGCGCCGTAGCGCGCCTGCAGCGCAGCCAGGCCCTCCTCGGGCACGGCGCAGTAGGTCAGCGTCAGGCCGCGCTCCGCCGCATCCTGCTCGATGTCGGCCAGCGCCGCGTCAAGGTCGCCCTCGCCCACAGGGAACGTGTAGCAATGCCCCTCGTCGGCATAATCGGCCAGCATCACCAGCATCCCGTGCGTGAACGCAAAGCGGGAACGGAAGTATGCGCGCCACTGGAATATGGCCCCGATGGTATAGTCACATGTGCGGAACGGCTGCTTTGCCAAATACGGCGAAAGCTGCATGATATTATCCAAATCGATGGATTGAAACGACAACATACGGTTGCTTGTTACCCCTGCCGCATCAGTGCGGCGCCTTTCACGCGCGTAGTATACCATACAACGCTTTGGCATGCAACCGACATGTAATTGAATTTTTCAACATCCCCGCATCCGCCGCTTGCGGACGCATGCTTGTCATCCATCGGAACCGTCCGATCACTGTACAAAAAATTTACCTATGATTTTCCAAATTTCGTGTTATACTATATACAAACATTTGTTTGTGTATGGAGGTATGCGGCATGAAGAACACCACGCAAAAGGATATCAAAAAAATCGTGCTCCGTCAGTTGCGCGGCTACCGCAAAACGCGGGAGCTGCTGATCGAACGCCGATTGAGCGGGCACGAGCGAACGGAAGCGACCTATTGGGTGCACGCCATCGAGAGCGCGCGCCGCGCGCTGAAAGCGGAGTTTCCGTTGCGGGACCGCGCCATGAACCGCCTGTTCGGCTTCGATCACCCCATCCCGCGCCGCGAGCCCGTGCACGACCGCATCGTGCAGCTTTCGCTTGCATACGGCGTGGGCGAATCCACCTTCTACAAGTGGCGGGAGCGGCTTGTGCAGCTCACAACCCTGGCCGCCATCGAGGCGGGGCTGCTCAAGCCTTTTGGCGTGGTCACGGCGGCAAACGCGGAATTGACCGAGGGCGGGAATGATGATAAGATGCCCACATGAAAGCCTTTACGGTAAGCGGCATCCCCATTGCCGTTGAAAAAAAGCGCATCAAAAACATGTATCTGCGCGTGCTGCCGCCCGATGGGCACGTCACGCTGTCCGCGCCGCTGCATGCGCCCGACGCCGTCATCAAGCGGTTTGCCGAAAGCAAGCTCGCCTGGCTCACGGCACACCGCGCCAGGTTCGCCGCGCATGCCGCGTTATCCTACGAAACGGGCGAAACGCACACGCTCTGGGGCGTGCCGTATACGCTCGTTTGTCAAGAGATCGCGGGACGCAGGCGCGTTTCCCATGCATTGGAGAACCCGCGGCAGATCGTGCTGCGGCTGCCCGAACATGCGGATGCCGAAACGCGGCAGCACGCGCTGTCGCTGCTGTACCGTGCGGAACTGGAGGCGGCCATACCGAGCGCGCTCGCGCGCTGCGAGGCCATCGTCGGAAAGCAGGCAAGCGTCTGCCGCATCCGATACATGAAAACGCGCTTCGGCACCTGCAACATCAAAACCGCCGCGCTGACAATCAATTTGCAGCTGGCGGTTTGGGAGCCGAAGTTTTTGGATTATATCCTGATTCACGAGCTGACGCACCTGTGGGAGCCAAGCCACAACCGACGCTTTCAAACGCTGATGGACGGCTTCTGCCCCGATTGGCGGACGCTGCGCAAGCAATTGAAGGCGCTTGCGGTCTAGGCCGATTGCGGCCTGTTGCGCCGCCTCGAAGACCGATATCGGCGGGCTTATGCCTGCTCCGCCTCGTCAAAATTGATGCGCTCCTGCTCCACCACCAGCGGGCGGTGGATGACGCGGGTGTTGATGCTGAGGATATACTCGCCCAGCAGCCCGATAAAGAACAACTGCACCGAGCCAAACACCAGCACCGCCATGAGGATGGGAATGTTGCCCGCGGGGAAACGATCCCACCAGATGAGCTTCATGGCAAGATACACCAGCGCCGCCAGTATGCTCATGGCCGACAGCGCCGCGCCGATGAAGGTGGCAATGCGCAGCCCGATCTTGGTGTAGGAGGTAAAGCTGAGCATGGCCGCGTCGTAGAGGCTGTAAAAGTTATTGTGCGTCTTGCCCGCGCGGCGGCGCTGCTGCTCGTACGGGATCTCCTTGCGCTCGGGCCCCAGCTCCGCCACGATGCCCCGCAAAAACGGCACGGGGTCGTCCAGCGTGCGCAGCGTTTCAATAAAGCTTCGGTCGTACAGGCCAAAGCCCGTAAAGTGCTCGATCTGCTCGACGTCCGACATTTTGCGGATGACCTTGTAATAGCAGGTGCGCAGATACCGCATGATGCGGTTTTCGCGGCTGGTGGCCTTGATGCCGCATACGATGCGGTAGCCGTTCTCCCACTCGCCCAGAAACCGCGGAATCAGCTCCACGGGGTCTTGAAAATCGCAGCAGATGGTAATGACGCAATCCCCCGTGGTTTGCAGCATGCCATAGTAGGGCGAGTTGAACTGGCCGAAGTTTTTGTTGTTCAAAATCGCCTTGACGCGGTGATCGCTCGCGCAGATGACCCGCAAAATATCGCGCGTGCCGTCGGTGGACTTGTTGTCGATAAAGAGTATTTCGTAATCGTATTGCGAAAGCTTCTCCATCTCGGCCGTCACCGCCTCGTACATCGGTTGGGCGTTTTCGGCCTCGTTGTAGCACGGAATCAGTATGGAAACCTTCTTGCGCGTTTTCACGCCCTGCGCTGTTGCCTGAGCCATTGTATCGTCTCCCCTATGCCTTGTTCAAATGTATAGTGCGGTTCAAAACCGATATCGCGTTTGAGCGCCGTGATGTCCGCCGCCAAGTGCATAGCCTGGTTGGGATAGTACGGTATCGCGCCAAAGTCCACGCCGAGCGTTGGGTCCACAGCGTCACGCATGGCAAGGATGAAATCGCGTAGCGTTCGCGTGCGCCCGCTGCCCATGCAGTACGTTGCGCCGTCGCGCCCGCCCGTCGCCAGATCCGCCATGGCGCGCGCCAAATCCTTGGCGTACAGGTAATCCCATACCTGCTCGCCCAATGTGCACTGCGGCGTTTTGCCGTCAAGCAGCGTACTTAGCACCTGCATGACCATGGTGTTCTCGCCGTCGTACGGGCCAAAGATGCTTAGGATTCGGCACCAGATATGCCGCATGCCGAGCGTTTGGCACAGCGCGCGGCTTTCGTTGCCCGCTTGCAGCTTGGCCTTGCCGTACTCCGTCACGGGCGCGCACGGCGTATCGGGGCTGAGCAAGCCCGCCGCATGCCCGTACTCCGCCTGGCTGCCCGCGCCGATAAACGCCTTGCAGCCCATCGCCCCGGCCGCGCTTACGGCGGCAAGCGTATCCGCCGCGTTTTGCATCTGCAGCGCGGCGTCGTTTCGATCCTTGCCCGCGGTGCCCCGCCACGCCAGATGATAAAACGCATCCTGCGGCGCGGCAATCCATTCCGTCAGCGACGGCATATCCGCCAGCTCGCATGCAACCGTGCGCACAAGCGGGTCTTTTGGCACAGCCCCCGACCGCTTGGACTGCGGACGGCACACGGCCGTGACCAAAACGCCGCGCGAAATCAGTTCATGGATAAGGTTGACGCCCACGGTCCCCGTCGGGCCCGTGACAACCGCGCGCTTCATACGCATGCCTCTTTCCCCAGCAAAAACGCCGCTATGGCAGGTAAGCTGTCCAAAATGGCCAGGGGCGCTTCCGCCTCCAGCTCTGCGCGGCTGCCGTAGCCAAAGGTTACGCCAATGGCCGCAATGCCGCACGCCCGCGCGCCAATGAGATCGTGCTTGCGATCGCCGATCATGACCACCCTGTCCAAATCCTTCGGCGGGTGATTCTCCAGCGCATATGCGATGACCTCGCGCTTTTGGCTGCGGGTATTGTCCGTGTTGCTGCCCGCAATGCCCGCAAAATACGGGGCCAGCCCGAAATGCGCCGCTACGCGTTCGGCAAACACCGTCGGCTTTGAGGTGGCCACATGCAGCTCGCACCCCGCCTGCTTTAGGGCCGACAGCGTCTCTTTGACCGATGAATACAGCGTGGCGTCGAAGATACCGTCGCGCGCATAGTGCCTGCGGAAGATCCTTGTCGCCTCCGCGGCCGCCTCGGGCGTCAACCCGCACCGCATAGCAAATGCCTCGGTCGGCGGCGGGCCGATAAAATAATCCAACGCCGCATCATCCATGGGCGGCAGCCCCATCTCCTCCATGGCAAGGCGCATGCAGCGCTTGATCCCCGCGCCCGGGTTGGTCAGCGTGCCGTCCATATCGAACAGGATGTAGTCAAACCGCCTCATTGCATCGCTCTTTTCATGGGCTATCGCTGCACGCGGCCCGATGCGCTGCCGCGCGCCAGCCGCCACACTTCATCGGCGCTGCAAAGGTTCAAATCGCCCTCGATGGTTTGCTTGAGGCAGCTTGCGGCCGTGGCAAACTCCAGCGTATCCTGCATGGCAAGCCCCTGCCGCATGCCGTAGATCAGCCCCGCGCCAAACGCATCCCCGCCGCCGATGCGATCGACGATGTGGATATCATACCCGCGGCTGACATACGCCTTCCCGTCGGCATACAGCATGGCCTGCCAGCCGTTGTCGCTGGCGGAATGGGAGCTGCGCAGCGTGATGGCGGCGGCCTGCAACGAAAACCGTTCGCACAGCGCCCTTGCCACGTATTCGTAGCCCGCAACATTCAAACTGCCCTGCTCCACATCGGAATGCGGCGCACGGATGCCAAACACCGCGTCCGCATCCTCCTCGTTGGCAATGCAAACGTCCGCATACGGCATCAGTTTGTTCATGGTCGTCTGCGCGTCGGCCGTCGTCCAGAGCTTTTTGCGGTAGTTAAGGTCGCAGCTGACGGTAACGCCGTTTGCCTTGGCGCATTGCAGGGCGGACATGCAAATATCGGGCAGCTCGCCGCCCAGCGCGGGCGTAATGCCCGTAAAGTGGAACCAGTCCGCCTCGGCCAAAATCGTATTCCAGTCAAAATCCGCCGCCGTCGCCGTCTGCATGGCGGAATGCGCGCGATCGTAAACCACCAGCGACGGCCGCTGGCTGGCCCCGCGCTCCATGTAATACGCGCCCAGCCGTTCCCCGCCAAAGGCGATATGCGCCGTATCCACGCCGTAGCGCCGCAGGGCGTTTTGCGCGGCGCGGCCGAGCGGATTGTCGGGGAGCCTTGTCACCATCGCTGCCGGTACGCCATAGTTGCAAAGCGACACAGCCACGTTGGCCTCCGCGCCGCCATAGGTGGCCTCCAGCCGATCCGCCTGCACCAGCCGCATGTGCCCCTCGGGCGCAAGCCGCAGCATAAGTTCCCCAAACAGTACCACGTTTTTCATTCGTCCGCTCCTATCGGTTCTGCATATATACGCTCGGGGTCAAAAAGCGGATGCCGATGCGCTTGCCAATCTCCTTGAGTTGCTCGGAGATCAGGTCGTTGCGCTTGGTCGCCTCCGCGGAAAAATCGTGCTCCCAGGTGTTGTTGACATAGTAGCGGCGGCTCTCCGAGGAATACCCGTCCATGCCCGCAACCGCAACCTCCCTGACTCCCAAATCCACCAGCAGCCTCAGCGCCATCAGGCCCGAGTTGTCGATGATCTCTGGGTTATCGGATGCGTAGCGGGAAAAGTTGACCATGTACCGATAGGTCTCGGCGTCATCCTTCATGTTGGAGGTGACGATGGCCTTTGCGCGCGCGTCCTCGGGCAGTTTGACATAGCGGCGCATATTGCTGGAAAACACATAGTCCGTCGGCAGATGCTCGGGGTAAAAATTGACGGCCAGGATCAAAGGATGCTCTTTTTCGATAAACGCGCGTATGTCGGGCGCGCAGCTTTCCAGCGTGCTGCCCGGGGCAAGCAGCAGCACGCGCCGCCCCCGCACGGCCTGCGACAGCGCGGCGATGGCGCCGCTGTCGTCAATCTGCTTTTCCATGTATTCGCGGTAATACAGCTCCGCGTTGTCCTTGGAAAAGGCCGCCTTTTTATCCTTGGGGATGCTGCGCAGCAATTCGTTGAAGCACTTGACCGTCAGGCTGTCCTTTTCAGCCAGATAGATGGCGTAGTTGGGGTGGCAGCCCATGCTGGCCGATAGGTACAGCGGCAGCGAATACCCCCAAAACTTGGTGCGGTAGATATCATTGAGGTACTCGTCCATAATCTCCAGCATCGGCTCAATGCGGTAATGCGCGCCGAAGCTTTCGTTCATGTACTCCGCAAACAGCTCCAGATTCAGGTTGCCCGCGCCGCGCCCCATGCCAAACACGCACGCATCGATGCACAAATCGCGGTTGAGGTTCATCTCCACCAGGCTTTCGGCGTTTCCGAACGCCTGCTGCAGGTTGTTGTGCGCATGGTAGCCCAGCACGATCTCCTGCGGCATGTTGTTATCTGCCAGATAGACATAGCGCAAAAACGACCTGCGCTTGATCAGCCCAAAGCTGTCCACAATGGAGATGGCGTAGGGCTTGATGGATGCAAACAGCTTGATCGCCTCGATAAACTCCGTATCGTCGTACAAATCGGTGCCCACAAGCTGCACAAACAGCGTGTACCCAAGCTGCTGCACCAGTTTGCAGTATTCAAAGGCCTGCGCAATCTTTTCTTTCTTGAATATGACGCGGATGCCGTCCAGCGAGCTCCCGTCGTGCGGGCACAGCCGCTCCTTCGGCACGGGCGCGCTCATATCCAGCATGCCCACATACATCATGCCCTTCTTCTTGGGGCGGATGATCGGGCCGATGCTTTCGATATCGGGAAACACCGGGCGGTCAGCGTCAAAGACGTTGCCCTTGATGAACCCCACCTCGAATATCTCCACGCCCGTCTGCGCAATCTTTTCGCTGAAACCGCGGATGGCGCGTTCGCCAAACCGCCAATCGTTGATATAGCCGCCGTCGCGCAGCGTGCAATCCAGCAGGGATATTTTTCGCATGCGTTCTACTCCTCTTTCACGGGTTCGATGTACATGTTTTTGGCAAGCTCCTCCCTGCTCAAAAACGGCGCCAGATCCTCCAGCGGCGGGCTGACCAACGTGCCGTCGGGCAGGCGCTTGGTGGCGCTCTTGGGCTCGAAATTCTGCTCGGTCGATACAAATATCTCGCAGAATGCCGCGCCCCGCTCCGATAGCGCGCCGTCCACGGCCTGCCGCATCTGTTCGTTGCTGTGCGCGGCAAAGTACGGGTACCCGAATGCCTTGGCCAGCTTTTCAAAATCGGGGAAGGTCAGGTCGTTGCTTTCGGGGCCGATGCCCACCTTGCAGTGGTGCCCGAACAGGTTGTTTTGCGTCTGGCGGATGGAATGATACCCCTGATTGTTGATCAAAAACAGCTTGATGGGCAGGCGGTTGGTCAAAACCGTTTGCAGCTCCTGCAGGTTCATCATGATGCTGCCGTCGCCCTCGATGCACACCGTCTCCCGTTCCCCGCACGCAATGCACGCGCCGATGGCCGCGGGCAGCCCGTAGCCCATGCTGGCCACGGCGCTGTTGATGAGGAAGCGCGCATCCTTTTTGATGACGTAGTTGTGGCTGCCCACCACGCACGCGCTGCCGTTGGCCACCACCGTCATGTTGCCGTCGGGCAGCCGCTCGCTCAGATATCGAATAAAGGCATAGACGTTGGCGTATTTTCCGTCCTCCTGCCAGTGTTTCGGCAGCGTTACGGGGTAGTCGCGCTTCCAGTTTTGGCAGATCGCGCGCCAGTCGTCCCCGCCAAACAGCGGCAGACTGCGCTCTTTTTGCAGCAGCGCATCCATGCTTTCAAAAAAGTCCTTGGCGTCGGCACAGATGGGTGTTTCCACATGCAGCGTGGTCTTTTTGAGCTCCGCGGGATCCACATCCACCATGATAACATGCGCCTGCCTCGCCCAGGTCTGCCAATTGTAGCCGACCTGACGGATGGAAAGCCGATTGCCCACCGCCAGCACCACATCGGCATTCTGCACGGCAAAGTTGCCCGCGCGGTCGCCCATGATGCCGCCGCGGCCGACATAGAGCGGGCTTTCGTCCTCGATGGCGTCGATGGAATCCCAGCAGGTGACCACGGGCACGCCGAGCTTTTCCAGCGCGCTGCGAAACGCCCGATACCCGCCCGACAGGCGGATGCCGTTGCCCGCATAGAGCACAGGCCGTTTGGCGGCGCGAATGCGCTCGAGCACCGCCTTCACGGTCGCTTCGTCAACCCGAATCGGCATGCGCGCCTCGTCCTCTTTGGGGTCGTAGCCGCGCAATTGGTCGGTCTCAATGGTGCAGCCCTGAAAATTGAGCGGGATATCGATCCAGCTCGGCCCCTGCCGCCCCGTCGTAGCCAGATGATATGCCTTCTCCAGCGCGTAACGGATATCGTTGGGATTTTCGATCATCACTGCGTACTTACACATGCAGCCGACGGACTTGGTGATGTCAAACTCCTGATCGCCCACCGCCCGTAACGGCAGCCCGTCGGTAAACTGCTCCATATACCGCGCGGTCGTATCGTAGCGCACCTGACCCGACAGCACCAGCATCGGCACCGAATCGAGCCACCCGCCCAGCACGCCCGAGATGGCGTTGGTGCCGCCCGGGCCCGTGGTAACGCACAGCGCGGCAATGCGGTTGTCCACGCGCGCGTACGCTTCCGCCGCGTAGGCGCCCGCCTGCTCATGATGGTTGTACCGGCAGTGCAGGCCCTGCTTATGCCCCAACGCGTCGTTGAGGTGCATGGCGCCGCCGCCCGTGAGCATAAAGCAGTCGGTAATCCCCTTGCCCACCAGAAAGTCCGCAACGTAATCTGCCAGTCGCTGCTTCATGTGTTTTGCTCCTCCTTGTGCGCGTTCTTTTTACGAAATGTCCAGAACTTGTTGATGATGAAGTTGAGCGGGATGGTGATGAGCAGGTTGATCAGCGGCGCAATGCCCGCCGAAATGCCCAGCTTGTCCACCCACAGCCACAGCAGCGCCACGCCCAGCAGATAGGTGCCGCCGTACGCCGTTACGGTCTTGCCGTACGCCTTGGCATGCTCCGCAAACGTGCGGTGATCGCCCATTTTGAATACATAGCGGCTGTTCCAATAGTAAGCGTTGGTCACGCTGATGATAAACCCCAGCAGGTTGGATAGCTGATAGTGCAGCCCCAGCCAGTAGTAGCACGCATAGTATACGGCCAGGCTGATGAGGGTGTTGCTGACGCCTACGATGCCAAACTTGACAAACTGCACCAGCCACCCGAACTTCGGGTGCGCCTCCAGCCGTTGCAGCCACGCCTGTATGCGCTTCACTGCCGCACCGCTTCCGTAATGACGGCCGCCATGCAGTCGATCATCTCGTCCGTCATGCCGGGGTATACGCCAACCCAGAAGGTATCCTGCATGATGCGGTCGGTGTTTTTCAGCTTTCCGACCACGCGGTAGCCCTTGCCCGATTGCCGCATTTGGTCAAAGCACGGGTGCTTGATGAGGTTGCCCGCAAAGAGCATGCGCGTCTGTACGCCACGGCTTTCAATATACGGCACAACCTGCTCCCTTTTGATCCTCGCGCGGCACGTCATCAAAAACCCGAACCAGCTGGGCTTGCTGTGTTCGTTCGGCTCGGGCAGTATCAAGGCGTCCCCGACAGGCCGCAGACGCTGCATCAGCCGATCAAAATTGTGCCGCCGCCGCTCGACAAACGACGGAAATTTCGTTAGCTGCGCACAGCCGACCGCCGCTTGCATATCGGTGGCCTTGAGGTTGTAGCCAAAGTGCGAGTAAACATATTTATGGTCGTAGCCCTTGGGCAGCTCCCCGTACTGCCCGTCAAAGCGGTGCCCGCACAGGTTGTCGTGCCCCGACGGGCACGCGCAGTCACGCCCCCAATCGCGCATGGAGCGCGCAATGCGGCTCAGCTTCGGGTCGGAGGTGTACACAGCACCCCCTTCGCCCATGGTCATGTGGTGCGGCGGATAGAAGCTGGAGGTGCCGATATCGCCAAACGTGCCCGTCAGCCGTTCCGTGCCGTCGAGCGTGTACAGCGAGCCCAGCGCATCGCAGTTGTCCTCGATCAGCCACAGACTGTGCTTTTGGCAAAACGCCCGCACGGCCGCAATGTCAAAGGGGTTGCCGAGCGTATGCGCGGCCATGACGGCCTTGGTTTTTTGCGATAGCGCCTGCTCCAGCATCGCAGCGTCCAAATTGTACTGCGGAATCGTAACGTCGATGAATACGGGGACCGCGCCGTACTGGATGATGGGCGAAACGGTAGTCGGAAAGCCCGCCGCCACGGTGATGACCTCGTCCCCGGGCACAATGGCGCGCTCGCCCAGCATGGGCGACGTCAGCGTCATAAACGCCAGCAGGTTGGCGCTCGAGCCCGAGTTGACCAGTATCGCATCCCTTACACCCAGATACTTGGCAAACGCCTTTTCAAACTGCTCCGTATAGCGCCCCGCCGTCAGCCAGAATTCCAGCGACGCATCGACCAGGTTGACCATCTCCTCCCGATCGTACACGCGCGAGGCGTACGGAATGCGGTCGCCCTGCCGATACGGCGGTTTTTTATGGAACGTATCGCAATATGCGGCCACCTCGGCCAGTATCCGTTCGCGCGCGGCGCGCTCGGTCATGCCCTCAAATTCGTTCATGCGTTCTCAACCTCAAAAGCCTTGATTTGGGCGTCCATGCAATCGGTCACGCTGCCGCCCGACAGCCAGTTTTTCGTCCATTCCACGGTGTATTGCACAGCCTCGTCGATGTGCAGCCGCGGGTTCCAGCCAAACGTGCGCTTCATTTTATCGCAGTCCAGCATCAAAAAGCCCGCCTCGTGCGGCGCGTTTTGTTCGCTTTGGTTCACCCAATGCATCCCGTCGCCCCAGGCCTTGCAGAAAAGCTCCGCCAGCGCGCCCGTATTGACGCAATCGCAGCGATCAGGGCCGACGTTGTAGCAATCGGCAAGCGACGGCGCAGCATACTGGCGTTGGGCAATGGTCAGGTATGCGTACAATGGATCCAGCACATGCTGATACGGCCGCACCGAAGCGGGGTTTCTCAGCCCCACGGGCGCTTTGGCCATGGCTGCGCGCACGCAATCGGGTATGATGCGATCGACGCTGAAATCGCCGCCGCCGATGACGTTGCCCGCGCGCGCCGTGGAAACGGGCAGCCCGCGCTCCCGAAAGAACGCCATGTTGTAGCTGTATGTGACCAGCTCCGAGCAGGACTTGCTGTTGCTGTACGGGTCGTAGCCCTTCAGGGGTTCCTCCTCGCAAAAGGCGTTGCCAAGCTCCCTGTTTTCGTACACCTTGTCGGTGGTAACGTTGACCACGGAGCGCACCGTGTCGCTCAGCCGCACGCATTCGAGCAGGTTGACCGTGCCCATGACGTTGGTCTCGTACGTTTGGCGCGGGGTGCGGTAGCTTTCGCGCACGATGGGCTGCGCCGCCAGATGCAGCACAATCTCGGGCCGCGCGGCGTCGAAAGCGGCTCTCAGCCGCTCAAAATCGCGCACGTCGGCAAGGATGCTGTGCATGTCCCGTTCGGGGTGCATCAGCCCAAACAGGCTCGGCGTGGTCTCGGGGGCAAGCGCATAGCCCGTCACCTCCGCGCCCGCATGAAGCAGCAGCCGCGTCAGCCACGCGCCCTTAAAGCCCGTGTGACCTGTTATAAATACGCGTTTTCCGTTGTAGAAAGAAAGCCTGTCCAACTTACCATACCTTCCACGGCGCGTGGCCGCTGCCCCAGAGCTTTTCCAGCTTTTCCTTGTCGCGCTGGGTGTCCATGCATTGCCAGAAGCCGTCGTGGCGATAGGCCATGAGTTGTCCGTCGGCCGCCAGGCGTTCCATGGGCGCCTGCTCCAGCACCGTCGCATCGTCCTCCAGATAGGCAAACACCTTCGGCTCCAGTATCATAAAGCCGCCGTTGATCA
>CAZRIT010000011.1:0-38386 GCA_964600225.1 uncultured Oscillospiraceae bacterium | reverse complement strand
GGTCGGCGGCGCAGCGCTGGATGGCCAGGGTGATGATGTTGCGCGCGCGCTTGTCGGCCTCCTCCTTGGTCTTGGACTCGATATCGCGGATGAGGATGGCGGCGTCATGCCGCGCATCGCGCTCCACGTTTTCCAGCAGCATCTGCTTGGCCGCGTCCATGGACATGCCCGATATCTTTTCCAGCTCCTCGATGCGCTTGGCATGCAGGGCGTTGATTTCGCTTTCGGTCTTGTCCAGCTCGGTTTCACGCTGGGCGATCGTGCCCTCGCGCTGCTCCAGAGCGTCCATCTTTTTGTCCAGCATCTCCTCGCGCTGGAAGAGCCTGCGCTCGTTGCGCTGGATTTCCGTGCGCCGCTCGCGGTTTTCGCGCTCGGCCTCGTTGCGCATTTTGAAGACTTCCTCTTTGGCCTCGAGGACCTTCTCCTTTTTGATCTCCTCGGCGCGCTTTTGCGCATCGTCGTACAGCTTTTTAACGGCGTCCTCGGCCTTGGCAACCTTGGCCTCGGCGATATTGCGGCGATAGGCGTATCCGATCAGGAAGCCCGCTGCAATCGCCACCACGCCTATGATGAGTGTCAGCCACCATTGCATATGATTGTTTCAACTCCGATCTATAAAAAATGTAACCGCACGCGCATCGTACGGTTACTTCATACTTAACATGATTCAGCCTGTCAGCCAACTTCAATCTATCTATGAACACACCATACAGTGCAAATTACTTACAAAAAAGTGTATCTCAAAAATGGCTTCACGTCAAGCTAAAGAGGGAAATTTGGTTCGTTTTGGGCAGATCGCCCAGGTTGCTGCACCGTTCCAGGGAACTGAGCACGCCGCTGTTGCATCCCGTGCGCAATTGAAAATCCTCCACCGAAAGAAACGGCGCCACGCCACGGTTCTGCACCAGCCCCTCGGCGGCGTTGGAGCCGACGCCGGGAATGGCGTTGAACGGCGGGCGGATGCCCCCATCCTCGATCAAAAACCTCGTCCCATCGGAGCGGTAGATGTCCACGGGCAGCAGCGGGATGCCGCGCAGGTTCATCTCGTACACCACCTCCAGTATGGTGATGAGTTCCCGTGTGCGCTTGCGCTCGGCAAAATCCATAAACTGCGCGCCCTTTTCCATCTCCTTGATGGCCGACAACACCTTCTCCGCGCCGCCGGATGCAATGGTGACGTCGAACGCATCCGCGCGCACGGTGAAATAGACCGCGTAGAACTCCCGCGGGTGGTGCACCTTGTAGTACGCAATGCGAAACGACATCATCGCGTACGCCACCGCGTGCCCGCGCGGGAACATGTATTTGATCTTGCGGCAGGAGTCCACAAACCATGACGGAATGCTGTATTCCTGCATGGCCTGCTCCATCTCGGGCAGCAGCCCCCTGCCTTTTCGGACGCGCTCCATGATGGTAAACGACATCTTGGCGGGCACGTTGTGCGCCATGAGATAGTTCATGATGTCGTCGCGCGTGCAGATGACCTCGTTGAGGCGCGCGATATGGTTGGTCACCAGCGGTTCGGCGTTGTTGAGCCAAACATCGGTGCCGTGCGTCAGCCCCGCAATGCGCACCAGCTCCTCCATGGTCGAGGGCCTGGTGTTTTCCAGCACGCCGCGCACAAAGCCCGTGCCGAATTCGGGCACGCCCAGCGAGCCCACATCGCACTCCAGCGCGCTCAAATCCACGCCCAGCGGCTCCGCGGAGGAATAGATGCGCATGGTATCCTTGTCGTCGAGCGGGATGGTGATGGGGTTGACGCCCGTTAAATCCTGCAGCATCCGCAGCGCCGTCGGGTCGTCGTGGCCAAGGATATCCAGCTTGACCAGCCGATCGTCCATGGCGTGAAAATCGAAGTGCGTGGTGATGGTGTTCTTGTCCTTCTTGTCGGCGGGGTACTGGATGGGCGTAAAATCGAGGATATCCTCGTCCTTGGGCACAATCACGATGCCGCCGGGATGCTGGCCCGTGGTTACCTTGACGTTGAGGCAGCCGTTCACCAGCCGTTCGCGCTCGGCCTGCCTAAGCACAACGCCCTTGCTCTCCATGTAGTGAAACACGCATTCGTACGCCTTCTTGTCCGCCAGACCCGATATGGTGCCCGCGCGGAAGGCGTGCCCCTTGCCGAACATCTCCTCCACATATTTGTGCGCCACGGGCTGATACTCGCCCGAAAAGTTCAGGTCGATATCGGGGGTCTTGTCGCCATCGAAGCCCAAAAACACCTCGAACGGAATATCGTAGCCGAGCTTGTTGAGCTTTGTGCCGCATTTGGGGCAGTCCCGATCGGGCATGTCCACGCCGCAGGCCGATTTGGATCTGTCCACGTCAAAATCGCTGAACTTGCAGTTGGGGCACACATAGTGCGGGCTGAGCGCGTTGACCTCCGTAATCCCCGCCATGGTCGCCACCAGCGACGAGCCCACGCTGCCGCGCGAGCCCACCAGATAGCCATCGGAGAGGGATTTTTGCACCAGCCGCTGCGCCATCAGGTACAGCGAGGAAAAGCCATTGCCGATGATGGAGTGCATCTCCTTTTCCAAGCGGGCCTCAACGTTCTCGGGCAGGGTCTCCCCGTACAGTTCGTGCGCGCGCGTCATGGCCAGATCGGTCAAAACCTGCTCTGCGTTTTCAATCTTGGGCGCGTGTGTGCCGTCGGGGAAGGGCTTGAGCTCGTCGCACATATCCGCAATTTGGTTGGGCACATCGATGACCACGCGCCTGGCCGTTTCCTCGCCCAGGTATGCAAACTCCGCAAGCATCTCGTCGGTGGTGTGAAAGTACAGCGGCGCCTGCTCCGCCGCGTCCGCAAAATCGAGCTTGGTCATCAGCACCTCGCGATAGATGCTGTCCTCGGGCTCCAGAAAGTGCACGTCGCCCGTGGCGGCCACGGGGATGCCCAGCCGATCGCCCAGCGCCACGATGGAACGGTTGATTTCGAGGATCTCCTCCTCCGTCTTTTTGCCCTCGCGCACCAAAAACGCGTTGTTGCCGCGCGGCTGGATCTCCAAAAAGTCGTAACGGGCGGCAATCTGCTCGATCTCCTCCATGGGAAGATCGTCCAGTATGGCACGGTACAGCTCGCCCTGCTCGCACGCCGTGCCCAGTATCAGGCCGCTACGGTAGATGGAAAGGAGGCTAAGGGGAATGATCGGCCGCATGCGGAAATGATCCAAATGTGCATAGCTGACCAGGCGGTAGAGGTTCTTCATGCCTGCCTGTGTCCGCGCCAGAATGATGATATGGTTGGTCTTTTTGCGCCCCTTGCCGTCCAAAGCCTGCCGCATGGTGGGGTCGTGCACGGGGAGCTTTTTGACGTCCATGGCGCGCAGCATGTCCATAAGCTTTAAAAACGCCTCGGCGGTGGCGTACGCATCGTCGCTGGCGCGGTGGTGATCGGTCAACGTGACCCCCAGGTGCTCACACAGGGTATCCAGCTTGTGGTTGGGCAGCTCGTGCAACAGGCTGCGCGACAGCAGCAGCGTATCGGCATACTGCATGGAAAACGCCATCCCGAACCGCGCCCCGTGATGCCGCACAAACGACATATCAAACTCCGCATTGTGCGCAACCAGGCAGCTATCCCCGCAAAACGCCAGAAAATCCGTCAGCACATCCCTTAGCTTCGGCGCGCCGTGCAGCATATCCGTGGTGATGCCCGTCAGCTCCGTAATGTGCGTGGGCACGATGGTGCCGTCGTTGACAAACGATTGGAAGCGCTCGGTAATACGCCCGCCTTCGATGCGCACCGCGCCGATTTCGATGATCTCGGCCGATTCGGGCTTGAGTCCCGTCGTCTCCAGGTCGAACACCACATAGCTGCGCTCCATATCCGACAGCACCGTATCCTTGAGCAGGTACCCTTCCACCCCGAACAGCGCCTTGACGCCCGTCTTTTTGGCCGCCTTGGCCGCCTCGGGGAAGGATTGCACCACGCCGTGATCGGTCACCGCCAGCGCCCTGTGCCCAAAGCGCTTGGCCAGCTTGAACGCGCCCGTCACATCCGTCAGCCCGTCCATCATGGACATGCGGGTGTGCATATGCAGCTCCACACGCTTTTCCCCGGCCGTATCCTGCCGAAGGCTCGCCGCCATGGTGTTGACGTCGTTGACGAAAAGCTGCAGCTCCTTGGCATATTTGGGCATCCTGCACACGCCGCGTATCACAAGCTGCAAGCCCTCGTCCAGCGCGGCCTTGAGCATGCCCGTAAACCGCGCGCGCTTGGGCTCCTCAAAGAAGCGGCACTCGCAGTAGACGGAATCCGTCTCGTCGGTCAAATTGATCTGTACGCGGTAGGTGCTGTTGCCGTTGGCGCCCTTGTTGCCCCAGCCGTCGCGCTCCTCCACGGAGACCACGCGGCCTGCGATGACCACGGCCGCCTCGCTTTCGACCAATTGATGAATGGGCGTGCGTTTGGCGGATTTGATGGTGGTACCCAACAGCACCCGCGCATCCGTCTGCTGCGGCTTGACGGGCTTGACGGCGTCGGTTGTCGGCGGTGTTTCGGCCCGCTCGGGCGCGGCGGGCTGCCCTGCCGCATCCGAAAACGAGACCGATACGTTCAGCTCAGGCAGCAGCGCGTGGATAGAATCGCTAACGGCCTGCTTTTCCTGCGCCGACAACGTTTTTTGGCATAAAAAATACACGCTGAGCCCGCCCGTGCCCTTGTTGAGCACCACGCGTTCCAGCTGCAAGCTCTCCGTATCGATGCCAAGGCCGATCAGCGCATTGACAAGCCCCTCTTCCACCGCCGTCCCCCGTTCGCTTTAGTCCGCTTTTGCTTTTAGCATATCCTGCGCCCGCGCCACAAGGGCGTTGATTACGTCCTCCGTCGGGCCATGGTAAACCTTTTCTCCCCGCTGGAACAGCACGCCGTTGCCATCGCCAAACGCAATGCCGATATCGGCGTCCGCCGCCTCGCCCGGCCCGTTGACCGCGCAGCCCATCACAGCCACCTTGAGATACCCCCGCCGCCTGGGCAGGCGCTCGGCCACAAGCTCTGCCATCTGCATCAAATCCACGCGCGTTCTGCCGCAGGTCGGGCAGCTGATGATCTCCACATCGTCGTTTCTCAAATGCAGCGCACGCAGGATCTTCAGCCCCGCCTCCACCTCGCGCACGGGATCGTCGGTGAGCGACACGCGGATGGTATCGCCAATGCCGTCGATAAGCAGCGCGCCGATGCCGATGGCGGATTTGACCACGCCCATGTCGGCGCTGCCCGTTTCGGTCACGCCCACATGCAGCGGGTAATCCGTCTGCTTTCGAATCAGGCGGTATGCCTCCACGGTCTGCCGTACGTCGGAAGCCTTTAAGGAAATCACAATATCCGTAAACCCTTCGGATTCGAGGATGCGCACATGGCGCATGGCGCTTTCCACCATGCCCACGGGCGTGACCCCGCCGTATGCCTGCTTGATGCTTTTTTCGATGGAGCCGCCGTTGACGCCGATGCGGATGGGCACGCGGTGCATCTTGGCGCACTGCACCACGCTGCGCACGCGCGCCTCGTCGCCGATGTTGCCGGGGTTGAAGCGCAGCTTGTCCGCGCCGTGCTCCATGGCGGCAATCGCCAGCCGATAATCAAAGTGCACGTCCGCCACCAGCGGGATGGCAATTTGGCTGCGAATATCTGCAAACGCTTTGGCGCAATCCATATCGTATACCGATGCGCGCACGATATCGCACCCCGCGGCGGTCAGAGAATGAATCTGCCGCACCGTTTCGGCCACGTTTTTGGTATCGGTATTGGTCATGGACTGCACGGTAACCTGCGCGCCGCCGCCGATTCTGACGCCGCCCGCGCTGACGCTCGGCATGCTTTCCTTCATCAATAGATCCCCTTGATCAGGTTGGTAATATCGTTATACGTCAAAAAGATGACCAGCCCGAACAGCAGCACCAGCCCGACAAAGTGCACCATGCCCTCCTTTTCGGGCGGGATGGGCTTGCCGCGGACGCCCTCCACCACCATAAACACCAGCCGTCCGCCGTCCAGCGCGGGCAGCGGCAGCAGGTTGGTGATACCGAGGCTCAAGCTGATGACTACCGCAAACCGCAGCACCGTCTCCAACCCGTAGCGCACGGCGTCGCTGATGAGCACAATGATGCCCACGGGCCCCGCCACATCGGCGGAGGAAACATCGCAGCCGATCATCCTGCCAAGCCCCGCAAACGTCTCCGTCACCACGTTCCAAAGGTACGAAAGCGAGCGCCCCGTTGCGCCAAACAGCCCGAACGACTGCCGCACGGGCTCTATGGTGATGCCAATGAGGTTGCGCCCCTGCTCGGCGTTATAGATGTGGCGGAGCATGAGCTCCTGCTTCTGCCCGTCGCGAAGGACCGCGACAGCCACATCGTCGGTATCCACGGCCAGTATCATATCGACGGTTTCGGCATAGAACTGCACGTCCTTGCCGTCAATTTCGGTAATGATATCCCCCGTGCGCATGCCGCCCAGGTACGCGGGCGACGACGGATCGGGGATTTCGCTGATCTTTGGCACATAGTCTCCATAGGCCACAAGGGTTACGATGCACAATAGCAGCGCAAACAGGAAGTTCATCACGGGGCCGCTGACCACCACCAAAAACCGCTTCCAAAGCTTCTGGGCGTTGAAGCACCGCCCGTCGGCCGCCTCGGCGTCCTCCCCGTAAAAACGGCACATGCCGCCGATGGGCAGCGCGCGCAGGGAGTACTGGATGCCCTTGGATTCCTTTTTGAGGATAACGGGGCCCATGCCCACCGAAAACTCCAGTATGGAAAAGCCCAGCAGCCGACCCATCAAAAAATGGCCCAGCTCGTGAACGGTCACAATGATGCCCAACAGCGCAAGCGCCACCAGGATAATGAGTACGGATGTCAAACGCGTTTCCCCTTTGCTTGGTCAATATAGTTTGCCGCCAGCGCCCTTGCCAGCCTGTCGGCCTCCAGCACGCCCTGAAGCTCCGTCGGCGCGGACGCGGTCATACGCTGTAAAGTATAGTCCACCGCCCGTTCGATGTCCATAAAGCTTATGCAGCCGTCGCAGAATGCTTGCACGGCCGCCTCATTTGCGCCATTATACGCAATCGGGTACGCGCCGCCCGCTTTCAGCGCATCGTACGCCATGCGCAGCGCCGCAAACCGTCCCAAATCGGCGCGGCGGAAGGTCAGCTCCGCCACGTCGGCCAGGTCGAGCGGCTTGCAAACGGACGGCGCACGATCGGGATAGGTGATGGCATACTGGATGGGCAGGCGCATATCGGGCAGGCTCATGTTGGCCATGACCGTGCCGTCCAGGAACGATACCATGGAATGTATGATCGACTGCGGGTGAATGAGTACCGAAATATCGTCCGCCGCCATATCGAACAGGTACGCCGCCTCGATGACCTCCAGCCCCTTGTTGAACATCGTTGCGGAATCCACGGTGATCTTTTGGCCCATGCGCCAGGTTGGGTGGCTCAATGCGTCATTGAGCGTCACATGCGCCAGCTCCTCGATGGAAAGCCGCCAGAACGGCCCGCCCGACGCGGTGAGGATCAGCTTGTCCGCCTGCGCGCGCTTGCCCGCCTTGAGGCACTGGAATATCGCCGATTGCTCGCTGTCCACGGGGATGATCTCTCCCGCTTTCCCAAGCGCCGCATCCACCAGCGGCTTGCCGCACACGATGCTCTCCTTGTTGGCCAGCGCCACGCGCCTGCCCGCGGCCAGCGCGCTTAACAGGGGTTTTAATGCCGCAAAGCCGCCGATGCCGTTGACAACCACATCGGCCGCCGCATCGCCCGCCAAAATTTCCGCCGCGTCCTCGCCCACGATGGCCCGCACCCCTTGGGGCAGGCGCGATTGATCGAACGGCGCCGCGCACGCCACCACCTTGGGCTTAAATGCGTGCGCCTGCTCGATGAGCGTCTCAACCGAGCCGTTGACCGCCAGGCCGTACAGCTCCATATCGTTCGGGTGCGATCGGATCACGTCCAGCGCCTGTCGGCCGATGGAGCCGCTGCTGCCGAGCACCGTTATACGTTTGATGCTTCCCATGCCGCCTATGTCAGTATACCCCCAGCTTTGTCAGTACGGAAAAGACGAATAGCACCGGCGGCGCGCACAAAAGGATGCTGTCGATGCGGTCCATGATGCCGCCGTGCCCGGGAAAAATGCTGGAAAAATCCTTGATGCCCGCCCAGCGCTTGATGGTGGACGCAAACAAATCGCCAAACTGCGAAAACACGCCGCACAGCAGTCCCACGGCCAGCAGCACCGTCAGGTGCACCATCCCGTCCCAAAGGCCCTGCGCAAAATAGATGATGGCGCCGAACACCATGCCGCCCAGCAGCGCCGCAACCGAGCCCGCCACCGTCTTTTTGGGGCTGATGCGCGGGCAGAGCTTGCGCTTGCCGAACCATGTGCCGCCAAAGTACGCAAACGTATCGCTCACCTCGGGCGCAACCATGGCCATGCACGCGGCCGTCATCGCAACAGGCCGCGCAAAGCCGAAGTACACCAGCACGCAGCACATCAAAAACAGCAGCGGGTACACATGCACGAACATGCCCGCCATCACATCCGCCATCGTGCGCTTTGGCGTAAACAGCGAGATCACCATCGTCGCAATCAGCGACGACATGTACAGCGTCACAAGCGAAAGGATATCGAAATAGTAGAATACAAACCCGAACGCCGCCGCAAACACATACGCAGGCGCCAATATCGGCTTGTTGCCGCGGCTTTGGAAGGCCACGCCCATTTCGTACACCGCAATCAGCGCAAACAGCGCCAGCAATATCAGCATCGCCAATCCGCCAAACCACAGCGCCGCAACCAGTACGCTAAACAGCACCACGCCCACAACGATGCGCGTCTTCATGCCTGCTCCCCCAATCCGCCGTAGCGGCGCGTGCGGTTTTCATACGACCGCAGCGCCTCGATATATCGATCCACCGTAAAGTCGGGCCAGAAATCCTCCGTAAACAGCAGCTCCGCGTACGAGGCCTGATACAAAAGGAAGTTGCTCAAGCGCTCCTCGCCGCTGGTGCGAATCATCAAATCCAATTCGGGCAGTCCCGCAGTGTACAAAAACGATTCCAGCAGCGCTTGGGAAATCTCCTCCTCGCCGTTGGCCATGGCGGCCCGATGCGCCAGATTGGCCGCGCGTAAAAGCTCTGCGCGGCTGCCGTAGTTGAGCGCAATGCTTAGCTGCAACCCGTCGTTTTCACGCGTGCGGTCCTCGGCAGCCTCGATGGCCTGACGCACCCTGTCGGGAAACTGCGAGATATCGCCCAGCGCGCGGATGCGCACGCCGTTACGGTGCATTTCGTCGATTTCCCGCGTAAAATACTCGATCAAAAGGTTCATCAATACGCCCACCTCGTCCTGCGGGCGCTTCCAGTTTTCGGTGGAGAAGGCGTACAGCGTCAGCGCGCGGATGCCGATATCGGACGAAAAGCGGATGATCTCCCTGAGCCGCTCCGTGCCCGCGCGGTGTCCCATGGCGCGCGGCAGCCCGCGGCGGTTGGCCCAGCGGCCGTTGCCATCCATAATGATTGCCACATGCCCGGGCAGCGCCTGTGGCTTTAATCCCATCGATTCCAGTTCCGTTTCGGTATACTTTGCCATATCTTCCATCCCCGTGCAGCATACGCATCGCTTCAAAATGATAATGAACAATTGAGATGCAAAAGCGCGATGGCTTCGCATCTCAACAGGATTCCGTTACGCCTGCGGCTTTGTGATAAAGGTTGCGTAGGTCAAAAGGACTTCGTTTTCGTCAAGCTGCGTTTGCCGTATGACGCGCACATCGTCGCCCTCGACGCCCTTGCGGGAGCGCGCCTCGCATAGCTGCACGCGGCACCCCTCCCTTGTCAACCGTTCGGCCGCCACATCGGGCGGCAGCCCCGCGACGCTGATCAAACCGTGAGGATCTCCTTTTCCTTGGCGGAGAGGACGCCGTCGATCTGCTTAATCATGTCGTCCGTCAGCTTTTGCGCGCGCTCCTCCAGCTTTTTCTGGTCGTCCTCGGTCAGGAGGTTTTCCTTCTTGTCCTTTTTGATCTGCTCGATGCTGTCGCGGCGGATGGCGCGGATGGCCACCTTGGCTTCTTCGCCCTTTTTGCGCACGACCTTGACCAGGTCCTTCCTGCGTTCCTCCGTCAGTTCGGGGAACATCAGGCGGATGACCTTGCCGTCGTTGGCGGGGTTGATGCCCAGATCGGACTTTTGAATCGCCTTTTCAATGGCGGGAATGGCCTTGTTGTCCCACACGGAGATCACCAGCATCCGCGGCTCGGGCGTGGAGATGTTGCCAAGCTGGCTGATGGGCGTGGGCGTGCCGTAATAATCGGCCGACAGACGCTCCACCAGTTGCGGATTGGCGCGCCCCGCGCGCAGCCCGCCAAGCTCGCTGTTGAGCACAGCGATGGTCTTATTCATGCGTTCCTTGGTCAAATCGATGATATCTTGCGGCATAGGTCCAGCCTCCTTCGTGACTTTATTCTACTATAAACGCCATGGCATATACAAGCACAATCGTCATTTGCCGATGCGGGTGCCGATGCCCTCGGTATCGAACACCTCCAGCATCCGATCCAGCGCGAACACATGGATCGGAATCCCCTGCTCCTTGCAGAGCGTAATGGCCGTCAGGTCGGTGGCGCGCAGGTTCCGGGTCACCACCTGATCGTAGGTCAGATACGCATAGCGCTCGGCGCTCGGGTTCACCTTGGGATCGTCGGAATAGACGGCGTCCACGTTCTTGGCCAGCAGCAGCACGTCCGCGCCAATCTCCGCCGCGCGCAGCGCCGCCGCCGTATCCGTGGAGAAAAACGGGCTGCCCGAGCCGCACGCAAACACCACAACCTTGCCCTCCGACAGGGCCGCTTTTGCGCCGCGGGACGTGAACGTATCGCAAAACCTGGTCATCTCCACGGCCGACAGCACCGTGCAGGGGGCGCCGAGGCGTTCCAAAGCATCCTGTATGGCAAGCGCGTTGATGGCGGTGGACAGCATGCCCATGTGGTCGGCGCGGTTGCGTTCCATATTGCCCGCGCTGCGGCCGCGCAGGATGTTCCCGCCGCCCACCACAACGCCCAGCTCGACGCCGCGGCGGTTTAGCTCGGACAGCATCTTGGCCGTGCGCCCGATGGTCTCGGCGCACAGCGGCGTCTGCGCGGAGGAAAGCGCCTCCCCGCTGATTTTGAGCAATACGCGTTTGTACAACATGTGTTCCCCTTTCCACGGCAAGGCATACAAATCCAAGCTTGGATGCGTACGCCCAGCCGCATCACACCATGCAAAAAAGGAACACGACGCCGTGTTCCTTTTGTTCGGTCGTTATTTCTTCATCTGCCCCATGACTTCTTCGGCAAAGTTATCCTCGCGCTTTTGCAGCCCCTCGCCCATCTCGTAGCGGGCAAACCGCACGATGTTGAGCTTTTCGCCGCAGGCGCCCAGCATCTTGGCAACGGTGATGTCGGGATCCTTGACGTACGGCTGCTCCAGCAGGCACACTTCCTTGAAGTACTTTTCGATGCGGCCGTTGACCATGCGCTCGATGATGGCGTCGGGCTTGGGCTTTTCCTCATTCTTGGCCTGCGCAATGAGAATTTCCTTCTCGTGCGCAATCTCGGATGCGGGCACCTCGTCCTTATGCACATACAGCGGCTTGGCTGCGGCAATCTGCAGCGCAACGCTGTGCACGGCCTCGCGCGCGGCGTCCGTTGCGGGCGCAACGTCGGTCTCCACCAGTACGCCGATCTTGCCGCCCATGTGGATGTAGCTATCCACTGCGCCTTCGTAGCGCTCAAAGCGGCGGATGCTGATCTTTTCGCCGATCTTGGCGACGGCCTCGTTGATGAGCATGCTGAACTTCTTGCCGGGCTCCTCCACGAAGTCCTGCTCGAGCAGCTCCTCCACGGTGGCGGGCTTGGCCTTGCCGACCTGCAACGCAACCGCGTCCACGAGGGCTTTGAAGTTATCGGTTTTGGCAACGAAATCCGTCTCGCAGTTGACCTCAACGAGCACGCCGTAGTCGGCCGTCACAAACGAGCCCACAATGCCCTCCGCGGCGATGCGGCCGGCCTTCTTGGCGGCTGCCGCCAGGCCCTTTTCACGCAGAAAGTCCTTGGCCTTCTCCATGTCGCCTTCGCACTCGGTCAGCGCCTTTTTGCAATCCATCATGCCCGCGCCCGTCAGTTCGCGCAAGCTCATAACATCCTTAGCGGTAAATGCCATTGTATCTTCCTCCGTTTTCAATTATTCGGCTGCCGCGGCCGGCTCCTGCTCGGCTGCGGGCACTTCCTCGGGCTCCATCTGCTCGCCCTGCTTGCCTTCGATGATGGCGTCGGCAATCTTGGCGGCGATGAGCTTGACGGCGCGGATGGCGTCGTCGTTGCCGGGGATGGGATAATCCACTTCGTCGGGATCGCAGTTGGTATCGATGATGGCGACGATGGGGATGTGCAGCGTGCGCGCCTCGGCGATGGCGATGTGCTCCTTGCGGGGGTCCACCACAAACAATGCGCCGGGCAGCCGCTTCATTTCCTTGATGCCGCCGAGGTTCTTTTCCAGCTTCTCCTGCTCATGCTTGAGCTGGAGGACTTCCTTTTTGGGCAGCAATTCAAAATCGCCCGATACCTCCATCTGCTCGATGCGCTTCAACTGCGTGATGCGCTGCTGGATGGTCTTGAAGTTGGTGAGCATGCCGCCCAGCCAACGCTGGTTGACATAGTACATGCCGCAGCGCTTGGCTTCCTGCTCGATGGATTCCTGCGCCTGCTTTTTGGTGCCGACAAACAGGATGGTCTTGTTATCCATCGACAGATCGCGCACAAACGCGTACGCTTCCTCAATCTTTTTGACCGTTTTTTGCAGATCGATGATGTAGATGCCGTTGCGCTCGGTATAGATGTATTCCTTCATCTTGGGGTTCCAACGGCGGGTCTGATGGCCGAAATGTACACCGGCCTCCAACAGTTGTTTCATGGAAATCACGGACATGTTCAATAAACCTCCTCGTTTTTTTCCACCTTTTGCTTCACTTCACCGGGGAACCGCAGCGCGGCACGAGCCCGATCATCCGCAAAAGTGCGTGATACCTCGCGTATTATAGCACAGCGCCATTCGGTAATGCAATACAAATATGCGCTGTTTTCGCCGCTTTTTACCGTTCGGGCGCGGTTTCTCCGTCCGCACGCTCGTCCAAATCGTCCTCTTCGTCGAGCATCTCGTCGAACAGCTCCATGAACACATCGAACACCTCGTTCAATAAAACGGGGTTGTCGATGGATATGTACGCTTCCTCGCCGCCTTCCTTCACAATCTCCAGCAGCACCACCTCGTCGTCGCCGACGTTCTCCACCTTGTCCATCGGCAGCAGCGCCGCGTAGCGCCTGCCCTCGTAATCAAACGTCATCAACAGGTCGAACGAGACCGCCTGATTGTTTTCATCCAGCAATTGAATGATGTTGCCCTGCTCCTGTTCCATTTCTATTCTCCTATGATTCCATCGTATCGCGGTGCGATTCCATATAGCTTTCCAGTATCAGCACCGCCGCCAGCTTGTCTACCACCTGCTTGCGCTTGCTGCGGCGCACATCCGCCTCCAGCAGTACGCGGGTGGCGGACATGGTGGTCAACCGTTCGTCGCAGTAATCGTACTCGCCGTCCCAGCGGCCGATCACCTGCTCGGCAAATTCCCTCGTGATCTCGGCCTGTTGGCCGTAGCTGCCGTTCATGTTGCGCGGCATGCCAAACACCAGCCGTACGGGCCGATACCGCTCGGCTACCTCCAGCAGGTATTGCACATCCCGTTCCAAATCTCCCGTGCGGGCATACGTTTCCAGCCCCTGGGCGGTGATGCCCAATGCGTCGCTGACGGCAATGCCGATGCGCCGTTCCCCCACGTCAAAGGCCAAAATCCGCTTCATGCGCGCTCCCTGTGGCGTACATAAAAGCGCACCAGCTCCTCGATCAGCTCATCCCGCTCCATGCGGGACATGAGGTAGCGCGCATTGTTGTGGCTGGTGATATAGGTCGGGTCACCGGAAAGCAGGTAGCCTACGATCTGGTTGACGGGATCGTAGCCCTTCTCGCGCATGGCGTCGTAAACGGTCAGCAGCGTATCGCGCGCGGCGCGATTCTCCCGCTGTACCTCAAATTCCTGCGTTTCCCAAGTCGAATCCGTCATAGCGTTCGCCTCCCTTAAGGATATTATAACGGAAATCGCGCAGCAATCAAAGCTATTTTTCCTTTTTCAACCACGGCTGCTATGCCGAGCGCACGCTTTGCGGGCTTTCTTCATAGTATGGGTAGCAAGCAATGGGCGCATCCCTGCGCGCGCAGCCTGCCCCCTTTGCCCAAACCAATCAATAGGAGGATGACGGAATGAAACGATGCTTGAGCATGCTGTTGGCCGTATCGGCGGCGTTCCTGTCGCTGACGGGCTGCAAGGACAGCGGCGGCGCGCTGCGGAAGGTGGAACTGAGCGAGGTGACGCGCTCGGTCTTTTACGCGCCGCAGTATGTGGCCATCTCCCAAGGCTTCTTTGCCGACGAGGGGCTGGATGTGCATTTGACCACCGCGGGCGGCTCCGACAAGGCCATGACGGCGCTGCTGTCGGGCGAGGCGGATATCTGCCTGTCGGGCCCCGAAACGGGCGTGTATGTGTACAACGAGGGCAAGGCGGACTATCCCAAAATCATCGGCCAGCTCACCAAGCGCGACGGATCGTTCCTGGTCGGGCGCTTGGCCGAGCCGAACTTTGCATGGGAGAACCTGCGCGGCAAGACCGTCATCGGCGGGCGCGCGGGCGGCATGCCCATCATGACGCTTTGCTATGTGCTAAAGCAGCACGGCCTGACGCCCGGCAGGGACGTGACGGTGATCGACAACATCCAGTTCAACCTCATGGGCGGCGCGTTCGAGGGCGGCACGGGCGAGTATGTCACCCTGTTTGAGCCCACGGCCACGGAGTTTCAAAACGCGGGCAAGGGGCATATCGTAGCCAACGTGGGCCTGTCGTCGGGCAACGTGCCGTACACGGCGTATCTGGTCAGCCAGCAAATGATTGCCGACGATCCGCAGTTTATCGTCAGCTTCCTCAAGGCCATCTACCGCGCGCAGTTTTGGATTCAAACCGCAACCGACGAGGAGATCGCCCTGGCCATGCAGCCGTTTTTCCCCGACAGCACGGTTGACAGCCTGAAAATCGTGGCCGAAAGCTACAAAAAGACGGACTCGTGGAAAACGGAGCCCGTCATGTACGAGGAGGATTACAACCGCCTGCTGGATATCATCGACAGCGCGGGGCAATTGACCGCGCGGCCCGTGTTTACGGAGCTGGTGGACAATACGTTTGCGCTGGAGGCAATGGGCTAAGGCGAGGGGAGCCGCATCCGCACAAACGTACTGTATTGGCGGGGTTCTGCGTTCTCATCGGTCGGAATAGCCACCGTCGCCTTAGCGTCAGGCGTTTTGCGCGGCGCGCTCCCGCAGGGTTTTGACGATGAGGCTTGTGCAGGCGCTGCACGCAAACGCCATCAGCACATCCGAAAGGTTGCTCACGCTCACGCGGAAGCTCCCGTTCAGGATGCCGAACACCGCAAACGACGCTGCGATGTAAATGACCCCCGCAAGCCCCGCAACCAGCCACAGGCGGCGGTAGCGGCCATGGGATACGACAAAGCCCGCAAAGCAGGCCGAGAGCGCCTTGATGAGGGTGTTGACGATGCGGATGTGGGAGACACCCAGCCACTCCCACTTGAGCGACAGCGCCAACAGCAGCACCAGCACCGCCGTCATGACCGCGGCCAGCACCGCCGCCTTCCAAATCAACAGCGGGGAATCCGCCCGCTTTCGCCTGTTGCCGTATGCCACGCTTCCACCTCCGCAAACTTGTTTGTCCCGTAACATCATAGTCCTCGGCACGGCAAAATATGCCCGCCATCGGCGGCCGAGCGGAATATCGGTTGATAAAAAACATGCCCGCCATCGGTGGATGGCGGGCATATCGTTTGTTTGGAATCGGAGGTTTATTTGATTTCCTCGGTCATGGTGTTTTCCACGCCCGCTTCCTCCACCTGTGCAATGGCGCCGCGCGCAAACACAAGCTTGACCTTGTCGGGGCCGACCAGCAGCACGACCACATCATCCTTGATGGAGCCGATGGTGCCGTAGATGCCGCCGATGGTGCGTACGCGATCGCCCGTTTTCAGCGCGGCCAGCATGGCCTTGACCTTCTTTTCGCGCTTGCGCTGCGGGATGATCATGATGGCAAACATGGCCACCATGATAACGATCAGGATGATGAACGAGGAACCGCCGCCCGCGGCGGCTGTGCCGGATGCGGCGGAGCCTGCGCCGCCACCGAAAAGACCAGAAGGCATAATAGTAAAATCCCTTTCAATTAAAAATATTTGTCATGTAGACACAGTTTATCGAATATTGACCGTTGCGTCAAGTCTTTTCCAGCAGCGCCGCATCGGGCGCGTCGGGCGCGTTTTTTTGCTTGCCCTTGACCGACAGTAAAATGACCGCCGATACCACCAGCAGCGACCCGATGAGATTGTACCAGGTGAAGGGTTCTTGAAATACCACCACCGAGAAGAACAGCACGGCCAGTATCTCTACCGTCGTCAGGATATACGCAAGCCCGATCTCCACCTTCTTCAGCCCCTGCGTAAACAGCAGGTACGGCAGTATCACCGTAAACACCGCAACGCCCAGCAGGTAGATCAACAGCTTGGGGTCCGCAGCCACGACGGAAACCATCTGCGCGGGCCTGGCAAAGGGCAGCGTGGCAATGGCCGTGAGCAGATAGGAATAGAGGTTGATGGTAAACGTATCGTAGCGCACCAGCGCAAAGCGGGAGAATATGCTGTACAACGCATAAAAGAAGCCGCACAGCACGCCCAGGAGAATCCCCACGCCCGAGACCACGCTCAGGTCGTCCAGCCAGATGCCCGTTACGATCACGCAGCCCGTAAACGCCATCACCAGCGCAACGAGCGTGCGCCTGTCCATGCGCTCCTTGAATATGAGCGCGGCCAGAATCGCCGCAAACACGGGGCTGGAATACATCAGAATGCACGCCACCGACAGCGTCGTTTCCTGCATGCAGGAAAAGTAGCACCAGCTAAACGCCGCCACAGATACAATGCCCGTGCCGATGAACATCCAAATATCGCGCAATCGGATGACGGCCGCCCTGGGATTGCGTATCAACACGATGGCCAGCATGATGACAAAGCTGACCACCGAGCGCGCCGCCACCACCTGCATGGAGGAAAAGCCCGCCGCGTTCAGCCGCCGCACAAAGAACCCGACCGTGCCCCACAACAGACCCGCCAGAATGAAATAGATGTATCCGCTCCCCTTCTTCATACCCGTCTCCTTACAAAAAATCGGCGCTCGGGGCAGGCCCGTATCGAAACCCGCAGCCGAAAGCCGTCTATCGCTTCAACTCCATATAGTCGCCGCCGCGCGTGGTCACATGAAAGCCCGCCCGCTCGTAAAACCCGTGCGCATCCCCCGTAATCAGCAGGAACTTGCCCACGTCGCGCAGCGTCTCGCTCTCCACGACATAGCGCAGCATGGCCTTTGCAACGCCCCGCCTGCGGCAATCCGCACACACGACCACATCCGCAATGTACGCAATCCTCACAAAATCGGACACCACGCGCACAAAGCCGATCTGCCGCCCGTCGGGCAGAAACGCGCCCACCAGCAGCGCCGAATGCGCCGCCGCGCGGCGGATCCGATCGGGCGCATCGGTATAACCGCTCCACCAATAGGTCTGGCAAAGCAGCCCGATCACGGCGTCCATGTCCATTTGGGAAAGGCCCTGTCGAATGGAAATATCCATGCATAGAATGTACCATCCTTCCCCGCCCGCTGTCAATCGTATTCGGGGACGGATTCGCTGTGGCATTTCGTGAAATGCTCCCATAAACGAAAGGACGGCGTTGCCGCCGTCCCTTCGTTTTCGCTCATTTTTCCATCATGTCGCCAATGTCATCCACGGTACGCCTTGTGGTACGCGCAAACCGTTTGCCATCGCGCGCCATACGCCTTGGCACATCGGGATACATGGAATTGACGACCGTCAGCGTGATGGCAGCGCCTGCCAGCATGCCGAGTCCTATCGAGAGCGTCTTCATACTGCTCACCTCACATTTCTTCCACCTTAGTATCGGCGTGCAGCAGGATGGCTATCCGACAGGATCGCTGTTATTTTTTGCTTTCCGACGCGGCCTTTTTCGCCTTGTAATCGTCGATGGCGGCCTTGACGGCTTCCTCGGCCAGCACCGAGCAGTGAATCTTTTGCGGCGGCAGCCCTTCCAGCGCCTCCACGACGGCCGCATTGGTCAGCGCAAGCGCCTCGTCCACGGTCTTGCCCTTGATCATCTCGGTGGCCATGGAGGATGTCGCCACGGCCGCGCCGCAGCCGAACGTTTTGAATTTGACGTCCTCGATCACACCCGTTTCCTCGTTGACCTTGAGGGAAATCTGCATAATGTCGCCGCACTTGGCGTTGCCGACGGTGCCCACGCCGCTGGCCCCTTCAATCTCGCCCACATTGCGCGGGTTTTGAAAATGATCCATCACCTTTTGGGTATACATCGTTACTCTCCTTTTTGATACAGCGGCGACATGTCGCGCAGTTTTTGTACGATTTGGGGCAGTATTTCCAATACATAATCGATCTCTTGGTCGGTTGTGTATTCCGAAAGCGTCATGCGCAGCGATCCGTGCGCCACCTCGTGTTTTAAGCCCATGGCCAGCAGCACATGCGACGGGTCGAGCGAGCCCGAGGTGCACGCCGAGCCGCTGGATGCGGCGATGCCGTTGAGATCGAGCATCAGCAGGATCGACTCGCCCTCGATGAAGCGGATGCTGAAATTGACGTTGTTGGGTAGCCGCTCGGTCGGGTGGCCGTTGAGTTTGACATCGGGAATGGTGCGCGCAATCTCCCGTATCATGCGGTCGCGCAGAGCCGTCATTTTGGCGGCGTTTTGATCCAGCTCGCGCGTCATGATCTCGATGGCGGCGCCCAGGCCAACGATGCCCGGCACGTTTTCCGTGCCCGCGCGGCGGTGCTTCTCCTGCCCGCCGCCAAGGATGAACGCGGGGACGCGCACGCCCTTGCGGATATACAGCGCGCCCACGCCCTTGGGGCCGTGGAACTTGTGCGCCGAAAGCGAAAGCAGGTCGATGTGCATACTGTGTACGTCGATGGGCACATGCCCCACCGCCTGCACGGCGTCGGTATGGAACAGCACGCCCGCATCGCGGCACACTTGGCCGATTTCGGCAATGGGCATGATGGTGCCGACCTCGTTGTTGGCAAACATGACCGAAACGAGGATCGTATCGGGCCGAATGGCCGCTTTCACCTGCGCGGCCGTCACCCGCCCGTATTCGTCCACGGGCAGCACCGTCGCCTCCGCAACGCCTTCCTGCTCCATGGCCTCCAGCGTGTGCAGGATGGCATGATGCTCCACAGCCGTTGTGATGATGTGCTTGCCCTTTTTGGCGTTGGCCGCCGCCACGCCGCGCAAAACCGTGTTGTCCGATTCCGTGCCGCCGCCCGTGAACAGGATTTCGTTCGGCTCCGCGCCAAGCGCCTTGGCCGTCTGCACGCGGGCCATGTCGATCAGCTTGGCCGCGTCGCGCGCATAGCCATGCAGGCTGGAAGGGTTGCCGTAGTGGGTTGTAAACGCAGGCAGCATCGCCTCAACCACCTCGGGGCGAACCATGGTGGTCGCCGCATTGTCAAGATATACCCGTTGCATGTTGCAGTCGCCTCTTTTGCTCGATATAGTCGTCGGCCAGCTCCTTCAGCGACGTGGCCGACAGCACATCGTTGATTTTGTTCTGTAAGCGTAAAAACAGCGGCCGTGCCGAGCAGGTGCAGGCATTTTTGCAGCCGTTGGATTCCGTATCCACGCAGTCTACCACCGCCGTCGACCCTTCCAGGGCCGAGAGCACCTCCTCCACGGAGACATCCTCGGGCGCGCGGCACAGCGCATAGCCTCCCGATACCCCGCGCACCGTTTCGATGATACCGCCCTTTTTCAGCCGATTGAGCAGCTGCTCCAGATACGCCTCGGATATCCCCTGTAACCCCGCAAGCTGCGGCAGCGGCACGGGGCCCTCGCCATAGCATACGGCCAGGTCCACCGCGGCCTTGAGCCCGTATCTGCTTCTTGTGGACAGCTTCATTCCTAATCCCTACTTTTTTACTTGTCTTTTCAATGGCATCATACGACCGCTCGCGCGCCTTGTCAACAGCAATTTTCATGTTTCGCCATGCCGCTTGGCGCGCGCACGCCTGACCGCGAACGGATTTGTATTCCGTATCTATTCTGTGTTATAGTTAGAAAAATCGGAGTGATTTGAGGGGAGTAATTTATGGAAAATTACGCAGGCGCCATCTCCGTCCCGCCCGCAGACGCCGCGCAGGACGCATATCAAACCATCGATTATGTAAAGGAACTGTATCTGCACGCCGTCGAGCAGCAGGCGCGCGACAAAAAGCGGCTCAGGCTCATGCGGCTGTGCGTTGTGTTTTTGGCAATCGTGGCCGCCGTGGCGGTGCTGACGTGCGCGCTGCTGGTGCCAAAGCTCAGCCTTGCCGTCACCGAGGCGCAGACGGTCATCGTCAAGCTGCAGGCGGTCGACCTGGAAAAACTTTCCACCGACGTCGACGGGTTCATTGCCGACGCCACCCAATCGCTTTCCGACGTCAGCGACGCCATGCAGGTGCTGGAAACGCTGGATGTGGCATCGCTCAACACCGCCATCACGCAGTTGCAGGTTTCCGTCAAGCAGCTTGGCGAGTTGGACGTCGGCACCCTCAACACCGCCATCAAAAACCTCAACGATACCGTTGCGCCGCTGGCAAAGCTGTTCGGCAAAAGCAACTGAAGGCCGCGCATACCCGTTTGTGATACCGTATCATCATGATTGGGAGAAAACGATATGAAATCCATTGACCGCAGGAACAAATACTGCTTTGGGCTGGGCACGGTCGGCCGCGACATGTTCTACACGATGGTGAGCATGTACCTGATGACCTATCTGACCGAGGTGCTGCAGCTATCCGACAAAACGCTTTTGATGATGACGACGATGCTGCTGATTCTGCGCATATTCGACGCCGTCAACGACCCGTTCATGGGCGTGATTGTGGACAATACCTCGGGGCGCTTTGGCAAGTTCAAGCCGTGGATCACCATCGGCGCGGTGTTAAGCAGCGTATTCATGGTGCTGATGTTTACCGATCTCAAGCTCACGGGGCTCGGGTATGTGCTGCTGATGGCGGTGTTCTATCTGGGTTGGGATATCGCCTACGGCCTCAACGACATTGCATACTATTCCATGCTGCCGTCGCTGACGCTGGATCAACAAAAGCGCGAGTCGATGGGCTCCTTTGCGCGTATCTGCGCAAGCGCGGGCATGTTTGCCGTGGTGGTGCTGATTTTGCCCATCACCAATGCGCTGGGCGCGGTCACGGGCAGCCTGACCAAGGGCTGGTTCGTGTTCGCCGTGATACTGGCCGTCCTGATGCTGGCGTTTCAGGCCATTACGGTTTTCGGCGTCAGGGAAACGGCCGTCACGTTCAAAAAGGAAAAGAAAACCAAGCTCAAGGATATGTTCACGGTGCTGTTTAAAAACGATCAGCTCTTGTACACCTCCATCGCCATGGCGCTGTTTATGATCGGCTACTCCACCACCACGGGCTTTGGCGTGTACTTTTTCAAGTACGCCTATAAAAACGAAAATATGTATTCCGTGTTTGCCGCGGTGCTGGCGGTATCGCAGCTATCGGCGCTGGCGGTGTTCCCCGCGTTCGCCAGGCGCTTCTCGCGCGGCAGGCTGTACGCGTTTGCCTCGGTATTGGTGCTGGTGGGCTATGTGCTGTTCTTCCTCTCGCCCATGCACATGCTGGGGCTGGGCATTGCGGGCGTGCTCATCTTCATCGGCGAGGCGTTTATCCAGATACTGATGCTGATGTTCTTGGCCGATACCATCGAGTACGGGCAATGGAAGCTGGGCAAACGCAACGAATCGATTACGTTTTCCATGCAGCCGTTTATCAACAAAATCGGCGGCGCCATCAGCACGGGCATCATCGGCTACACGCTGGTACTGTCGGGCATCAACGAGGCCACGCCCGATACCGTAACCGACCAAGGCCTGTTGATTATGAAGCTGGCCATGCTCATCCTCCCCATGATCTCCATACTGGCGGGGTATGTTGTATACCGCTTCAAGTACAAAATCGACGCCGAGATGTACGGCAAAATCGTCTCCGAGCTCGAGGCGCGCGGCGACGTCAGCGAGCACGCGAATTGACGAAGCTCTGCCGAGATGATATGATAGATTATATATCATTAGGAAAGGATGACTGTCAACCCATGCCGAACACCCCAAAGATCCTGCTCAGTGCGGATACGCCCTGCGATATCGGAAGCGAACTGCAGCAGCGCTACGGCGTTTCCCTGTTCCCGCTGCACATCGTGCTGGGTGAGCGCTCGTACACCGACGGGAAGGATATTACCTCCGAGGATTTGTTTGCCGCATGGCGCGAGCAAAAGCTGCTTCCGCGCACGGCGGCCATCAACCCCGCAGAATACGCGGCCTATTTCAAGCCGTTTGTCGAGGATGGCTATCAAGTCATCCACATCTCCATCGGCTCGGGCCTTTCCTCGTCGTTTCAAAATGCGGCCATCGCCGCAGAATCGTTCGGCGGCAAGGTGTGCGTCATCGATTCGCGCAACCTCTCCACGGGCTTTGGCCTGCTGGTTTGCGAGGCGGGCGAACGAATCAGGCGCGGGATGGCGTTTGAACAGATCTGCCAGGAGCTTTTGCCTTTGACCGAC
Organism: uncultured Oscillospiraceae bacterium; assembly: GCA_964600225.1. Taxonomy (GTDB): domain Bacteria; phylum Bacillota; class Clostridia; order Christensenellales; family CAG-138; genus CAZRIT01. Next base: position 15,525 of record CAZRIT010000011.1, on the reverse strand, counting down.
AGGACGCGCGCCAGCTTTGTGCTCGACACGCTGGAATTTTTGAATGCGGGCGGCCGCTGCTCCAGCCTTGCGCGCATCAGCGCGGACGTGCTTTCCCTCAAACCCTCCATTCTGGTACGCAACGATCTCAACGGCAGCATGGTCGTGGGCAAAAAGTACATCGGCCGCTTCGATCGCTCCGTCCTCAAATATGTCGAGGATCAATTGAAGGGCCGCACCGATATCGTGCTCGATCGGGTGTTCATCACCTATTCGTCGCTCGACCCGACACTGTTGCAGCAGGTTAAGGAGACCGTGCTGCAATTGCAGCCGTTTGAGGAAGTGCACGTCACCACCGCAAGCTGCACCATCAGTGCCCACTGTGGCCCCAACTGCGTCGGCGTGCTGTTTTTGACCAGGTAGACGGCAAACAAAGAACGACCTACTCTTTTTGAAAAAAGAGCAGGCAGAAAAACTTCATAAATAATTAAATTACTGTCAAGAATCCCGAAGGCTACGCATACACGCAGCCTTCTTCGGGTCTGCGACCCTCAGGATGGCCTTTTTACCGTTTTCTTTCGGTCCCTTTCTTTTTGAAAAGAAAGGGACCATTCGTTTCCATCCCCGTCCGTTCCCGTTCCCTACGCCTTGACGGCCCTGGTTGCGTAGAAGGTGGGAATGTTATACTCGTGCAGCCTGCCCTCTCCGCAGGTATCCTGATAGATATCCGTCAGCGTCAGCCCCGCTTTCAACTGCCCGCCGATCTGTTCCTCAACGGTGTGCGAAAACTGGATGCCCCAGTCGTTCGCCATGGAATCGTCGTACAGCCTTTTATCCTTGAGCGGGTTGAACGGCAGCCTGTAGACCAGCTCCGTTTCCGCATCGTTAAAGGCGTAGCCGATGCCGTTGTCAAAGCCCGCCAGCAGGATACCGCCCTTTTTGAGCACGCGGCTGCACTCCCGCCAAACGGGCAGCACATCCTCCACATAGCAGTTGGATACGGGGTGGAATATGAGGTCGAAGCTCTCGTCGGCAAACGGGAACCGCTGCGTCATGTCCGCCTTGACGGCGGCGATGGCATAGCCCTCCCGCTCGGCCACCATCAGCTCGCTTTGAAGCTGTTTTTGGGAATAGTCCATCACGGTGCATGCCGCGCCAAGGGCAGTGAATATGGGCATCTGCTGCCCGCCGCCCGAGGCAAGCCCCAGCACCTTGGCGCCATGGAGCGGGCAGAACCAATCCTTGGGGACGGGCTTTGTGGGGGTCAGCAGCACGCCCCACACCCCGCGTTTGGCGTTGAGAAACGTTTCGTGATCGATGGGCACGCCCCATTCCCAGCCATTCTCCGCCCAGCCATCGATGATGGAGGCGTTGGTTTCGGTATAGCTTTGCTTTGTCATGGTTCCCTCCGTTTATTCGGCAAACATCCGCGTGTGCGCGGCCGTCAAATCCGCCCAAAATCGGCTGCCAAAATATGCCGTCTGTGGTATACTGTATCATATGAAGCAGATCGTACGCAAAATCTTTTCGCGCGCTACGTTCACGGGCGTGTTCATCCTGCTGCAGTTTCTGGTGCTGTATCTTGTTATCGTGCGCCTCAATGAGCGGTTTGTCAACCTGTACTTTGTGGCCAACGTCCTGTCGGCGCTGGTTGCCATCTATATCGTCGGGCGCGATACGAACAGCGCGTACAAGATTGCGTGGCTGCTGCCGATACTGGGCGTGCCCGTGTTCGGGCTGCTGCTGTACGCCGTGTTTGGCAGGAACCGCCTGAGCCGCCGCAAGCGCAAGCAGATGTACGATTCTTACGCACGCTACCGCGAGGCCATGTCGCACGCATCCCAACAGCCCGCAAAGGATCTGGAAACGCTGAACCCCGCCGCGGCAAGACAATCCCGCTACCTTGCGGGCACGGCGCACGCCCCGCTGTTTCAACACACGCAAACGACGTATCTGCCCGTGGGCGAGGCGATGTTTGCCGCGCTGATGCAGCAATTGAAGAAGGCGGAGCGTTTTATCTTTCTGGAATACTACATTTTGGAGCCGGGCCGCATGTGGGACGACGTGCTGGCCGTGCTGAGGGAAAAGCGCAGCCGGGGCGTGGACGTGCGCATCATCTACGATGATTTCGGGTGCATGTTCCGCCTGCCAGACGGCTATGAAACCACGCTTGAGCGGGCGGGCCTCCAATGCAAGGTGTTCAACCCGTTCCGCGCGCACCTTTCGCCACAGTTCAACAACCGCGATCACCGCAAAATCTGCGTCATCGACGGCAACGTCGGGTTTACGGGCGGCATCAACATTGCCGATCGCTACATCAATGAGGGCACGGGGTACGACGGGCATTGGCTCGATACCGCCGTTATGCTGCAGGGCGAAGCGGTATGGAGCCTGGCGATGATGTTTTTGACCATGTGGGATTTTGTATGCGACAGCCGCACCGCGTTTGATGCATACCGTCCCGATCCCGCCTATTGCGCCACCGTCGCCGACGACGGCTTTGTGCAGCCCTTCACCGATACGCCCATCGACGACGAGTCGACGGGCAGCACGGTCTACCGCAACATGATCGGCTGCGCGCAGCGGTATGTGTACATCAATACGCCGTACCTGATCATCGATAACGAAATGCTGACCGCATTGGCCATCGCCGCCAAATCGGGCGTGGACGTGCGGCTGACGCTGCCGAAAAAGTGCGATGGCAGGATCGTGCAGGAGATGACGCGTTCCTACTACGAGCCGCTCGCGCAAGCGGGCGTAAAGATATACGAATACCAGCCCGGCATGGTGCACGCCAAAACCTTCGTATCCGATGATACCGTCGGCGTGGTCGGCACCATCAACCTGGATTACCGCAGCCTGTACCTGCATTTTGAATGCGCGGTGTGGATGTGCAACGCCTCGGCCGTAACGGATATGCGCGATGCATACCTGGCCGCATTGTCCCGCTGCCGCCAAATCACCATGGAGGAACTGACCAAAGTTTCGCTGCCGCGCCGCCTGCTTCGCCGCCTGCTGCGCGTGCTCGCGCCGCTGTTTTAGCCTGGCACGATGATGTGCCGATACAAAAGCGAAACGGTCTGCTCCCCGTCCGCTTCATGTGGGCACACATGTGCGGCAAGCAGACCGCAAAATCGATGATCTTCGCCCAAATCACTTTTGTGGGAGGTAATCCATATGACAAAAGAACAGCTCAAAAAAGCCGCTCCGCTATTGTTGCTGAGCCTCGCGGTGCTTTTGTGCTGCGGCATCGCCGTAATCGCACGAAACAAGTACTTGGCGGCAAGCGGGGTTTTCTGGGGCGCTGTCCTGCTGTTTTTGTACCTTACAAGGCGCAAATCCCCCATGCATCAGATTTCGATAGATCGCATGGGTAACGCCCAAAAGCGGCTGCTTGCCACCGTTGCCATTGGCGTCAGTCTTCTGTGCACCCTGCCCATGTCCTTGAGTCCCATATGGAACGGCGAGCGCCCCGAGCACAGGAATCAGTATGAGCTGTTGGCGGACGCCATTCTCGACGGGCATCTGCATATCGACTATGCAGATGCGGATCCCCGGCTGGCGGAGATGGAGAATCCATATGATACTGCCGCACGGAATGCAATGGGCATCGATTGCCCTTGGGACCACGCATACTATAACGGGCATTACTATGTTTATTTCGGCGTAGTTCCCACTTTTCTGCTGTTTATTCCATATCGGCTCATAACCGGCCATTCCCTGACAACATATCACGCAACCCAAGTATTTGTTCTATTCATTGTCCTTGGCATATTCAAGCTGTTTTACGCGTTAGCCAAAAGATTCTTTCCAAAAGTATCCTTTGGCATTTTGCTGATGCTGTCCGTTGCTTTTTCCGCTATCAGCGTCTGGTACAGCGTCGGCACCCCGGCTCTGTATTGCACGGCGATCACCGCGGGCATCTGCATGGAAATATGGAGCATCTATTTCTTTGTTTCAGCCGCTTTTGTGGAAACGAATGCAAGGCGCTCCGTTTGGCTGTTTTTTCTTGGCTCGCTGTTCGGTGCGCTTGCTTTTGGGTGTCGGCCGCCGATTGCACTTGCCAACCTCGTTATCATACCAATACTGATCGCCTTTTTGCGCAACCGAACGCCTGCAAAAGGGCTGATCAAAGATCTGCTATTCATTGCGTCGCCCTATCTTGTCGTCGGTTTGTTGCTGATGGCATACAATTATGCGCGTTTCGACAATCCGTTTGAGTTTGGGCAGGCATATCAGTTGACAATAGCGGATCTGCGCCTGTACGGTGATTTTTTCCTGCGCTTTCGTCTGACAAGAGAGCTCAACGGACTGTTGGAGAACTTCATCGCCTTTACGCCCATAAGCGAAACCTTCCCCTATATATCCTTCGGCGGCGCATTGGTCAATTTCCCAATCCTGTGTCTGTCTTTTGGAATCTTCTTTGAACCGATACAGAGCAAACTAAAGGAGCACGGAATCGGCCTGTTTACAAGCATCCTGTTTCTGCTCCCGATCATCATTACATTGCTGGACGTGCATTGGGTATCTTCCTTGGTAGAGCGCTATCGGATGGACATCTATTTCCTAATGGGTATTCTTTGCTTTATCGTTATCGGGTTTTGGTACTGCAGCCTGCCGACACCAAAAAGAGCCCGCTTTAGTCATATGATTACCCTGTTCGCATTTCTCACGGTATGCGCTTGTTTTCTGCTGTTCCTTGTTCCGAATGACGGAAATGCGGCGGAATACTTCAGCGATTTTACAGAGAAGTTTCGCAGAATCCTGTTGTTTGCCGGCGCTTCGCAATAAAGGAAAAACGGCGGATACCCGCATCCGCCGTTTGTATTATGCCGTGTCAGCCGCCGCTTGTCAGCCCTTCAGCTTTGCGGCAAAGTCCGCCATCATCTCCGATATTTTGATCTGCTGCGGGCACACGGCCTCGCAGCTTTGGCACGCAATGCACGCCGTGGGACGCTTATCCTCGGGCATGGTCTCCAGCAGCATGGGCGCCAGGAACCCGCCGCCCGTAAAGCTGTGCTCGTTGTACAACTCGATCAAAGCGGGAATGTCCAGCTCCATCGGGCAGTGGCTCACGCAATAGCGGCAGGCGGTGCAGGGCAGCGAGCTCTTTTTGAGCAGGCTGTCCGCCACGCCGAGTATCGCTTGCATCTCGGCGGCGTTGAGCGGCTTGTCCGTTTCGTAGGTACGGATGTTTTGCTGAAGCTGCTGCATGTTCGACATGCCCGAAAGCACCACCGTTACCTCGGCAAGCGCCTGCAAAAAGCGCAGCGCCCACGCGGGCGCATCCTCATCGGGTCGGAGCGCATGCAGCTTTTCCGTTTCCGCCGCGGGCAGCGACGCCAGCTTGCCGCCGCGCAGCGGTTCCATGACCCATACCGGGATGCCGTGGGCCTTGAGCAGTTCCACCTTCCCCTTGGCATTTTGGAACGTCCAGTCCAGATAGTTCAGTTGTATCTGGCAAAACTCCATCTCCTTGCCATAGGCCTTTAGGAAGCGCTCCATGACCTCGCAGCTGCCGTGCGCGGAAAAGCCCAGGTGACGGATGCGGCCGAGCGCCTTCTGTTTCATCAAATACTCGAACGTGCCGTACTGCGCATCCAGATACGCATCGATGTTCATCTCGCACACATTGTGGAACAGATAAAAATCGAAATACTCCACGCCGCATTTTTCGAGTTGCTTTTCGAATATTTCCTCCACCTTGCCCATGTTGCTTAGGTCGTAGCCGGGGAACTTGGAGGCCAGATAGTAGCTTTCCCGCGGATACTTGGCGAGCGCCTTGCCCATCACAATCTCCGAATTGCCGCCGTGATAGCCCCACGCGGTATCGTAATAGTTGATGCCGTGCGACATGGCGTAATCCACCATCGCCATCGTGGCCGCCTCGTCGATAGCCGCGTCGGCCCCGTCGATCACGGGCAGGCGCATGGCGCCCATGCCGAGCAGGGAAAGCTGCAGGCCCTGAAACTCCTTGTAAATCATTTTATCCTTCTCCTTGCGATGTTCTGATACCTTCTATTGTATTTTGTTCCACCCAAAATAGCAAATACTTATCACCCGCCGTCGGCAAACTCCCGCGCATTGACGCTGACGGCAATCGATGTTACGATACCAAAAAGCGCGTGAACTCTACGCTTTTTCCGCCCTGCCACGCTAAAAACGGCCGCGCCTGCCGACTTGAAAGGATATGCAACCATGAAACGCAAACGAAAACGTGTCGTCAAGGCCATCTGCATCACGCTGGCCGTACTCACGGTACTGATCCTGACGGCCCCAATTGGCATTGCTGCCATGGTGTATCGGGAGAACTTCGGCAGCCGCTACGAAACGGCGGATTGGGCCAAGCGGTCGCTTGCCGAGTTTGACGGCCTGCAAAGCACGCGGTATACCTTCCCCTCCGGCGACGGGCAACGGCTGGTCGGCTATCGGTACGCCGCGGACGCCGTCCCCGCCAAAGCGCTGGTCGTGCTCGCGCACGGGCTGGGCGGCGGCGGGCACAACAGCTATATGGATGTTGCGGACTACCTGGCCAAGCACGGCTACCCCGTGTTTGCCTACGACGCCACGGGCAACGATGAAAGCGCGGGCGACGGCGTCAACGGGCTGCCGCAGGGCGTGATCGACCTGGATTACGCCATCCGCTTCGTGCAGGGTCACGCGGATTTTGACGGGCTGCCGATACTGCTGTTCGGGCATAGCTGGGGCGCATACTCCGCAGGCGCCGTGTTGAACGTCCACCCCAAGGTCAGGGCGGTCGTGATGGTCGCGGGCTTCAACCGTTCCCTCGATATGATGGAGGAAGAGGGGCGACGCATGATGGGGGATGCCATAACGGGCATTCTGCCGTATTTTTCCATTTGGGAGCGGCTTCAATTCGGCCGCTATGCCAAGTATGATTGTCTCGGCGGCTTTGCGGCCTCCGTCGCGGGCGTGATGCTCATCCAAAGCGCCGATGACGACACGGTCTCCTACCAAAACGGGCTTGCGATGTTTCGGGAGCGTTACGGAAACGACCTGCGCTTCACCTTCGTTTCCTACGAGGACCGCGGGCACAACGATGTGTACGATTCCGACGCTGCGCGGCAGTATCGGGATGATTTCAATCGCGCGCTCGACGCCTATCTGTCGGGCTTTGACGTCGAGCAAAGGGATGCGCAGGCCGCGGCATACCGCGCCGAGCACCTCGACAAAGCGCAGCGCTACGCGCTTGACGCCGCGCTGATGGACGAGATTATTGCGTTTTACGATCGATACGCGGGGGCTTGAGCCGCCCCCGCTCACCCGCTCAAAGCAGGTCGCCGATCATCCAAATCAGCTTGGAAATCAGGTGGCAGCCCATATGCCCCACGATGGCGTACTGGATGCCGTATTTGCGATATAGCCACCCGAAGGCCAGCCCGAACGCGCCGTTGAGCAGGAAGCACCGCACCAAAATGACCGCGTCCAGCCTGCCGAACATGCTGATGGTGGCAGGGATGTGCCCTGCGGCAAACAGCAGCGCCGCAACGACGTTTGCCACGACAAACACCCATGTCGGAATCGCCTCACGGCTGTATTTTCTTGCAAACACCTTCCAAAGCAAAAACGCAATCAGCGACATGAGGAACAGCCGCATCAGGATTTCCTCCACGATGCCGCCGTAGATCAGCGACGCAAAGAAATTGGCAAACGTGACGCTGCCCGCGTAGGACGCCCCCACCTCGGGAATCAGGCGGCCGAACAGATACGGGTCGAGCGAAAACAGCAGGCCGCAGGCGGCGGTGACGGCCAGCGCCCTTTTCAATGCCTGCTTTTCAAAGCGCAGCGGGCGCATGAGCCCCAGCCGATCGGCCAATATGTACCCGAAAAATCCCGCTATCGCCGCATAGACCGCGCCCTGCGCCGACGCAACGGCCACAAACGCCCCCATGCTGCCGACCGAAGCCAGTATGGCCTCGGTCATCTCGGGCGTGTAGGTTTCCATGGTATAGTACGATACCAGGATCGAGCCGATGATGGCAATCGGGAGTATCGCCAGCGTAAACAACAGCGGCTTTTTCAATCTACTCATTTTACTCATTTGGTTTCCCCTCCGTTTTCCGCCTTGCAGGCTTCCCACTCATCCGTCGGCGACGAAACGAACGTCAGGCACCGCAGCTTGCGCCCGTCGCCCGCCTTGTTCTCCATAAGCGGCGCGTACAGCTTGGAAATATCGGTCAAAAGCCCCATGTACTCGGCGTCGGTCAGCTGCAGCGCGCAGGATGCAATGCTGAGCATATCCCGCACCGGATCGACGTCCTCCCGCGCAAAGTACCCCGAAAACGCGGTTGCCAGCGCCATGAGCGCGCCCTGGAATATAGCCCCCAGCTCCGCGTTATCGTATTCGTCCGCACCGCGCTGCCGCAGGGCATAGGTACGCTTCGTTGCGCCGCGCACGTTCCGTTCGCCAATCACCTGTATCAACTGCGCCTCAGTCAGGATGCGCAGATGGCGATAGATGCTGGGCTTGGGAATATCCGTAAGCGCTGCGGCCATTTCGCTCACCGTGCCGCTTTCTCGCCGCGCCAGATACTGCACAATGCGCTGCCTTGCGGGGTTCATCACCGCCTCCGCCAAATTTTTGACCATGCACGCCTCCTATATCAATATTGGTATTATTATCATTTATGATAATAATACTGCATACGCCGCCTGTCAAGTGGTTTTTGGAAGTATCCTCATCGGCATCACGAAACAGGGCGCATCCGTACGGATGCGCCCTGTCAGTTTAATGTTCTATTTCGCCCCGCCGGCTTTTTGGGCGTAAAACGCGTCCGCATCGGCGAACACGATCTGCTTGAAAATCTCCGAACCCTCGCTTGTTAAGTGATCGGCATCAATAAACAGCTCGGGCGCATGCGTAAACCGTTCATCATGCGAATAGTCCAGATACGGCACGCCAAACGCATCCGCATACGCATTGGCATCCCGCGAAAAACGATCCAGCAGTTCCTGCGGGAGGCAGCGGTTGTACTCATCCAGATAGGGAGTCGTCACAAGGATCACCCGATACCCGTGCTCGGCACAATCGGTCAGCATCGCAGTCAGCGCACGGTCCATCGCGCGGGACACCTTGCCGTCGGGGCTGCTCGCGCACATGTCCAGGTGCGTTTGGCTGCGCGCCCTGCCGACCTGTGCCAACTCATCGGCGGTAAAGCGCGTGGCTACACTGCTCGATTCCGCCGATGGCGGCGTTCCCGGCTGCTTGTTTGCAAAATAATCCCTCACGTCAGAGGCCTGAAAATCGCATATGCGAAACAGTCTGTAGAACTTTGCTTTGGCCGAAGGAAGGCAGGAAAACGGCAGGAACAAGCAGTAGCGCTTGATGTTTTCGCAATACTCCGCAAACGTTGGCTGCCAGTACAGCGAAAAGGTTGAAAGCGTAATCACTACCGTGGCGTCATCCGAAAAATGATCCCGAAAATGTCGGTACATGGCATAGTCCAATTCGGGCGTTTGCAATGCCAAACTCATCGCATACAGCACCCCGTCATGGTAGCGCTGCCCCTGAAACGCGTTGCCCGCATGGCTCGAGCCGAACGACGCCACATCGATGTCGTAAGGCATATCTTTCAACCGCAGGGTGGAATCCTTGTAACGCTGATAATCCGTGCGCAGCGTCACAAGGTACAGCTCGCTCAGCGTCATCAGCAGTAGGCAGCACACGAGGGCAAGCAACAGGACATTCCGTAAAAAGCGTTTCATAAGCCGTTCCAACCCAACCTAAAATTGAAAATAGATGAACCGCGCCGCAATCCCCTTGTCGGACATGATCGCCATCATGCAGATAAACAGCACATACACCGTCCATCGAACGATTGGCTTGGCGGCCGACAGACGCGCCATCGGGTCAAATTTACATTTGGCAATATCAAACCATGCCAGCAGCGCCAGATAGAACACGATCCTGGCAAACGCGTGCCGATCCACGCCCGCGCCGATATAACCGCCCTTCAAATACGCGCCGATGTTGCCGATGCCATCGAAGCAGTGCGAGAATATGTATGCCGCATCCGAAAGCGTGTTGGCACGAAACAGCACCCAGCCAATGCAGACCAGCGTAAACGTAAACGCCGTGCCGAGCACAACGCCATACCACGCATTCCGATCAAAGCGGAGCGCCGCGCAGACCCGATCCCGCAGCGGCCGCGTCAATGCGCCGATCACCAAATATACCCCGTGCAGCGCGCCCCACAGCACAAACGTCCAATTGGCGCCATGCCACAGTCCGCTGATCAAAAACGTAATCAGCAGGTTCAGGCAATGCCGCGGCACGCTGACCCGATTGCCCCCCAGCGGGATGTAGATATAGTCAGTAAACCAGGTGGACAGCGAAATATGCCACCGCCGCCAGAACTCCCGCACCGAGCGTGCCAGATAGGGGCTGTCAAAGTTCTTCATCAGACGGAAGCCCAGCATGCGCGCCGTGCCGATGGCGATATCCGAATACCCCGAAAAGTCGCAGTAGATCTGGATGGCGGCCAGCACCGTCGCAACAATGAGCGACAGCCCCGTTTGCGCAGCGAGGCCGTTATAGACAAGATTCACATGCGTGGCCAGCGTATCCGCCACCAGGATTTTTTTAAACAGGCCCCACCCGATCATCTGCAAGCCGGAAACGCCGTCCTCATAACGGAAGGTGTGTTCCTCAAAAAACTGCGGCATCAGGTTGGAAGAGCGCTCGATCGGCCCCGCCACAAGCTGGGGAAAGAACGAGATATACAGCGCATAGTAACCCAGATGCGTCTGTGCGGGAATGGTGCCACGGTATACGTCGATCACATAGCTGAGCGCCTGAAAGGTATAAAACGAAATGCCAACCGGCAGGATCACGCGCAGCGTCGCATCCGAAACAGGCAACGAAAACGCCCTTAGCATCGCCGTAACCTGCGTGCTGAAGAAATTGAAATACTTAAAAAAGAACAGTACCAGCAGCGGCCCCGTCACACCGAGCGCCAGCGCGCGTTTCCTTCCCTTGGGCGTTTTGCAGCGCGATATCCACCGCGCGCAGCCATAGGTCATCAGCGTTGTGCCGACAATCAGCACAATCAGCTCGGGATTCCAGCTCATATAAAAGTAATAGCTGGCCGCAAGCAGCATCATCCAGCGATACCTATGCGGTAACGCAAAGTATGCTAGAAAAACAATTGGGAAAAATATCGCAAATTGCCAAGAATTAAACAGCATAAGCATAGTATAGCACCGAGATATGCCCCAAAATATACGCACACGCGTATACGCATGTGCGCAGTATTATGTACGCTTTTGCCGAGGTGGACAGCAATGCAGGTAAAGGAAGCGGTAGTCGGGCGGTTCTTGGAGCTGTGCAAACAACAGCATATTAAGCCCAACGAACTGGCAACGCGGTCGGGCGTGACTCCCTCCACGGTGTACAGCATGCTGGATGCAAGCCGCCGCGATATTTCCATTGTCACCATCAAAAAGCTGTGCGACGGGCTGGGCGTGACGCTCGGCACGTTCTTTGATACGTCGGATTTTGACGCTTTGGAGCAGGAGATTCAATAGCGGGCATGGCCGCCCAATACGCCTGTGCGGCAGGATCGGGATTGTTGTATCCCTCGTCAATCGCCTTTTGCATTTCATCGAGCACCGCCTGCTCGGATACGCCCTCCTGTTGTGCAATGCGCTGAATGACCGCATGGATGACCATCTCCATAATATGCCTCCGTTACCCGTATATAGGTAATCATAGGCGCAAACAATATCCCATGTCAACCCGAATTCGGGTTAATCTGCCTGTTTTCTTTTTTATCATGAAAGCAGAAATAACCCATATTCAGGCAGGAGGCTGCTGTGACCTATTCGGAAATCATTGTAATGCGGATATCCACGCTCTGCAAAAAGCGCGGCATTGCCTATAACAGGCTGGCAAAGATGTGCGGGCTGAACCAATCCACCATCGACAACATTGTACGCGGCATTACAAAGGATCCTCGGATGACCACCATCCACCACATTGCAAACGGCCTGAACATGACCCTTGCCGAGTTCCTCGATTTTCCCGCGCTGAACGAATTCTCCTTTGAGGAATAGCCGAACCGTCCGCGCGGATATAGCGAGGTGTTTTATCATGCAGGCTAAGTATACCGTGCAAATCCGAACCCCTACGCCTTACCCTTGCAAACCTTCAAAAAAGCGCACCGCGCCTTCGATTTCCTGCTGCGTGGGGTGCCCCTGCCTTTTCCCTTCGATGCCGAACAGCTTCAAAAAGCCCAACCGATAGTAGCCCGGGCACGAGTAGACGCCCAGCACCGTTGCGTTTCTTTCCTCCGCGATCCTCATAAGCGGCTTGACGTAGCGGTTGTCGGACGAACCGCATGTGAACATAAAAAACACCTGTTTACCGCTTGGCAGGCAGCGCTTTGCAAGCTTGAGAACGCTTGGGTGAATCCGCTCGTAATAGACTCCCGAGGCAAAGCCGATCAGGTCGTATGCGGTTAAATCCACCGTCGAAACGTCCAATGCGTTGTACACATCCACGGGATACTTGGCCCGTATCGCATCCAGCAGCTTTTTGGTATTCCCCTGATGCTTGGAACAATAGATGACAGCCGTTTTCATGCCCTTCCTCCTTACGCCTTTTACTTATTGTACCACCTCGGCAAGGATTCTATGGCCTCCGCCGTCAAAAACCCGTCCGCCACGCTAACGGATATAGATCAATTCAATCCCCTCGGCGTTGCCAAGGTTGCGGCCGTACTGCTTATCACGGGCGTTGTTCCGGTGCTCATGCACGCCCGGGCAGGCAATCGCCTGCCCAAAGCCATCCGTATAGCCCGTTCCCGACGGCGCGGCGCCGATCAGCCCCGCTTCGTGCAGATAGTTCTCCACCGTCGGGTTGCCGTTGAGCGCCCCATTATATTCCGTCACGGTCGGCTCGTCCATCAGCATATCCGCGCCCACGGAATCGATCGCCACAGGGTCCTGCGACAGGAATACGCTCGACGTATAGTCTCCATGGAAGGGCGGCTGCCGCCAGGCGGTGTTCGCCCCCGTCATCGACGCGCCCTCGGACGGCGCGCAGAGGATGGCGTCGAGCATATACAGCACGGTCTTGCCGCCAAGCTCCCTGTTGACCATCAGGTCAACCAGCGGGCTGTAGATGCCCATCTCGCTTTTGGTCAGCCATTGGTGTAGGTTCGCCCCCTCGGGCGGACGCATGGCGTTGCCGTTGATAAACGAGCCAAAGTGGTTCTTGGCGCACAGCGTGATGCCATAGCTGTGCCCCTTGAGGTTGGCAAGGTTGATGATATAGGCCGCCTCGGTCACGCAGGTTGGCAGGTAGTTGACCGCGCCGCCAAACGCCCGCGACCATTGAATCGGCGCGGAGGTATCCGCCACGCCGCTGTTGCGGTCGATGAAGCGCACGCCCTGCAAGTCCCCCGCCGTACACAGTTCCACCATGTAATCGGGGAACAGGCGGGAAACATCGTACACCGTGATATCGGACGGGCGGACGCCCGATTGCGTCACCAGCGACGTCAGCAGCGCCTTGAGCAGCACGGGGTTGGTATAGCTCATGCGCGTTTCGCCCGAGGTATCGTCATCGTTGACCGCCGAGCCGTTGATGTTGGCCTTGATGGCAATCCGTTGGCCCGCGGCATAACCGCTGCCGCCGTTGTGCGCGACAAACAGCGCGTTCCAGCCGTCCGCGGCCGTTTCGCTTCCGCCAAGGGCCGCAACGCCATCGTTCAGCATGCGCAGCATGACCGCTTCATCGAAGTTGTCCGTGCGCCACCACCAGTCCTCGCCGTCCCAATCCACCGCGTCAGGGTTGTGCACCCACACCACGCGCCCGGGCATGGCCCCCACGCCCCGCCCGTACGGCGCGTGCCACGGGTAGACGCCGTCGTAGGGGATTGCGGCGGGCGGTTGGCCCTGCGTGATGGCTGCGGGCGCCGCGCTGACCGATGGCGCTGCCGCCACGGGTTCATGCGGCGCAGGGCTTGCGCCCCGACAGCCCAAGGCGGCAACCATGGCCAACGCCACGGCTGCTGCCAACCATATAATGTATCCTTTCTTCATGCAGACCTTGCCCCTCTTGCCTTGGTTAGGCACGCCGCGCAAACAATCGCACCGCGCCTCGGTCAGTCCCGCTTGATCATGGCGCGCATGGCGGAAAACAGCTTTTCTTTATCGATGGGCTTGGTGGTGTACTCGTTGATACCCGCAAGCCGCGCCTGTTTGACGTCATCGGCAAAGCCGTTGGCGGATACGCCGATGATCGGCACGGTCTTGGCGTCCGCCTTGCCCGAATCGCGGATCAGGGCCGTGGCGCGGATGCCATCGAGCTTGGGCATGCGCATATCCATCAGGATGCATTGGAAGGTTTTTTCGGGCGCATCCACGAACGCCTTGACGGCGGCCTCGCCATCAACCGTTTCCACAAAGGTCATGCCCTCGCTGGCAAGCAGCGCGCACAGGATGGTGCGGTTTAGGGCATTGTCCTCGGCAACCAGGATATTGCAGCCCTGCAGGTTCTTGCCCTCGTCCTTCGGCGCGACGGGCAAATCACGATTGGCCCGATATCGATCCAGCCGCACGCGGATGGTAAAGGTGCTGCCCTTGCCAACCTCGCTCTCCACCGACACGTCGCCGCCCATGGATTTGATCAGGTTGTTGGCAATGGACAGACCCAGGCCCATGCTGGACACCTCGTTTTTATCGCCCGTCGCCTCCCTGGTAAACGGCTCGAATATGCGGTCGATGAAGTCCTTTTTGATGCCGATGCCCGTATCGGAAATGACAAAGCACAGCGTGACCTTGCCCGTCCGTTCGTCCTCGCCATCCTCATAGGCCTTGAGCGATATGGCGCCGCCCGCGGGTGTATACTTGATGGAGTTGTTTAAAAAGTTGATCAGTATCTGCTGCAGCGAGGTCTTGTTGCCCAGATAGCACGGGGCAAAATCATCCCCCAGCGACGCTTCAAACACCAGCCCCGCCTCCTTGGCGCGGCCGTTGACCAGCGTGCTCACGTTATCAATCACCTCGCGCAGGGCGAACGGCTCCGCAACCTCGTCCAGCAGCGACCGCTCCACGCGGGAAGCCTCCGAAATATCCGTTACGATGGAGGCCATATACTCGATGGTGCCCGTCATCTTATCCAGATTTTCCATGAGCAGCTCCCTGTTATCCGCCTGCTGGCGCGTCAGCTTGGCAAGGCCGATCAGCGCGCCCATGGGCGTGCGGATTTCGTGCGTGATGCGGGAGAGATAATCGCTCTTGGCCTCAACCACCTCCTGCGCCATCAGGAGCTTCTTTTCGGTGCTGGCAAGCTGCACCTGTCCCTGCTTTTGCATGGTGACGTCCACCAGCGTAATCACGCATCCGAGAATCTTATTCTCGGTGGAACGGTACGGCGCCACGCGCATGAAAAACGCCTTGTTCTTGCCGGTGATGATCTCGCGCTCGTCGGGCACGAGGGTTTTGAGCACGTTTTCGCAAATTTCGGTGATATCCACCGTGGGAAAATGGTAGGAGATGAACTTGAGCGACCGCCCGATA
>CAZRIT010000010.1:0-39651 GCA_964600225.1 uncultured Oscillospiraceae bacterium | reverse complement strand
AGGAAGGCCTGCGCTTTGCAATCCGCGAGGGCGGCCGCACGGTCGGTTCGGGCGTTGTGGCGAGCATCATCGAGTAAACGGAAACAACGGAGCAACCAACAAGAGCACCCCATATGGGGTGTTCTTTTGCGCGTGTGGGACGGGGGAACGAGGGAACGGTTTGTACCTTTCTTTGGAAAGAAAGGTACCCAAAGAAACTCGTAAGGATAGGGAAGGAGAAAATAGGAATAACGGTACTTTTTTAGAAAAGATAGCAGGTCAAAGCCTTCGGCTTTAACATCGCTCCTCAGGCAGATGCCGAAAACCCAAGGGTTTTCGGTAAAGGAGCAAAAGAAACTTCAAAAATTCATTATCATTCAAGAGAGCCTTAAACCATTGTCATTCTGAGGGCCATCGGCCCGAAGAATCTGTCCCGCCGCGGCGGACGCATAAACGGGAAACCGGTTGCTCCCTGACGGGAGCAGAGATTCCTCGCAGCCTTCGGCTGCTCGGAATGACAAAATGGAACGGGAGATCAGAGCGCTCAAGCGGGAGGTCAACGCGGGCGGGGACAAGGCGGCGCAGGGCAGCCGTATTCGTCAGCGGACGCAGGAATACAATGCGTTCTCACGGGCGTGCGACATCCGGGCAAAGGCGGAGCGGCGGTGGGTGGTGGGGTATCACGGGACGATTGAGCGCTACGGGCGGTCTAAGCGGGGCTAAGAAAAAAGAGGGATGGCAGGATAGACACGCCAAACGGTTTTATGCGGAGATCAGGAACAGAGAGACATACGCTGACGCGAAGCTGATAGCCACGCATACGCCGTTTACCGAAAAGGCCGCCGAGGAGATACGTCAGCAGGTGTTCATTAAGGAGCATATGCTTGACGGGAAAAAGCAAAGGCTTGCTCCATCCTTTGAACAAGCGCAAGCAGGGCAACGCCTCGTTGATGGAAGCTGGACAGAGACTGATTTGGTGTTTTTGCGGCACGAATACGTGGAGTTGACACAGATGCGGCTATTCGGATATACTTACGATGAAGCCCATACAATAGCCAATATGCGGCATAATTGGTGGGCGGCTTTGAACAGAGAGGGGGAATAAGTGATATGTGGCTACTTTTCAAGCTGATTGAGAAAACTAGCAGCGGATACCGATACGCTTATTCCCGTGAAAATCATTCTTTGGACGGCATAGCTTTTTTTGATACAGGAACTAAACGCGCAACCGTCGAAAAGCCGTGCTTACAAGACGAAGGTCGAGAAATTGCACTGAGAAACGTTTTAGAGGCATTGCGTATTGTGTCGGAGAGAGATTTCCCTGAAGAAACGCGCGTAATATTTGGATGACATATGACAAAGAAAGTCTTGATTCAGATATGCGAGCTTGATGCAGTGGCAGAAAAAGCAGGAGGATATGTTGCCGCTCCCGAATCTTTGCGCGCCAACCCAAGGGGTGAGCGGGAGTTTTCTGCTATTCGGAAGTATTCACTTGTAAGCGGAAAGCCCATTTCTAAACTCAATCACGATGATTACCGAAAAATAGGCATTGACCCAATGCCTAGATAATAATCAATCGAGCCGCTTCGTCGGCTCTTTTTTTTTATGCAAAAAACACTTTTTTTTTACACAGGCATGATTTTTAGAAAGTGGGGATAGGATAGCTCCCGAAAAGCGTGACTTTGCGCCCACTCCCGCGCTTGCTGCGTCCGCTTCTGCGGCGCCGACAGCCAAAGCGGAGGCAAATATCAAGGTGGATGAGAACGGCGCTGTAACGGGCGTCGAGGTCGCTTTGCAAGCGCTTGCGGTATCCAAGGCCTATCTGTTCTCGGCGGCTTCAACGGGCGAAAAGCCAGACGTTGGCGGGAAATTTTTGCCTTACTCTTTTTTCAAAAAGAGTAAGGCAAAAAGAATAAGGAAACCGTTTCTCCTGCCTAGTTCCCTGCCTTGCCAATGGAGTTTTTCACCAGCGCATCGTATTGCAGCGGCGTGATGTCGGCATGGTAGAATAGCTCAAAATAGCGCTGCACCTCGGCGTACAGATCGTAATCGGCCGCATCGGGATACAATAGCTGCGAAAGCCACATCATGCCCAGATACCGCTGCACGCTGGGCGGGAAGCCCATCCAGTTGTACGGGCCAAAGGGCACCTCGTAATAGGCGTCATTTTGGATGGCGGCCACCTGCTGCCAGGCGGGGTCGCTGCCCACGGCAGCAAAGATGCTGTCGGGTGCAAAGAGGATGACGTCGGGGTTCCAGGTGAGGATCTGCTCCAAATCTACCTCATTGCCCGTGCCGCGGCTGCTCGGCGCATCCACCACGGCGATGTTATCGGTGAGCAAATCGATGATTTCCGCGTGATACGCGCCCTTGGCGATCACATTCAGCCCCGCGTCGCCCAGCAGATACAGCGCGCGCACCTTTTCCACGCTGTCGGCAATGCGCACGGTCTCGGCGTAGGTTTCGTCACAGTAGGCAGTAAGCGCCGCGGCCTCGGTGGGCATGTTCAACAGCGTGCCGAGCGTTTGATACGCCTCGCCCATGGTTTCGGTGGCAGCGCTGATGTGCACAAACGGAATGCCCGTTTGCTCGCTGAGCGTATCCAGATCCTCGGCAATGGTGCCCTTGGGCTCGCCCACGTCGATGACCACCTGTGCGCCCGAGGCCAGCAGCGTTTCCAAATTCAGCTCGCCCTTGCCGCCGTAGAGCTGGCCCAGCACGGGCAGGTTGTAGTAGGTGGCGTCCAAAAATTGCGCCGCGCTGTCGTCCCACTCGCTTGCAATGCCAACAAGCTTTTCGGGCGCAAGCGCAAACAGGACGATCTGCGCCAGCGGGCCGCTGACGGCGATTCTGTCGATCTGTGCGGGCACCTCCACCGTGCGCCCGACAGAATCGGTAAACGATACGGTTGCGTCGGGATCGACGGCAGGCGCGGCATCGGGCGCGGCGGACGGCGCTACGGTCGCGGCGGGCGCAGCGGGTGCATCCGCACGTTTGGCGCAGCCAACGGGCGCGGCAAACAGCAGCAGCAGGCTCAACAGCAGAGCAAAGGTTCGTTTCATGTGAGATCCTCCTTGTTTGTATGGGTTTTCTTTATTCGGGCGCGGGCAATCGGATATCGTCGGGGATATCGCCTGCCCGCAGGGAAATCATGCACAGCGTCTTTGGCGACGGCAGGTAGTACGGGAACACAGGATCGGGCCGCTGTTGCAGCCGATCGCGCACCGCTTCCAAGGAGGGCGCGCCGTCGTCGCGGCTGTAGATTTCAAAAAAGCGCACCGCGTCCTGCACCGTCCGAAACGGCTGTCCCGTCTCCACATCGAACGTCTCGGTTTCGTACGGAATGCCATAACGAGTCAGGCATTGCACGGTTTCGGAGGTGGTGAAGCGCTTGAGCGGCTGCGCGGTCAGCGAAAAGCGGTGGTGCGTCCAGTTCTTTTTGAGCTGGAACACCTGCCCGCTGCACTGCGCTTTGCCAAGGTGCAGCATTTCCTCCGTGGTGCCGAAAAAGCAGCAGACCAGCGCATCGTACGGCGTTTCGGGATGCATGGCGTGGATATCGGCGCATACGGGCGTCACGTTTTGCACGCCGCGTTCCCGCACCAGCCGTTCCAGCACCCGTATCGGCTCCGCGCTGATATCCACGGCCGTTATCTGCCTGCAATAGGGCGAAAGCGCAAGCGAAAGCAGCCCGAGCCCGCAGCCCGCGTCGCACACATGCGCATCGGGCGGCAGGTGCGCCGCCATGCGCCGCGCAATCTCGTCGTAGTAGCCGTTTTCGGCCGCCGCATCGAGCATGAAGCGGATCATATCCGCATTCCAGGTAAACATCTATCCCTGCCCTCCGCCTATGTGCGGCACGATGACCCTGCCGTCTGCGGTATCGACAATGGCCGCCTGCACGCCATACAGACGTTGCAGCAGCGTTTCCGTGAGTACGTCCTGCGGCGGGCCGTCGGCGGCGACGGAGCCGTCGATAAGCGCCAGGATGCGGTCTGCATAGGTGAGCGCGTGCTGCGGGTTGTGGGAGGATAACAGCACCGTGTAGCCATCGGCCGCAAGGCCTTTGATGCAGCTCAAAACGCGCAGTTGGTTGCCGAAATCCAGGTTGGAGGTCGGTTCGTCCATTACAAGGATTTTTGCCTGCTGCGCCAGCGCGCGCGCAATCATGGTCAATTGCTGCTCGCCGCCGCTGAGGCGCTGGAAGCTGCGCGCGGAAAGATGCTGCATGCCAACCTGTGCAAGCGCCTGCTCGGCAACGGCTGCCTGCTCGTCCCCCGGCAGCGCAAAGGGCGAAAGCTGATGCGCTGTGCCCATCAGCACCATATCCAGAACCGAATAGTGGAACGTCGGGTAGTACGACTGCGGGATATAGGCGATGCGCCGCGCCATCTGGCGCGCGGACAGCGTGCGGATATCCGTATCGTTGACGGCAATCGTGCCCGTATAATCGTTCATCAGCCCCAGCATGCAGCGGAACATGGTGCTCTTGCCCACGCCGTTGGGGCCGAGCACGGCAAGCAGCGCGCCGTCGGCGGCGGTGAAGCTGACATCGGAAAGCACCCGCTGCGCGCCATAGGAAAAGGAAAGGTTGTGTACGGCAATGCTCATAGCTGCCCCTCCCGCCTGGTGATGAGGTAGATGAAAAACGGCGCGCCGATGAACGCCGTGAGGATGCCGATGGGAATTTCCACGGCAAGGAGGTTGCGGGATACATCGTCCACCAGCAGCATAAACGTGGCCCCGAACAGCATTGTGGCGGGCAGGAGCTTGCGGTAATCGCTGCCGACCATGCGGCGGCACAGGTGCGGGGCCACCAGCCCGATCCAGCCGATGACGCCCGAGACGGAAACGCTGGCCGCGGTGATGAGCGTGGCGCACAGGATGACGATCAGCCTGAGCCGCCCCGCGTTGACTCCCATGGTGCGCGCCTCGTCGTCGCCGAGGGTGAGGATGTTGATGCGCCAGCGCAGCAGAAACAGCGGGATGAGCCCGATGGCCATCGGGATGGCGGTCAGCGCCATGGTTTTGTTGGTTGCGCCCGACAGGCTGCCCATGAGCCAGTAGGTGATGGCGGGCAGTTGGTTGGAGGGGTCCGCCACGAGCTTGATAAACGATGTGCCTGCCGAAAAGAGCGAGCTGATCATGATGCCCGATAGTATCAGCGATACCACGCGCTTGCCGGGGGCGTGCTGACCGATGAAGTACACCAGTCCCACAGTGACAAGGCTGAACGCAAACGCCAGCAGCGTGATGACGCGCCCCGAGCCGCCCAGCAGGATGGCCAGCGCCGCGCCGAATGCCGCGCCCGACGATGCGCCCAGCAGATCGGGCGAGGCCATCGGGTTTTGAAACACGCCCTGATAGCTGACGCCCGCCACGCTCAAACAGCACCCGACCAGGCACGCCAGCACGATGCGCGGCATGCGGATGTTGAATACCACCGCCTCCATGGCGTCCGTCCACGTCCTTGCAACGGGCAGGAAGCGACCGAGCAGGATTTTGACCAGCTCCCCGACGGGCACGCCATAGCGGCCGAAGCAGAACGAAACCAGAAACGTGATCAGCAGCGCCACGCCAAGCAGGGCAAGCCCGCCAACGCGCTTGGCGGGCCGATCGGATGCGGTTGTGCGGCGATTGCGCATGAAAACCTCCTTGGCGGATACGATATTTCGACAAAAGAATAACGATAATTGCATGATAACACGGTGCTTTGCAAAAAGCATTATTATATTTTTGGATAACGCCCGTCGGGTCATGCGCCGTGACGGTGCAATTTTTGCGGATATATGATATAATCGCTCCAATATCGATTTTGGAGGATAGACCGATGCCTGCCAACAAGCTGCACTATACCGTGACCATCCGCATCTACGGCGAGAAAAAGTGCTTCGGCCCGGGGATTGCGACGCTGCTGGAGCTGGTGGATGAGTTGAAATCGCTCCGAAAGGCCACCATACAGATGGAGATGGCCTATTCCAAGGCGTGGCGCATCCTCAAAACCGCCGAGGAGAGCCTGGGCTTTCCGCTGCTGACCTCGGTGACGGGCGGCAAGGGCGGCGGCGGCGCGGTGCTGACGGAGGAGGGCAGGCAGTTTTTGCAGGCGTTTCGGCGGTTTGAGGAGGCAGTGCGCGGGTATGCCGACGAGGCATTCTTGGAGATCATCGGGTAGGGGTAGGATATGCGATTTACAAAGGTACACGGGCTGGGCAACGATTTTGTGCTGTTTGACGCAAGGGAAGCGGGCGATACCGATTTTTGCGCCATGGCGCCCGCCGTCTGCGCGCGCCGCACGGGCGTGGGCGCCGACGGGCTGCTGCTGGTATGCGTGAGCAACGTGGCGGATATCCGCATGCGCATCATCAATGCCGACGGCTCCGAGGCGGAGATGTGCGGCAACGGCATCCGCGCCTTTGCCAAATATGTATATGAAGCGGGCATTGTTCGCGCGGAAGCATTTTCCGTGGAAACGCCGGCGGGCGTGATGCATCCAAGACTAACGGTGGAAGACGGGGTCGTCACCGCCGTGACGGTCGATATGGGCAGGCCGCTGCTCCAAAGCGGCGAGGTGCCCACCACGGGCACGGGCATGTGCATCGGCCGCACGATGGAAATGGACGGCGTGTCGCTTCGGTATTCGTCCGCGCGCATCGGCGTGCCGCATACGATCGTGTTTGTGGACGATCCGACCGACCCCAAATGGATGGACATGGGCGGAAAGATCGAGCGCGCGGCGCAGTTTCCGCAGCGCACCAACGTCAACTTTGTGCATATCATCGACCGCACGCATATCCAAATGCGCACGTTTGAGCGTGGCTGCGGGCCGACATTGGCGTGCGGCACGGGCGCAAGCAGCGCGGTTGTGCTGTGCGCGGCGGAGGGCTTGACGGAGCGCAGCGCCGATGTGCAGGTGGCGCTGGGCACAATCCACATCGATTGGGCCGAGGACGGCCATGTCTATATGACGGGCCCCGCCGCCTGCGCGTTTAGCGGGGATTGGGAGGGATAGAGAATTGCTCTGTATCGATTTTATCAACGTGGGCTACGGCGACGCAATCCTGATTCGTCAGCAGGGCGAGGGGGAGCCCTTTGCCATGCTCGTCGACTGCGGCAACGATACCGTGGGCGAGGCGAGCGCCGAAAGCTGCCGCATCACCGCCGCCGATTTTTTAAAGCGCGAAGGCGTGGAGGCGCTCGACCTGCTGGTTTTGACGCACCTGCACAGCGACCATATCCGCGGGCTGAGCGCGGTGCTGTCGGCCGTTTCGGTGCGGGAATGCTGGTGCAACTATCTGCCCGATCCATCCATAAACCCTGACGATATCGCCGTCTATGCCGAAAAGCCCGCTAGGGGCCTGGCCGATATGCTGCGGTTTCTATGCACCGAGTGCAAACGTATGCGCAACTGCGGAACGGTGCTGAAGGAGATCACCGCGCCCATGCGGCGGCAGCTCACGGATCGGTTGACGCTGGACGCGGCTTGCGGCGACGCAACCCTGTGCGAGGCGCTGAAACGCGCGCAGGACGCCATTTTGGCGGGCGCGCCCGATGAGGCGGCCATGGCGTTTGTGCAGGAAAACCGCGCCGTCAACCGCTCGAGCCTCCGCCTGTCGCTTGGCTATGCGGGCAGGCGCATCGACCTGCCGGGCGATTCGTACGGCTGCTATTTGGAGGCGTTGCCGCTGGAAAAGGCCGATATTCTCAAGGTTCCGCACCATGCATGCAAAAATGCCGTTTCGGAGGCGTATCTGCAAAAGCTTTGCCCGACGTACGCCGTCGTTTCGGTTTCCGATAACTATCAAAAGGCGGTGCGCCCGCACGAGGAATCGGTGCAGCTGTTGGAGCGCTATGCCGAAAAGCTCCTGTTTACCGATGCTGTGGGCACCAAGAAGCACCCGCCGCGGCTGCACAGCGTCGTGCGGTTATGCATCGAGCCAGACGGGCGTATTTGTTACAACGAAACAGTTTGAGCGCAAACGTGTCCGTATTTTTGATGCGGAAACCGATGCGGAATGGGCTGTCATACGCGGCGCGACCGACCGCTGCCGATGCGGATGCGGGGCAAAAACGCGCGCCGTAAAAGACTCATTTTTATGCGAATATTTCGGCAGATTATGGCATATTTTGTGCATATAATGCATATATCACGCGTGTTTGCATGAATGTGTGCGCGTGCGCATACAGAAGGAATGAGTGGCGGAAAAAATGAAAAAGAACAATTGACAATTCCGCGAGCCATCTATATAATATAAATACTACATAATAACGCAAACGGTTGCGTGAATGTCATCAATGTCATTTGACAGCGCATTCCCTGTCGGCCTTTCGTATCCAATTTGCCGTTCGCCGCTATGCTGTCCAAGCTGCTCCGTTCTGTTCCGTCACGGCGGGCGACATGTCGCTATACCATTCTTGATGAAAGAGGTGTTTGTGTGAGTAACCCCCAAGGAGGTTCCATCGGGAGGAAACGGCTAAAGAACCAGATCATGAATGTCATCGGCAATCCCTTCAACATGATCGTTCTGATTTCCCTGCTTGTGCTGTTCTTCCTCATCATCGTCCCGCTGCTGCAAATTGTACAGAATACCTTTACCCTTGCGCGCAGCGAGTTGAGGCGTGTCGACGGCAATGTCGGCGACTTTACGCTTTACTACTGGCAGTTTGTTTTGACGGGCAAGCTGTCCGCCGCAGCGTTTTGGGGGCCGTTGAAGAACTCCCTCACCGTGGCGGTCTTCGTGGCGCTCATCTCCGTACCGCTGGGCGCGGTGCTTGCGTGGCTGATGATCCGCAGCGACCTGCCCGGCAAAAAGTTCCTGACGTTTGCCATCATCGTGCCTTACATGATTCCTTCGTGGTGTAAGGCAATCAGCTGGCTGACCATTTTCCGAAACGAGAGAGGCGGGTATCCAGGCCTGTTATATGCGCTCGGCGTGCCGGTGCCGGACTGGCTGGCCTACGGCCCGTTCGCCATCGTGTGCGTCATGGTCTTGCATTACTACGCCTTTACCTACATCATGGTGTCCAGCTCCCTCCGCTCCGTCAACAGCGAGCTGGAGGAGATGGGCGAAATCCAGGGCGCCAGCACGGTGCAGATTCTCAAAAGCATCACGCTGCCGCTGGTCATGCCCGCGGTGCTGTCGGCCACCATCATGACGTTGTCCAAGTCCATAGGCTCCTATGGCGTGGCGGCGCAGCTTGGCACGCGCATCGGCTACTTTACGCTCGCCACCAGCATGCGTATCTATATCGAAAGCGATCCGCGCGGCGCGGGCTACGTCATGGCGCTGCTATTGATTATACTGGCGTCGGGCACGATATTTGCCAACCAGCGTCTGCTCGGCACGCGCAAATCCTATGAAACGCTCGGCGGCAAGGGCACCAAGCACACGCCGATGCCGTTGGGCAAGGCCAAGTATCCACTGTTTGTATTCCTGGGGCTGTTCCTGCTGGTTGCGTGCGTCATGCCCATATTCTTCCTGATTATGGAAACGTTCCAAAAGAGCACCGCGCAGGGCTATCAGCTCTCCAACCTGACGCTGTATAACTGGATTGGCAAGGTGGATCTTGCCAGCGAGACCATCAATTACCCGGGCATCTTCCGCAATCCGGAGTTTACCGCAGCGCTGGGCAACACCATCAAGCTGACGGTCATTTCCTCCATCATCACGGCGTTTTGCGGCCAGTTCCTCGGCTACATCAGTTCCCGCGGCCGCGGCCACTGGTACGGCAAGCTGACTGAACAGATGGTGTTCATTCCCTACCTCATGCCGGGCGTGGCGTTTGCGGCCATCTACCTGTCGATGTGGAGCGTACCGCGTTTCTTTGGGCTGATCCCGTCGCTGTACGGCACGTTTGCCATCCTTGTATTGGTATCGGTCGTCAAGCACTTCCCGTTTGCATCGCGCGCCGGCACGGCCAACATGATGCAAATCAGCGTGGAGCTGGAGGAGGCGGCGGATATTGCGGGCGCATCGTTCTGGCGTAGGCTCCGTTCCGTTGTCATTCCTTTGGCAAAGCAGGGCTTTATTTCAGGCTTTATGCTGGTGTTTATCTCCATCGCCAAAGAGCTCGACTTGATCATCATGCTCGTTACCCCGAAGAACAGGACGCTGTCCTACCTGGCGTTCCAGTATTCGCGTGAGGTGCTGCCGCAGATGTCGTCCGCGATATCGGTGTGCGTGCTTGCGTTCGTGCTTTTGAGCTACTGGATTGCCAACCGCTTCTTCGGCGCCGATATCGGCAAGAGCTGGGGTTAAGCGTTGACCACAATTGAGATAGGATGACAGAAAGGAAATCATTATGAGCAGAATCGAATTGCAACATATCGACAAGTTCTTTGGCGATAACCATGTTTTGAAAGACATCAATCTGGTGATTGAGGATGGCGATTTCATGACCCTGCTGGGGCCCTCGGGCTGCGGCAAAACAACGACGCTGCGCGTGGTATCGGGCCTGGAAAAGCCCCAAAACGGCAAACTCTTGATGGACGACCGCACCGTGATCGACGCGGAGATCGCCTACTACGAGGAGCCCAGCAAGCGCGGCCTGAACCTGGTGTTCCAAAGCTATGCGCTGTGGCCCCACATGACCGTGTACGACAACGTCGCGTTCGGGCTCAAGATCAAAAAGCTCAAGCATGACGAGATTCACTCCAAGGTGACCAAGGCGCTGGAGCTGATGCGCATCGGCGAGTTCGCCAAGCGCTACCCCAACGAGCTGTCGGGCGGCCAGCAGCAGCGTGTCGCCATCGCGCGCGCCATTGCATCGGAGCCCAAGCTGCTGCTGCTGGATGAACCCCTCAGCAACCTCGACGCCAAGCTGCGTATCGACATGCGCTCCGAGCTCAAGCGTCTGCACAGGGATATCGGCGCCACCATCATCTACGTTACCCACGATCAGGTCGAGGCGCTGACCATGTCCACCAAGATTGCGCTGTTTGGCGAGGGCATCATCTCCCAGGTGGATTGCCCGATGGATATGTACATGAACCCCGCCAACCTCACGGGCGCGGACTTCATCGGCAACCCCCGCATCAACTTCCTGCCCGGCAAGGCGTCCTTCGACGGCAGCAAGCTGACGGCCAACTGCTCGCTGGGCACGTTTGCTTATGATAAGAAGGATATGACAGCCAACACCACGCCTTCGGGCGAGTTCCCGGTGGTGTTCGGTCTGCGCCCCGAGCAGGTGCACATTGTCGACAAGGGTACCGATGGCGCCATCGAGGCCACCGTGTACGCCTCGCAGCCTGCGGGCAGCGAAACGCTGGTGACGCTCACCGTCGGCGGCGTGGAGTTCCTCAGCAAGCAGATCGGTCTGGAGCACTACGAAATCAACGAAACCGTATGGCTCAAGATTGACCCGAACAAGCTAAACGTGTATGATGAAGAGAGCGAGAACTTGATCAAACGCGCGATCTGACGCGAGGTCGCCGAAAATAAAGAGAGGGGAAACGCAAATGAAAAAAGGATTGGCCCTGTTGCTTGTTGTCCTGATGGTTGCCACCGTGTTTGCGGGCTGCCAAGGCAAGAGCGAACCCAACGGAAACGGCGCTTCCGAGGAAGCCGAGCTGTTTACGGGCCCGGTCTACGATGACTGGAGCGACAAGACCGACGCCGAACTGTACGAGATGGCCAAGGCCGAGGGCGGCATCATTACCGTCTACGGTTCGTCCAGCCGCCTTGCCAAGATTGCCACGGCGTTCATGAAGGACTATCCCGAGCTGAAGGCGGAGGCGTATGACCTGGATCAGGAGGAAGCCAAGGATAAGATTCGCATCGAGGCGCAGACGGGCAACTACAACGCCGACGTGCTGCAGTGCAGCGATACCAACGGCGCGCTGTACTATGAGTTCTTCCCCGAGGGATACCTGGAGACCTTCTATCCGCGCGATATCTGCGAGGATGTGTTCGATCAGAGCCTGCTGACCTACGGCATGCCGTTCTACACGGGCCTCTCGTTCTGGTATTACAACACCGCCGAATTCCCCGATGGCTGCCCTGTGACCAACGTATGGGATTTTGTGGAGACGGATGCCAACGGCGAGCAGATCTACGATATCATCTGCAAGAACATCGGCGAGGAAACCACCTATCTGGCGCTGTTCTGCACGTTCATCCAGAACGCCGATCAGATGGCCGCGGCGTACAAAAACAAGTACGGCAAGGAGATCGAGTATACCTACGACGCCTCCGAGCTTGGCTTTGAAGCCAACAATGCGGGTTACGAGTGGCTGTATCGGCTGTCCCAGCTCAAGATGACGTTCGACGGCGACGGCGATAACATCGTCCGCGGCGTGCATGAAGCCACCAAGGAAAAGGGCCACAAGCCCACGCTGGGCCTGGCCTCGGGCGGCAAGATCGTCAACCGTGACGAGAACGACTACAACATTTCCTGGGTTGTAGACGTGGATCCGTACATCAACATGCTCAACGTCAACTACCTCTACATGGTCAGCAATTCCGATAATCCCGCGGGCGCGCGCCTGTTCATCCGCTATCTGCTTGGCGGCGTGGACGGCCAGAGCGCGGGCCTGGCCACCCAGATGAAGGAGGGAAACTGGTCGGTGCGCAACTCCTACACCTATGAGGGCAACCCCTTCAGCATCGCGGAAAGCGGCGCCATCGTCCCGCCCATCGCGGATATTTACAGGATCTATCTGGATGCGCAGGACTTCTGGACCTTCTGGCTCAACAGGAGCAAGTACACCACCTGATTCGTTTTGAATCAGCGCATGCAGGGGCGAGCGGCTTGGCCGTCCGCCCCCGCATATTTTACAGGCAAGGGATAGATATTCCCCGTTTGATCGGGGTTGCCTTGCAAAGGAGAAGCCATGGAACAAAAGCGTCCACTCACCGAGGAGGAACGGGCCGCGCGGCGCAAGGAACGCGCGGACGAATTCTGGAACATATTCCTGTTTACAAAGAACGGCAAGGTCAAAAGCACATTGATGGTCAACACGTTTTCGCTGTCGGTACTGTTTGTGGCCGTGTATGTGCTGTGTTTTATGCTGCTCAACGAGTGGCTGGATTTCAAGCTGGCGGAGCACTTGCCCACCTGGCTGGTCAGCGTGGTGGAAAGCGTCGTTCCATCGGCGTTTGCCACGCTCATCTGCTGCAGCTTCTTCTTTGTGTTCAAGGATAAACGGCTGATTCCCTGCACCTACCTGTGGCTGGTGGTATACGGGCTGGTGCTGCTGATTGGCGTGTGCGTCGGCGTGGACGCGGAAACGCGCGCGTTTTTCCTGACGTTTTACTGCATGTTTGCGCTGGTGCCGCTGTGCATTGGCGTAACCAGCGCATGGCTGCTATACCGCCGCTATCAAAGGACGCATCCCGTGGTGGAAGCGCCGCAGCCCAAGAAGGCTTGGCAGCGGTAGTGGTAATGCATTGCAAAGGGCGGCTTGATGCCGCTCTTTTTCGCTTTTGGCGGCAGATAAAGCCGCTATGCAGCGCGTGCGGTTGCGCAATGCCTCGCTTTTCGGTATAATAATCAAATTGGCAAAGGGGGAGAAGCGCATGGATAATCGCCCCATCGGCATGTTCGATTCGGGCCTTGGCGGCATCAGCGTGCTCATGTCGGCCGCTCGGCTGCTGCCCAACGAGGATTTTATATTCTACGGCGATAACCAAAACGCCCCGTACGGCAACCGCACCGAGGCGGAGATTACGGAATTGACCCTGCATTGCGCGCACGAGCTGATCAGGCGCGGCGTCAAGGCCATTGTGGTTGCGTGCAATACCGCCACGGCCACCTGCATCCGCACCATCCGCGAGCTGCTGGACGTGCCCGTGGTGAGCGTGGAGCCCGCCATCAAGCCCGCGTGCGAGGCGGAGGGCGACGGCAAGGTGCTGATGATGGCCACGCTTGCCACCACGCGCATGGATCGCTACCTGCGGCTGCAAAGCCGCATGCCCGACCCGTCGCGCGTAATCAACGTGCCGTGCCCCGCGTTGGCCGCGCGCATCGAGCAGGGCGTGTTTGCCGCCGACGCCTACGATGATTTGCTGGACGAGTACCTCGGGCCGTACGCCGACATCGTCATCGACGGCATCGTGCTCGGCTGCACGCACTATATATTCATCCGCGACGCCATTGCGCGCTACGCCGCCATGCGGCTAAACGGGGCGTGCCGCATATACGATGGCAACGACGCCACGGCCAGGCAGCTAAGCCGCGTGCTTTCGGCAAACGGGCTGGAGCACGCCGCGGGCGGCGGAGAGATCACCTTTATCACAAGCGGCGACGACGCGGTCTATCGGCCCATGTTCGAGCTGCTGTTTTACAACGGAAAGCAGGGGTAATCATCGACGAAAGTCGACGTCGTCATCATCGGATCGGGCCCCGCGGGGAACTTCACCGCGTCGGAGATGCTGCGGCTGAACAGCAAAAAACGCATCGTTATTGTCGAAAAAGGCAAGGCGGTGGAGCGCCGCGCGTGCCCCAAGGGCAAGCCGGGTCAATGCGTCAACTGCAAGCCCTATTGCCACATCACCACGGGCTATTCGGGCGCGGGCGCGTTTTCCGACGGCAAGCTGTCGCTCAGCAGCGAGGTCGGCGGCGATCTGCCCATGCTCATCGGTGCGGACGCCGTGCAGGAGGCCATCGATTATGTGGACAGAATCTACCCGGAATTCGGCGCGGACGAAAAGGCAGAGGGGACTGGCTACTCCGACGCATGCAGGCGGTCGATACCGTGGTGCCGGGCGTTGCCGCCACGGAAACGCTGCCGTACTCGCCCGAACTGAAATTCTACTCCAATTGCATCAAGATGGATACGGAGTTCAATACCAACATCGTTGACCTCCTTGCCTGGGTGATTTCGGCGGCCGGACGCGGGGGCTGATGATGGCCTCGGTCATGGGTGCGCTGATGGGGCGCAAGCTGGCGTAGCGCAGCCGAAAAGAACGGCATGCCATCCGTGCTGCACTGTTCGGAATGACACCGTTGTTTTTGTCATCCTGAGCGAAGCCGAAGGATCTGTCCCGCCGCAGCGGACGCGGCGAGCATCGGGGGGCCGAGGGGGATTCCGATTTCCCCCTTACGGCCCCCCGAACCCCCGTAACCCCTTAAACCGGCCGCTCAATCGCCGCGGGGCTCATGGAAACGATGCTTTCGCGCCGAATACCGAATCGCGTCATTCCAAGTCAACGCCGCTGCGTTCCTCGCTTTGCTTCTCAGAATGACACCGTTGTTTTGTCATCCTGAGCAAAGCGAAGGATCTGTCCGCCGCAGCGGACGCGGGAAACCTTCCTCGCGAACGCTCGGAAAGATTCTTCGGGCCTGCGGCCCTCAGAATGACAGGAGAGAGGCCTGCGGCCCTCAGAATGACAGGAGAGAGGCCTGCGGCCCTCAGAATAACACGGAAAATGCCTGTGATTGCCGATTCAATCGTCCCGAAAGGCGGCGTGCTCCAGGGTCAGCAATTGCCGTTTGACGGGCAGCCCTGCGCCAAAGCCCGTCAGCGAGCCGTCCGCGCCGATGACGCGGTGGCAGGGGATGAGGATGAGGATGGGGTTGCGCCCGATTGCGCCGCCGACGGCCCGCGAGGACATGCGCCCGCCGCGCTCCGCCGCGAGGATATCGGCAATGGATTTGTAGGAGACGGTTTGACCATAGGGAATCTGCCCCAGCAGCTGCCACACGCGCAGTTGGAACGGCGTGCCCGCGGGCAGCAGCTTTGGCAGCCGATCGGGCTGTTCCCCCGCAAAGTAGCGCGCCAGCCACTCCGCGGTTTCCGCAAATACGGCAGGTCCCGCCGCGGGTGAGGCGAGCGCCTCGCTTTCCACAGCGGGCGGACGGCTGCTCAGGTGCGTCAGGCTCACGCCATCGCTAACCAGCGAGAGCGGGCCGATGGGGGAGGCAACGGTGCAGGATACATACATGGTCATTCCTCCGTAAATGGTGTTATTTGACGGCGGGGTCTGTCAATTCGGGCAGCGCGCCGCCCGCGATTGCCCAAAGATACAGGCTGGCAACGGTGCCGTACGGGCGGTAGCGCGCCGCAATTTCATCGAATCGGCCGCGTGTCAGCTCCGCAATTTGATACAGCATGCGCATGCCGCGGCGGATGCCGAAATCGCCGTAGCTGACCACATCGGGCCGCGACAGGCAGAATATCAGCAGCATCTCGGCCGTCCATACGCCAATGCCCCTCTGTGCCGAAAGCGCCTGAATGACCTCGGCGTCGGGCAGGCTTGGGATGGCGGCCAAATCGAACGAACCGTCCAAACAGCAGCGGGCGAATGACTGAATATAGTCGGCCTTGCGGTAGGAAAGGCCGCAGCCCTTGAGCGCTTCGCGGTCGGCGGCGGCAAGGGACGCCGCGTCCATGGCGGGGAAGCGCGCCGTAAGCCTTGCCCATATGGTTCTGTGCGCCGCGGAGGTGATCTGCTGCCCCGCGATGCTGTTGACGACGGCGGGGAACAGATCGGGCGTCAAGGCCCGCTCGATGTGCCCGATGCGCGTGATGGCAAGGCCCAACGTCGGGTCGTTTTGGCTGAGACAGGCCAGCTCGGTTTCACCGTAGATAAAATACTGCTCCATATATTAAAATACTGCTCCATATATATAGTATAAACGATACACTGTTATAATGCAAACAAATATTCGCAGACATGGATGGGTATGAAGCATCCGTATCTGCGAATATGCAGGGGGACCATCGTTGTGCGCATCCACTGCGGCGGGGCAGATTATTCGTCGCTTCGCGCCTCGAAGGGGACTTTGTTCCCTGACGGGAACAAAGATTCCTCGTCGCTGTGCTCCTCGGAATGACACGGAAAAGCATGCGCTTCTCGGAATGACACCGAATTCCCTGTCATCCTGAGCGAAGTCGAAGGATCTTGAAGGCAACGTGTACACGAATGATCCTTCGGGCCTGCGGCCCTCAGAATGACGCGGCGAAATGCTGCGCTTTTCGGAATGACACGGAAAAGCATGCGCTTCTCGGAATGACA
Organism: uncultured Oscillospiraceae bacterium; assembly: GCA_964600225.1. Classification (GTDB taxonomy): domain Bacteria; phylum Bacillota; class Clostridia; order Christensenellales; family CAG-138; genus CAZRIT01. The sequence goes on along the minus strand of CAZRIT010000010.1, from coordinate 22,717 downwards.
CCGCATTCCCTGTCATCCTGAGCCGACGCCGCAGCGTCGCCCTGAGGCGTCTCCCGCCGAAGGGCCTTGCCGTAAGATCGTCCCGCCGCAGCGGACAATACGGTGTTCCGCGTAAACGCACAGAATGACAGCGGGCGTGCGAATCGTTTACAGCTCGATCTGCGTGAGCACGTTTTTGAGCGCCGTGCTGCTGTCCTGCAACTTTTGCAGCTCGTCGCGGCTGAGCTTGGGCAGCACCCGCCCGCGCAACTCCCCGCTGCCGATCATGACGGGCAGCGAGAGGCAGACGTTATCGATGCCGTATTCGCCATGCAGCATGGTGGAAAGGGTCATCACGGTGTTGGCACTGCCAAAGAGGCCCTCGCACACGCTGCAAACGGTGGTTGCAATGGCGTAGTTGGTGCACTTTTTGCAGGCGATCACCTGCTCGCCCGAGGTGCGCACATAGTCCTCGATGGCGGGCAGGTCGAGCGCGGGCGGCTGCTCGCCGTCGTGCACGGAATTCTTTTGAAACTCACCGATGCCAACGCCCGATACCTCCGCAATGGACCAGGGGATGAAGCTGGTTTCGCCGTGCCCGCCGAACACGAACGCGTGGACGTTGTGCTGCGAAATGTCCAGGCAGCTCGAAATGCGCGCGCGCAGCCGCGCCGTATCCAGCAGCGTGCCTGTGCCGATTACCCTGTTTTCGGGGATGCCTGTGATTTTTTGAAAGACGTAGGTTAATATATCGACGGGATTGGAAACGATGATATAGGTTGCATTCGGGCAGGTTCTTGCAATCTGCGGCGCAATATCGAGGAAGATGCCGACGTTGGCCTTGGTCAGGTCCAGGCGGGTTTGCCCGGGCTTTCGAGGCAGGCCCGATGTGATGATGACGATATCGCTGCCCGCGGCGGCCTCGTAATCGCCCGCGTAGATATCCACGGAGCTGCTGAGCGCGGGCGTGCCCTGATAGATATCCATGGCCTCGCCGACGGCACGGTCGTGGTTGATATCGAGCAGCACGATTTCGTTCACCAAAGCTTTGAGCGTCAACGCATAGGCGATGCTGGAGCCGACGCTGCCCGCGCCGATGACGGTAACTTTTCTGTGTGCCATTGCAATTTCCCTTCCTGCCTTGCCAAAAATAATGGTGTGTTTTGGAGGATTGCCCGAAAGGAGAGGTGGCCCGTTCGGGCTGACAGGTCATTGCGGGGGCTTGCAGAAAAAACAGCATCTGCAAAAATTTCCCCATTTTATATTACCTGTATAATCCCTATTATAGCCGCGCAATTTGCGTTGTCAAGGGGGTGTTTGCCGAATATATAAAAACGCACCGTCACGGTCGGACGGCGCGTTGGAATGCGGTGGAATATGCATGCGGGAACGATTAGGGCAGTATGCCGTTTGGCATGCCCTCGTTGGATAAAAGGGCCTGCATATCGGCAGGGACGGGTGCGGAAACGGTGATGCGCATCTTGGTCATCGGGTGCTCGAAGGCGAGCTGTGCCGCGTGCAGCGCGGGGCGGTTGAGGCCCGCGGGGTCGGCCGTGCCATAGAGCCAGTCGCCGTACAGCGGGCAGCCGATGGAGGCCATGTGCACGCGGATTTGGTGCGTGCGCCCCGTCTCGGGGGTCAATTGCAACAGCGCGATGCGGCCGTTTTGCCAGAGGGTGCGGTAATTGGTTGCCGATTCGGCCCCGTCGGGACGGACGGCGCGTTGATAGGTGGAGCCCTCCGCCAGACCGATGGGCAGCGTCACGCGGCCGATTTCCGCCGTGGGCACGCCCGCCGCGACGGCCAGGTAGGTGCGCCGATAGGCGTCGGTGTGCAACAGCCGCCGCATGCGCTCGTGCATATACCCGCTCTTTCCAAACAAAATCACGCCCGTCGTGCCGCGGTCGAGCCGGCTGATGGGGTGCGGCGTATCGGCCGCGGGCAGGTAGGCGCAAAGGCTGGTTTCCAGCGTTTCCTCGTCGGGCCGCCGCGTATCGGGGTGGACGGTGACGCCTGCGGGCTTATTGAGCGCGATCAGATCGTCGTCCTCAAACAGGATATCATACGGCAGCGGACGGCGGGGCGCATTGTCGGCGCGCGGCAGGTCGCCGATTTCGGCGGTAAGCCGATCGCCTGCGGCCACGCGCGCGGTGGTGTAGGCCTTTTGCCCGTTGATTCGGATGCCCGACGGCCGCCGCTTGAGGCGGGTAATCAGGCCGTCGGACAACAGCAGCTCGTGTTGTAAAAGCTGCTGCACCGTACGGCCGTGCATGGATTGTGTAACGGTCAGGCTGAGCGTGCGCATAAACACAGTATACTACGGCCAATCGTCCCGCGGCAACCGCGTTCGGATGGATGCTTTCGCACAAACGGGAACTTGTGCAAAAAAGCGGAACCAGATATTGTTGTTCACGGATGCTTGTGCTACAATATTTAGTATATGTGGGGAATGGATGTACAAACAGCGCGCAACCTGCTGATTTGGGTTGCGTGGGCGGTTGCCGCGGCGCTTTCGCGCGGGCTGACGCCAAGCCTGATGCGCATCGGCGCCAAGCGCACCGATCCGTCGCTGGCGGCTGCGTTCTTTTTGCTCGTCATGACGGCGTGCGTCGCGGGGCTGACGGTATATGCCGATACCTGGCGGACGGTCCCGGATTTCTCCGCGGGAGATTGGGTCAACGTGGGCGTTTGCGGGCTGATGAGCGCGCTGACCTGCCTGTGCATGATGACCGCGCTGACGGGCGGGCTGGCGGGCAAGGTCGGGCCCGTGGTGAATCTGTATGCGCTGCCCGTCTATGTGGCGTCGCACTTTCTGTTCGGGGCGCCGCTGGGCATATGGAAGATGTGCTGCATGGTGCTGATTCTGCTGGGCACGGTGCTCATCCTCAGCCGCGGCACGGGGCTGTCCAGGGGGCTGTGGATGATCTATGCGCTGATTGCGGCGCTGATGACGGCTGGCATGACGGTGTTTTCGGAGGCGTTTGTGCGCGCCGATATGGACCCAACGGTGTTTCACGCGGTGCGGACGGGGATTGCGTGCGTTGTGATGTGGATATTCGTGTTGATACGCGGCAAGCAGCGCGCCATGAAGGATATGTCGGTTGGCGCATGGGTTGCGCTGCCGCTTGCGGGCGTTGCCGCGGGTGCGGCGCGCTGGGCGGACCGGCTTGTGGCGCAGCGCGGAGACCCCAGCCAGCTTTCGCCGATCGCCATCATCGGGTTTGCGTCGATGCTGCTGTTTTCACGCGTAATCAATAAGGAACGCATGCCCGTTTCCTCGATGTTCGGGGTCATATTGGTGCTGATGGGCATGTTTGCCATATTGATGGGCTGGTAACATACATACATGGAGGAACGAATCATGAAGAAGTTTTGCATATTCGATCTGGACGGCACGCTGGTCAATACCATTGCCGATATCACCGATGCGCTCAACGCGGGGCTCAGGCTGTATAACCACCCCACGCTGACGGAGCGCGAGACGGAGGCCATTGTGGGGTACAGCACGGATTACATGTTCCAACATGCCGTACCGCAGGAATACCATGACGATTGGAAGGATGTGGGCGCGGCATACCAACTGCACTACCGCGCGCACTGCTGCGATCGGTCCCGCCCGTACGACGGTATCCTGCGCGCCGTAAGCACGCTGACCAATGCGGGCATCCGCACGGCGGTGGTGTCCAACAAGCCCCACGGCGACGCCGTCAAGGTCATCAATACGCTGTTCCCGCGCGATACGTTTTCGCTGGTGCTGGGACGGGTCAAGCGCTTCCCGCCCAAGCCCGCGCCCGATGCGCTGCGGTTTGTGACGGACTACTTCGGCCTCCTGCCCGAGGATGTGGTGTATGTGGGTGATTCCGAGGTGGACGCGCAATTTGCGGCCAATGCGGGCATCGAATGCATCAAGGTATCGTGGGGATACCGTACCCGTGAGCAGCTTGCCGAGGCGGGCGCGGGCATCATCGTGGACGATCCCGAGGAGCTGACGGAGCTGATACTGCAATCATGAGCGTACGCAACGTATACGATTTTGACAAGACCATATTCGACGGCGACTCGACCTTTCGGTTCTACCTGTACTGCGCGCGCCGCTACCCGCGCATCCTGCTGGATGTACCCGCGGTGGCGCTGCGGTTTTTTGGCATACGGCTGGGATTGCTATCCAAAACCCGCGCCAAGGAACGCATGTACCGCTTTTTGCGGCATATACCTGATGTGGACGCAACGGTTTCGGCCTTCTGGGCGGAAAACGAGCGCCGCATCAAGCGGTGGTATTTGCAGCAGCGGCGCGACGACGACCTGATCATCTCCGCGTCGCCGACATTTTTGCTTTCGCCCGTCTGCAATACGCTCAACGTCGCGCTTCTGGCCTCCCGCGTGGATCAACATACGGGCAAAACCAAGGGCCTCAACTGCCACGGCGAGGAGAAGGTGGAAAGGCTTCGGGCGTTCGATCCGCAGTGCCGTATTGCGGCGTTCTATTCCGATTCGCGCTCCGATGCGCCGCTGGCCCGCCTGGCCGAGCGGGCGTATCTGGTGCGCGGCAATCGCATCGAACCGTGGTGACGGAGCGCATCTGAACCAAACTGTTCCAAATAACATTTGACGCATTGCGCATTACGCCGTAAAATGGTGGTATGGAAACGAATATACCCAACCAGATCGATCAACCGAAGCAGAGCGGCAGGCCCGCCATCGCGGTGCTGATCGCTGTATTTTTCGGCCTGTTCGCAGCGGTATTCCCACCGGGCATGCTCGCCGCCCCCGCGTTCTGGGCCTATGCCATGCTCAAAACCAGCCCCACGCTGCTGGCGCTGTTTGGCGGCGCGTACGCCGTGGCGGCATTTTTGCTGCGCTATCCCGTCAACGCGGCGGTCTTGAGCGCATGCATGGTGCTGGCGGCTTTTGCGCTGTATTGGCTGCAAACCAAGCGCATGGGCAACACCAACACGGCCCTGACGCTGGCGGGCGTGTTCCTGCTGGGCCTGTATCTGTCGCTTTGGCTGCCGCCAATGCTGGAGGGTAAGGAAGCGTTTGCCGATGTGGAAGCGGTTGCGGCGGAATCCATTGCGCTGTGGCGGGAGATGCTGCCTGCGGAGATGGCGGCCGATCCCGCGCTTGCCCAGCAGTGGAACCTGGTTATGGACGCCATCCGCGATTCGGTCACGGCGTCGGTGGTGCCGATGCTCAGCATTGCCGCGGCGGTGTTGGCGTTGAGCAACCTGACGCTGTTTCGGCGGTTTGCCCGCAGCGAACAGGCGCGCCTTGCGCCCATGCAGAAGTTTTGCATGTGGAGCATACCGCGCAGTATGATGACGGGGCTGTTTGCCATGCTAGTCGGCACCCTGATACTGGAGCTTTCGGGGTGGGAGTATGCGCTGAACCTCACAAACGCCGTGCAGACCATTGTGGCCATGCCGCTGATATTGCAGGGGCTGTGCGTGATTGATTTCTATATCGGCAGGAAAAGCCGCAATCCGCGGGTGGCGCGCACGGTGACGTTTGCGCTGATTGCGGTATTTTTGGTTTTGCTGCAAACGCCGCTGATGATCCTTGGCTGTATGGAGCAGCTCTTTGGCATTCGGCGGCGCATGCTCGAAGGCCCGACCTCGCGGCCGATGACACTATAATCGAAACGGTGATGGGATGAAACGAACGCAAAACTTGCTGTATCCGCTGGTGATACTGACGCTCCTGCTGTGCCTTGGCATCAGCCTGTGCGAGTATTTTTACGCCTACCGCAGCATTGTGGCGATGGTGTGCGCGGGGGTGACGGTGATTGTTTTTTCCATCAGCTACGCCATCCTGTCCAAGCACGAAAAGAAGCAGCTGGAGCTGATGGACCGCCTGTTCGACGAAAACGCCACGGCGGGCGCACGCGTCATCAGCGACGTATCGGTGCCCTGCATGCTCATCGACGAGGCGGGCAAGATTGTCTGGCGCAACGCCATCTTCAAAAAGATGTGCGAGGAGGACAACATCCTCAAAATCATGCCGCAGTTCAACCCCGCTTTGCCGCTGGCGGCGACGCCGTTTGCGTATAAGGGCGGATCGTACCAGATTATGAACCTGCCCATCCGCCGCGAATCGGGGCGGCCGCTGACGTTCCAATACTGGCTGGACCGCACCGAGGCCGCGCACTACAAGCGCCTGTTCGAGGAACAGATGCCGTATGTGGGGCTGATCTATATCGATAACTACGATGAGCTGGCCAGCGATATGCAGTTCCACCACACCACGGTGCTGGCCGAGGTGGAACGGCTGATTTCCGATATGACCCGCAGCATCAACGGCCTCTACCGCCGCTATGAAAACGGGCGGTTCCTCCTGGTATTCGAGGCAAGCCAGCTCGGCGGGCTCGAGGAGGCGCGGTTCCCGCTTTTGGAGGCGGCGCACAAAATCGAAACGGGCACGTCCAGCTCGGTATCGCTTTCGGTTGCGGTGGGCGCCGCGGAGCGCGTGATGCAATCCGACGAGGCGGCGCGGCAGGCCATGGAGCTTGCATTGGGCCGCGGCGGCGATCAGGCCGTGGTCAAGGAGGGGACGGGCTACCGCTTTTACGGCGGCAAGCGGCAGATGGAAACCATGCAGTCGCGCGTCAAGGCGAGGCTGTTTGCCAAGGCGCTGCGGCAACTGTTTGAAAACGCGGGCGACGTGTACATCATGGGGCACAAGCGGGCGGATATGGATTGCGTGGGCGCGGCGCTGGGCGTGGCTACCTGCGCCAAGCAGATTGGCTCGCGCGCGTACATCGTGCTGGATGAAAGCAACGCCTCCATCGAGCGCGTCATGGCATTGATCGAAAATAACCCTGCGTACGCGGGCATCATGATCAGCGCCGAGCAGGCGGAGCGCATGATCAAGCCCAATAGCGTGCTGGTTGTGGTGGATACGCAGCGGCCGAGCATCGTCAGCGCGCCCGTGCTGCTGAATATGACCACGCGCGTGGCCGTGATCGACCATCACCGCCGCAGCACGGAGCATATCGAAAACCCCACCCTGCACTGCCTGGAGGCGCGCGCGTCGTCGGCAAGCGAGCTGGTGACGGAGCTGTTGCAATATTTTGACGAGAACATGCGCCCGCCCGCGTTTGTGTGCGGGGCGCTGTTGGCGGGTATCACGGTGGATACCAAGCATTTTGCGTTCAACGTCGGCTCGCGCACGTTTGAAGCGGCGGGCTATCTGCGCCGCAACGGCGCCGACATCGGCATGGTCAAGCAACTGTTCCAGGAGGATATGGAAAGCTTTGGCGACTGTGCCAACACCGTCCGCAGCGCCGATGTGCTGCACGGCGGCATCGCGCTGGCGGTGGTGGAGGAGGGCGTGCGCAACGCCAAGCTCATTGCGGCCAAGGCGGCGGATGAGCTCATCGGCATCCGCGGCATCGAGGCGGCGTTCGTGCTCGGCCGCGAGAACGATTCCATCAGCCTGTCGGGGCGGTCGCTGGGCGGCGTCAACGTGCAGCTCATCTGCGAGATGCTTGGCGGCGGCGGGCAGCTGACCATGGCGGGCGCGCAGCTCAACAATATGGACATGGACGAGGCGGAGGCGCGCGTGCGCAACTGCATCGAGCAATTCAATCAGGAAGGCGGAAAGTGATATGAAGGTATTATTGGAGCAGGACGTCAAGGGGACGGGCAAAAAGGGCGAGGTCGTGGACGTATCCGACGGATACGCGCGCAACTTCCTTTTGCCGCGCAAGCTGGCCACACCCGCGGATGCGGCGGCCATCAACGCAGCCAGCATCCAAAAAAGCGCCGCTGCGCATAAGAAATTTCAGGCGGGTCTGGCCGCGCGCGAGGCCGCCAAAAAGCTGGAGGGCGTTGCGGTGGTGGTGACGGCCAACGTCGGCGAAAACGGCAAGCTGTTCGGTACCATCACGGGCAAAGAAATTGCCGCGGCGCTCAAACAGCAGCAAAACTTCGATATCGACAAAAAGAAGATTGCCCTGACCGAACCCATCCGTGCGCTGGGCGAGTATTCCGCCAAGATCAGCCTGTTTGAAAACACGGCCGCGGTCATCAAGGTCGTGGTCAAGGAGGCATAGGGGAACGGCATGGAGCAGCCTGAGAACATGCGCGTACCGCCTCATGCGCCGGATGCGGAGCGTTCGGTGCTGGGCAGCATGCTCATCGACGCCAACGCGCTGGAAATTGTGCTGGAGCAGCTTCACGCGCAGGATTTTTATGTGCCTGCGCATGAAACGCTGTTTTGCGCCATGCGCGACGTCCGCAACGGCGGCAACGCCGTCGATCTGGTCACCGTGTCCAACGAGCTGGAGCGGCACGGCATGCTGGAGCGCGCGGGCGGGCTGACATATTTGAGCGACCTGATGGGCTTTGTGCCCAGCGCCGCCAACGTGCAAAACTACATCGATATCGTCGAGGGCAAGAGCGTGCAGCGGCAGCTCATCCGCGCAGGCAGCGAGATTGTCAAGGACGGGCAGGACGACGAAAAGGATCTGGAGCAGACCCTCAACGACGCCGAGCGCCGCATCTACGATATCTCCATGCGTAAAACCGAGGACTCGCTCATCCCCGTCGAGCAGATTGTGCCGGGCGCCTTCAACCAGATCGGGGAGTTGATGAGCCGCAAGGGCAAGATCACGGGCGTGGCCAGCGGCTTTACGGAGCTGGATCGGCAGACCAACGGCTTCCAAAAGAGCGACCTGGTGATCATTGCGGGGCGTCCCGCCATGGGCAAAACCGCCTTTGCGCTCAACATCGCCCAGTACGCGGCGTTGCACGATGCGCGCACGGTGGTGGTGTTCAGTTTGGAAATGAGCGCCGAGCAGCTTGTGACGCGCATGCTGTGCACGGAGGCCTCCGTGGAATCGCAGCGCATCAAGGAGGGGCTGATCGGCAACGCCGATTTGGGCCGCCTGATGGAGGTCATGGAGCCTATGAGCAAGGCGCGCCTGTTCATCGACGATACGGGCGGCATCACCGTGCCCGAAATCCGCAGCAAGTGCCGCCGCCTCAAGGCGCGCTCGGGCCTGGATATGATCGTGATCGACTATATGCAGCTTATGCAATCCTCAAGCAGCCGCAAGTCCGATAACCGCATGGCGGAAATTTCCGATATGACAAGGCAATTAAAGCTCCTTGCGCGCGAACTGGACGTGCCGATATTGCTGCTCAGCCAGCTCAACCGCGGCCCCGAGCAGCGCGCCGATCACACGCCCATGATATCGGACCTGCGCGAGAGCGGTTCCATCGAGCAGGACGCGGACATGGTCATTTTGCTCTACCGCCCCGCCGTGTACGACGAGACGGAGGATAACACCAGCCAGATCATCATCGCCAAGCATCGCCACGGCCCCACGGGCACGGTGCTGCTGGCGTGGCAGGGCGAGTTTACGCGCTTCCGCAACCTCGCCAAGGATTCCTAAATCACAACAGGAGAGATATCGCATGAAGAATACCGACATGTTCCTCAACCCCGACGCGACGCTTGCCTGGCCGCTGTTTGCCAACACCGAGTACCCCTGGGAGGTGCTTGGCCGCATCAAGCAGTACATCACCGAGATCGGCCCGTTACTGGACCCGAACGAGTACGACAACCCGTCCGAAAACGTCTGGATTCACAAAAGCGCCGTCATCTACCCCAACAACTACATCGCAGGCCCGACCATCATCGGCCCCGAGACCGAGGTGCGCCCCGGCGCGTTCATCCGCGGCAGCGCGCTGGTTGGCAAAAAGTGCGTGGTGGGCAACTCCACGGAGCTCAAAAACTGCATCCTGTTCGACAATGTGCAGGTGCCGCACTACAACTATGTGGGCGATTCGGTGCTGGGCCACTTTGCGCACATGGGCGCGGGCTCCATCTGCTCCAATGTCAAAAGCGACAAAACGCTTGTCACCGTGCGCGGAACCGAAAGCATTGAGACGGGCCTCAAAAAGTTCGGCGCCATCCTGGGCGATCATGTGGAGATCGGTTGCAACAGCGTGCTGTGCCCCGGTGCGGTGATTGAGCCGTATGCATCGGTGTACCCGCTGTCGCGCGTGCGCGGCGTGGTGCGCTCCTGGCACATCTTCAAATCCGAGTCCGATATTGTGGCGCGCACCGAGTAACGTCGGTGACAATCCGCCTGTCAGCAAAACCGCCTTGGCCTGCCGATACGAGCGGGCCTTGGCTTTTTTGGGGCCGCGATAAATGTGAAAAGACGGTAACATTCGCGCAAAACAACTGCTATTCGGTGTGTAATCTGATAAAATGTTTCGTATGGTTTCCATGCGGCATCATTCACGTTTATTGGCTTTTCGCAATCCGCAGGGCGCTGTGCCGTGCGGAACGAACGTGCGCATCGAGGCGGAACTGAGCGGCGACGAGGGCGTGCAGATATTCCTGCGCACCTATCATGCGTCGCTTGGCGAGGCGCTCATCCCCATGCGCATGGAATTTGGCCGCGCGACGGCGGAGATGACGGTTCCCAATGAACCGGGCATCGTCTGGTACTTTTTTGTGCTGCATACGTCCGAGGGGCAAACGTTCTATTACGGCGCGGAGAGCGGCGAGGGGATGTTTGCCATGCATGAGCCGCAGTCCTATCGCATCACCGTGTACGACGGCGCGTTCCAAACGCCCGCAAAATGGCGCGAAGGCATTGCATATCAAATATTCCCCGATCGCTTCCGCCGCAGCAGCTGGGAGGATTTCCGCAATCGTGCGCGCTATCACACGTCGCTCGGCCGCTTCCTCCGTGTGCATGACCGCTGGTCGGAAAAGGTATGCCATTCGGCGGCGGCGGGGCAGGCCGATTACGCGCCCGATGATTTTTTCGGCGGCGATCTCAACGGCATCCGCGAAAAGCTCCCGTATCTGAGCGAGCTGGGCGTGACCGCGCTGTATCTCAACCCCGTCTTTGAATCCGCCAGCAACCACCGCTACGACACGGCCGATTATCACCGCATCGATCCCATCCTCGGCACGGAGGCGGAGTTTCACGCGCTGTGCGAGGAGGCCAAGGCGCTGGGGATGACCATCATGCTCGACGGCGTGTTTTCCCACACGGGCGCCGACAGCCGCTACTTTGATAAATACGGCCGCTACGATACCGTTGGCGCGCATGAGAGCGCGGATTCGTCATACGGCAAGTGGTACTCGTTTCAGGCGTATCCCAACGAGTACGATTGCTGGTGGAATTTTCCGACGCTGCCCAACGTGAAGGAGCTGGAGCCGTCGTATATGGATTTTATCGCGGGTGAGAACGGCGTCATCCGCCATTGGGCCGAGGTTGGCGCAACGAGCTGGCGGCTCGACGTGGCGGACGAACTGCCCGATGCGTTCATCCGCATGCTCAGAAGCCGCATCAAGGCCCTCGATCCGAACGGCGTGCTGATGGGCGAGGTGTGGGAGGAATGCTCCAACAAGCTCGGCCCCGAGGGACGGCGCGGCTATGTCAACGGCGACGAGCTGGATTGCGCCATGAACTACCCGTTCACCGTTGCGGTAACGGCCTTTCTGCTGGGCCGCATCGATGCGCACGGGCTCAATCACCGCTTACAGTCGCTCAGGGAGTTCTACCCGCGCCCGTTCTACGAGGCGTGCCTGAACCTGTTGAGCTCCCACGATATCGTGCGCGTGCTGACCGCGCTGTCGGGCGCGCCCGATCGCAACGCCATCAGCCGCGAGCAGCAGGCTACCTACCGCCCGTCGGACAGGGACGATCGGCTGGGGCGGCAACGGGTTGTGCTGGCCACAACGCTGCAGATGAGCATGCCGGGCGTGCCATGCGTATACTACGGCGACGAGGCGGGCATGACGGGCATGGCGGACCCGTTTAACCGCGCGCCCTATCCGTGGGGCGCGGAGGACAGGACGCTCTTGGAGGCGTTTCGCAAGCTCATGCACGCAAGGCGGGATGTTGCTGCGCTCAAGCACGGCCTGTGCCGCATGGGCGCGCTGTCGCCCGATGTATTCGCGGTGCTCAGGTACCTGCCCGAAGAGGGCGCGCCCGCGGCCGTGGCCTTCATCAACCGTTCGCAAACCGAGCAGACGGTGACGCTCGACTTGGCGCTTGTCAACGAAGGGCCTGACGCCGTAACGCCCGTTTCCCTGCAGCGGACATGGACGGACGTACTGACGGGGGAGACGCACACCGCACCGCAACAGATTTCCTTAACGCTGCCGCCCGTTGCGGCAAGATTATTGATCGGATAAAGGAAAGGGATAACCATGTTTCAAAGACAGCAACGCACGCTGGATGAACTCAACCGCACGCTTTTGATCGTAGGCGCCGCCTGCTCCATACTGGGCATGCTCCTGTTTGCGCGGGTTGCATGGGCGCGCATGACGCTTTCCATCATCGCCTCCGCCTGCCTGATTTTTGCGGTGATCCGCCTGTTTGCGGGCAAGCCCGAAAAACGCTATCAGGAAAACCTTAAGTTTTTAACGCTTGTCACCGCCGTGCGCGATTGGTTCCGCCGCACGTTCCAAACCGGCGCGAGCGCGCCAAAGACGCCAAAAATACCCAAACAGCGCACCCACAAGGCCAAGCGCGCGCGCAAAAACCCAACCTGGGCGGAGATTAAGCAGTACAAGTATTTCATCTGCCCGCAGTGCACACAGCGCCTGCGCGTGCCCCGCGGTAAGGGCAAGCTAAGGGTCACCTGCACGCGCTGCGGCAACGTGTTTGAAACCAAAAGCTGAACGCCGCGCCAAAAAACGGGACGTGCAAAGGTTTTTACTTGATTTTGGCGATTTTGTGGTATACTACCGTTGACTACGTTAGGAGGATACAAAGATCATGCAGGCAACCAAAGATATGACGATTCAAAAGGTAATCGAGCTGGATATGGGCACCGCCGACATCCTCATGGATGCGGGCATGCACTGCCTCGGCTGCGCCATGGCGCACGGTGAAACGCTGGAGCAGGCTTGCGCGGTGCACGGCATCGACGTCGACGCTCTGATGGAACGCATCAACACCTTCCTTGCGGATAAATAACGCAACAAGGCGCGCACAATGACCCAAAAGCGGCATGGCCTGTACGGGCTGGGCCGCTTTTTCCTTACGCTACTCTTTTCCTTACTCTTTTTGAAAAAAGAGTAAGCAGAAAAACTTCACAAATATTCAAAAGTATGATATCGGGCAAGGAGTATCCTGTTTTGCTCTTTTTAAAAAAAGAGCAAGCAGAAAAACTTCATAAATATTCAAAAGTATGATACAGGGCAGGGAGTATCCTGTTTTGCTCTTATTAAAAAAAGAGCAAACAGAAAAACTTCATAAAATAATAGGACTTTAGCCATGTTATCCTGAGCCGACGTGCGAGCGCAGGACGTTTCATGACTGCGGTTTCGGCGCGGCGGGCAGGGGCTTTCGCACGCGGATGACCATATCCATGCCATCGTCCAGCTCTGTCTGCACCAGCTCCACCTTCAGCCCTGTATCGCGCAGCTGATCCAGCCCGCACTTGACGGTGTTGACAAACAGCCGATAGTCCTTGATGAGCCGTATGCGCCTGGGCTTGGGCGCTGTGGCAGCCGCGGCGAGCAGGCGTTCCACCAGCCGCTCGGTCTCCTTGACGTTGAGGGACCGTTCGACGACGCGATTGAGCGTTTCGAGCTGTAGCTTTTCCTCGCGCAGCCTTAATAGCGCCCGTGCATGCCGCTCGGTCAGCCCCGTATCGGCCATGGCGCGGCGCACCGCGGGCGACAGGTGCAGTAGCCTGAGCTTGTTGGCCAGGAAGGACTGGCTTTTGCCGAGCTTTTGGGAAAGCGCCTCCTGCGTGAGCCCGTAGGCGTGCAGCAGCGTGCGGTAGCAGGCGGCCTCCTCGAAAAAGTGCAGGTTTTGCCGCTGCACGTTTTCCGTCAGCGCCATCAACGCGCTGTCGATATCCTGCGTGCCGCCCAGCACCACGCACGGCACCTCGCGCATGTTTAAAAGCTTGCACGCGCGCAGCCGCCGTTCGCCTGCGATCAATTCGTACGCGCCATCGACCTTGCGCACCACAAGCGGCTGGATCAGGCCCGCCTGACGGATGGATTCCTTCAGCTCGTTGAGCGCCGTCGGGTCGAAGGTCTTCCTGGGCTGGTTGGGGTTGGGGCGGATGCTGTCGACGGGCAGCGTCATGAGCTTGCGTTCGGGCGGGCGGATGCGTGCGGACGGGAACGCTTCGTTGGGCAGTGTGAACGGCATAAAGAACCTCCCTGTGCAATCTGTGACGCCAAAGCTCTTGGCTTTGGCAACCAATCTGCAAGGGAGGATTCGCTTTGCACAAGGCGCTTTCCTGCCGCGCCGACAAACGTCGTACCGAAACGACGAATCAGTTGATGTTTCGCCGCCAGGCGCGCGGGGAAAACAGCACCATGATGGGCAGTATTTCCAGCCTGCCCAGCAGCATATTGAGCGACAGCAGCATCTTGGAAAACGGCGAGTACATGCTGTAATTGCCCATGGGGCCGACTTGGCCAAGGCCGGGGCCGATGTTGTTGAAGCATGCAAGCGTAGCGGTGACGTTGGTGGTAAAGTCCAGCTCGTTGAGCGACAGCAGCAGTATGGTGAGCAAGACGATGGCCATGTACAGGCTAAAGTACGCCAGCGTGCCGCGCATGGTGTCGTCGTCGATGCTCTTGCCCTCCAGCCGCACCAGGCTGACGGCGCGCGGATGGATCAGGCGGCGAATCTCCTGCGCGCAGGTTTTCAGCAGCAGGATGCAGCGGCTGATCTTGAGCCCGCCGCCCGTGGAACCCGCGCACGCGCCGCAGATCATCAAAAGCACCAGCAGCGTCTGCGAAAACTGTGGCCATCGGGCAAAATCGGCCGTGGCAAAGCCCGTGGTGGTGATGATGGTGCTGACCTGGAAGAACGCGTGGCGTACCGCGCTTTCGACGGTGTCGTAGTAGCTTAGGATGTTGCAGGCAATCAGCGCCGTGGACAGCACGACTACGCCGATGTATACGCGCAGCTCCTCGCTTTGGAACGCCTCCGACGCGCGCTTGATGAGGATGAAGTAGTAGAGATTGAAGTTGACGCCGAACAGCAGCATAAATACGCCCAGCACGATATCGATGTACGCGCTGTTGAAGCCGCCCACGCCCGCGGCCGATGTGCCGAAGCCGCCCGTGCCCGCCGTGCCGAACGCATAGCAGGAAGCGTCAAACAGCGACATGCCGCCGAATTTGAGCAGGATAATGAGAATGACCGTCATGACCGAGTAGACGCCGTAGAGGATCTTGGCGGTATCGCGCATGCGCGGCACCAGCTTGCCCACCACGGGCCCCGGCACCTCGGCGCGCATCAGGTGCAGCGAACGGTCGTCCGACAGCGGCACGATGGCCAGCACGAACACCAGCACGCCCATGCCGCCGACCCAGTGCGAAAAGCTGCGCCAGAACAGGATGCATTTTGGCAGCAGTTCGGGTGCGGAAAGCACCGATGCGCCCGTTGTGGTAAAGCCCGATACGATTTCGAATATGCAGTCCCAGAAGGATGCAAACCCGCCGCCGAGCCACAGAGGGATAGCGCCCACAAGGGACAGCAGAATCCATGCGCTTGCCACAATGAAGAAGCCGTCGCGCGCATAGATAGCGGTGCTCTTGGGCTTTTGGATGCCAAGCGCAAGGCCGAACAGCAGCAACAGCGCAATCGGCGGCAGGAACGCCTGCGCGGCAGCCTCTCGGTACAGGATGCCCACGGCCAGTGAGGGCACCATCAAGGCCGCCTCGCAAAGCAGGATGCGGCTGAGCACATAGAGGATCATTCTACGATTCATGCTTCACCTACTCCGCGTCAATCTTCCAAAATATCCGCCAGGCGGTTGAGGCGTTGGTCGGCGGTGACGACCAGCACGCTGTCCTTGGTCTGTACGCAATCGTTGCCGCCGGGTATGATGGCGCGCCCTTCGCGCACGATGCATGCAATGAGGATATTCTTTTTCAGCCGCAAATCCTTCAGCGGCACGCCGATGAGCGCCTTGTCCCCGTTGGCGCGGAACTCCAGCATCTCGACCAGTCCGCCCACAATCTTGTACAGGGACAGCACATCGTCAATGGACTGGCCCGCGTTCAGCGCGCGCACATAGCGTAATATCTGGTTGGCGGTGATGAGCTTGGGCGAGATGATGCTCTCCAGCCCGCTGTTTTTGATGAGCGCCACGAGGTTGTCGTTGTTGACCTTGGTGATGACCTTGCCGACCTTCTTGTACTGGGCGTAGAGGGAGGAGAGGATATTGCCCTCGTCCAGACCCGTCAGCGCCACAAACGCATCCTGCCGCTCGATGCCCTCCTCCATCATCAGTTCGTGATCGGAGGCGTCGCCGTGCAGCACCACCGCGCCCGGCAGCAGTTCCGCCAGCTCGCGCGCGCGGTTTTGCTCCAGCTCGATGATCTTGACGTCCACATTCTCCTTGAGCAGCTGCTTGGCCAGATAGTAGGTGATGCGTCCGCCGCCGACGATGATGACGCTGCGCACGCGGTTGACCAGCAGCTTGACCTTGCGAAACAGCCGTTCCAGCTCTGTCGGCGCGCCCGTCAGGTACAGGATATCGCCCGGCAATATCTCCGAATCGCCCGATGGAATGAAGACCTCTCCGTCGCGCTCGATGGCGCAGATGAGCACCTTCACGCCCGTTTTTTGCTGCAGCTCGCTCAACCGCATGTGGCTGAGCACGCCGTTTTCCTGCACGCGGCAGGAGACCAGCTCCGCGCGGCCGCGCGCAAACAGCTCCACCTTGGTGGCCGACGGGAAGCGCAGTATCCGCGCAATTTCATCCGCCGCGGCGCGCTCGGGGTTGATGGCCATCGACAGGCCAAGGTCGTCCTTCAATGCGTATAGCTGCTGCGAGTATTCGGGGTTTCTCACGCGCGCAACGGTGTTCTTTGCGCCCAGCCGATGCGCGATCATGCAGCTGATCATGTTGATTTCGTCCGATGCGGTGACCGCAATCATCAAATCGCAGCTTTGCGTACCGACGGATTCCAGCACCGGCAGCGACGCGCCGTTGCCCACATAGCCAATGACGTCCAGGGTGTTGCCCAGTTGCTCAATCACGGATTCGCTCTTGTCGATGACGGTGAGGGCGTGGCCCTCCGCCAGCAATTGCACTGCCAGCGTGGAACCGACCTTGCCGCCGCCGACGATAACGATGTTCATACACAGCCTCCGTAAGGGTTTTATGGTATTCTGCGGTATCACAATATCATCAAATGGGAATGCTTGCAAGAAGTTCAACAAATTGTTTAAATTCCGATACACTTGCCGTACAAGCAGGGTATATAGTAAAGATGTAATCATTTGATCGGCAGTAGCCGACGGAGAGGGGAAAGCGGATATGCAACCGGTTTACATCATTACGGGCATCGGCGGGCATCTGGGCAACACCATCGCCCAAAAGCTGACGTCGGGCGGGCAGACGGTGCGCGGCTTTGCCAGAAACGGCGAGGACGTTTCCATGCTGTCGGACGAGGCGGTGACGATCGTGCGCGGCGACGTGCGCGACATTGGCTCGCTGGAGCGGCTGTTCGACGGGCTGACCGCCGAGGACGAGGTGCGTTTTATCCATTGCGCGGGCATCGTATCCATTGCGTCAAAGTACGATCAGGCCGTGGTGGATGTCAACGTTACGGGCACGGCCAATGTCATTGCCCTTTGCAAGCGCCACGCCGTGAACAAGCTGGTGTACATCAGCTCCGTGCATGCGCTCCCCGTGCTGCCCAAGGGGCAGGTTATCCGCGAGATCGATTCCTTTCGCGAGGCCGATGTGGAGGGCTTGTACGCCAGGACCAAGGCGGCCGCCACGCAGCTGGTGCTGGACGCGGCAAAGGAAGGGCTCAACGCCACCGTGGTGCACCCATCGGGCATCATCGGCCCCAACGATTACGGGCGCGGGCATGTGACGCAGCTCATCGTTAGCTGTATCAACGGCAGCCTGACGGCCTGCGTGGACGGCGGGTATGATTTTGTGGACGTGCGCGACGTGGCCGATGGCGTCATCGCCGCGGCGGAACGCGGCGGGGCGGGGGCGTGCTACATCCTCAACAACCGCTACATCCCCGTATCCGAGCTGTTGAACATGGTCTGCCTGACGGGGCACGCGCGCAGGATCAAAACGGTGCTGCCCATTTGGTTTGCCAAGTTCACCGCGCCGCTGGCGGAGCTGTACTACAAGATCCGTCATGAGGCGCCGCTGTACACGTCCTATTCTTTGGCTGTGCTGACCGACAACGCCGATTTCGACGGCGGCAAGGCGCGGCGGGAGCTGGGCTACGCCCCGCGCGATATCCGCCGGACCGTGGAGGATACGGTGCGATTCTTGCTGGAAAAGCGCAGCGGGCTGTTCCGCAAGCGCCGCCTGTGCGCGGCACGGGCGTAAAACCGCGCGATAACCAAATAGCAACGGCGCATCGATGTAATCATCCGATGCGCCGCTTTTAGTATTGCGGGAACAGCTCAAAAAACAACGTTTTATGACGGCCTGTGCTTACAGCGCCATGCGCTTGACGATGGCGTTGGCCCGCTCGTACAGCGCGCGCGGCTCCTCGCCGATGAAGAACTGCCCGCGATCGTACAGGATGTTGCCCGCCACAACGGTCATGCGCACATTCTGCTTGCTGCCGCTGTAGACGAGGTTTTTTTCGATGTTGTTGGTCGGCTGCATGTTGGGCATGGACAGGTCGATGAGCGCCATGTCCGCCTGCTTGCCCACGGCGAGGCAATCGCAATCCGTCAGCCCCATGGCGACGGCGCCGTTGCGGCAGGCCATCTCCAGCACGCGCGTGGCGTCCACCTTGTCGGCTCCGTGGCGCACCTTTTGCAGGCCCGTGACCAGGAACATCTCGCGGAAGAAATCCAGGCAGTTGTTGCTGGCGGGGCCGTCGGTGCCGATGGCGACGGGTATGCCGCGCTCCATCATCTCGTACACGGGCGCAACGCCGCTGCCGAGCTTGAGGTTGGAGGCGGGGCAGGTGACGGCCGTCAGGCCGCAGGCGCGCATGATCTCCATTTCGCTTGCGCTGACGTGCACGCAGTGGTAGCCGCCGCCGCCGTAATCGAACAGTCCCAGCGACGCGAGCAGCTCGAAGGGCCGCTTGCCGTGGCGCTCCACGCAGCCCTCCACCTCGGCGGCCGTTTCGTTCATGTGCGACCAGAAGGGCTTTTTGACGGTCTGCATGAGCGACGCCATGTCCTTCAAAAGCGGCAGCGACGTGGTGTACTCGGCATGGATGCCGTATTGGTAGCTGACCAGCGGCCCCATGGACGAGAACCGCTCGCACTCCATGAGCTGCTCCTCGGGCGTGCCGCCAAAATCGTTTGTGGCGTTGACGATGACCGTGCGAAAGCCCGTTTCCACGGCGGCCTGCGCCACGGCGTCGCGGTGCAGGTACATGTCAAACGCCGCCGTGATGCCGCTTGTCAGGTACTCGAGGATGGCCAGCTTGGTCAGGTGCAAAATGTCGTCGGGCGTGAGCAGGCGTTCCCGCGGGAAGACGTAATCGAACAGCCACGTTTGCAGCGGCATGTCGTCGGCAAGCGAGCGTAAAAACGTCATGGCGCCGTGCGCGTGCGCGTTTTTGAAGCCGGGGATGAGGAGGTTGCCGCCGCAGTCGATCTCGCGGTCGAACTTGGGCATGTCGGCGGGCGGCTTACCCACATGGGTAATCACCGCGCCATCGGTGTGCACCTCGCCCGCAAACATGGGCGTATGGCCGTCAAGCGGCAGAACGGTTGCGTGAAAAAAACGAATCTTCATATGTTCAATATAGCATATTTACGGTATAATGCAAGCATGGAACAGCATGAAAACAGGCAGATCGAAGCGCTGCAAAGCATGGTTGACGCGGCGGAAAGCATTGTGTTTTTCGGCGGCGCGGGCACGTCCACCGAAAGTGGCATCCCCGATTTTCGCAGCTCCAACGGCATCGTCGCGGCCATCGAGCAGTTCGGGTATCCGCCCGAGACGCTGCTTAGCCACGATTTTTTCCTGCGGCAGACCGATACGTTCTATCGCTATTACCGCAAGTTTTTGCTCTGCCCCGACGCCATGCCAAACGCCGCGCACCGCGCGCTGGCTGCTTGGGAGCAGGCGGGCAGGCTCACGGCGGTCGTCACACAGAATATCGATAACCTGCACCAAAAGGCGGGCAGCAAAAACGTGCTGGAGCTGCACGGCAGCGTGTACCGCAACCATTGCATGCGCTGCAACAAGTTCTATTCGCTCGACGACATCCTGAACATGGAAACCGTGCCGCGCTGCGATTGCGGTGGGTTGATCAAGCCCGATGTGGTGCTGTACGGCGAGGGGCTGGACGAGGGCGTCGTCTCCCGCGCGATAGAGCACATTGCAAGCGCGGACATGCTCATCATCGGCGGCACGTCGCTGACGGTCTATCCCGCGGCGGGGCTGGCCGATTACTATCGGGGCGACAAGCTTGCCGTCATCAACCTGTCCGGGACAGGGCGGGACGGCCGCGCAAAGCTGACCGTTTCCGCGCCGATTGGCGAGGTATTGAGCCAAATCACGCTGTCCTGATCGCATTCGGGCAACGCAACACAGAGAGGGAACGCATGGGTATTTTTGACAGTTCTGATATCGGCATTGACCTGGGTACGTCGAGCACGCTGGTGTATGTGCGCGGCAAGGGCGTTGTGCTCAACGAGCCGTCCGTGGTGGCGGTGGAGCGCGTGACGGGCCGCATCCGCGCCATCGGCGAGGAGGCGCGCAAGATGATGGGGCGCGCGCCCGCGGACGTGGTGGTGATTCGCCCGCTGCGCGACGGCGTGATCTCCAACTTCGACGTCACCGCGCGGATGCTGCGGTTCTTTTTCAAAAAGGTGGTCGGCACGCGCGTATTGTTCAAACCCCGCGCGGTGGTGTGCGTGCCATCGGGCGTAACCGAGGCCGAGCGCCGCTGCGTCATCGAGGCCACCTGCGAGGCGGGCGCAAGGTATACCTACCTCATCGAGGAACCGCTGGCGGCGGCCATCGGCGCGGGTGTGCCGATCATGGAGCCCAAGGGGCACATGGTGCTGGATATCGGCGGCGGCACCACGGATATCGCGGTGATTTCGCTGGGCAGCATCGTGCTGTCGGACTCGGTCAAGATGGCGGGCGACCGCTTTGACGAGGCGCTGATGCGCTATATGAACCGCAAGCACAACCTCAGCATCGGCGAGCGCTCCGCCGAGGATATCAAGATGAACTACGGCCGCGCGCACATCGAAAAGGAGCAGCGCGTGGCGGAGATTCGCGGCCGCAGCACCGTGACGGGCCTGCCCGAAAGCGAGCGCATCGGCACCAACGAGATGGTGGACGCCTTGAGCGAGCCGCTCATGGCCATTGCCGAACGCGTGCGCAGCCTGTTTGAACGCACCCCGCCCGAGCTGGCCACGGATATTGCCGAAAGCGGCATCGTGCTCACTGGCGGCGGCGCCATGCTCATGGGTCTGGATACCTTCATCAGCGAGCGCGCGCATGTGCCCTGCCGCGTGGCGGAGGACCCGATTTCCTGCGTGGTGCGCGGGACGGGCATTGTGCTGGAGGATTTAAAAACCTATAACAGCGCCGTGTACGATTATCGCCGTGGCGAGTATTACGAGCTGTAGCCGCATCGGGGGCGGGGCATGACGGCACAGGGAAATGCGGGCGGCCAATGGCATGTGTACATCCTGCGCTGCGCCGACGGCACGCTCTATACGGGCGTGGCAAGGGATGTAGCCAAACGCGTTAAAACGCACAACCGCGGCGTCGGCGCCAAGTATACCCGCGTGCGGCTGCCCGTTATGGCGGTGTATGACGAGCCCGTGGCGGATCGCTCGGCCGCGTTGAAAAGGGAGCTGGCCATCAAGCTGCTGTCGCGCGCGGAGAAGCTGCAACTGATCCGGGATCATCACATGCATTCGGCAAAGGAGGAACCCATGTTTCGCATTGTACATTGCAACATCAACGTGCTGGATATCGAGCGCTCGGTTCAATTTTATCGGGAGGCGCTGGGGCTAAAAGAGGCGCGCCGCAAGGAGGCCGCCGACGGCAGCTTTACGCTGGTCTTTTTAAACGACGGCCAAACGCCCTTCGAACTGGAACTGACCTGCCTGCACGACCGCACCGCGCCGTACGAGCTGGGCGATAACGAAAGCCACATCGCCTTCAAGGTGGCGGATTACGAGGCCGCACACAGCAAGCACGCCGCCATGGGCTGCATCTGCTTTGAAAACACCGCCATGGGCATCTATTTCATCGAGGACCCAGATGGCTACTGGCTGGAGATCATCCCCGAACAGCGCTGAGGCCATATAAAACCGCATCCGTATCCATCAAAGCTTCTCCGGTAAACTGGACGGCCTTTGACGCCATTCAATAGGATATACCGCCTGCTTCTACCGCCCCGAACGTCGATAAATAATTCATGCCTTTACGTAATATACAAAAAACAGGTCGGATGCGCCGGGGTCGGTATATATGCTGGAAGGATCAAACCTGCGCACATAGGTAACCCCGTGGTATTGTATCTGCTCCTCAGGATGATCCGTAAGGCTGGATGCGATGATACAGTCCGGGATGAACTGTTCGTCTTCCAAATCGCCTCTCCAGGCCGCCTGGACAAAACGTACGTCATATCGAGCGGCTGCAAACGGCCTCATCCAAGCATAATAACCCACATCATACCTGCCACCCAGACCAATATTGACGTATTGATACTCCCGAACATCATCCATCACCTGACGGTAGAGAGTGGTTGGCCAAAAATCGTAATGACGCAATATGCGCTCGTCATAGGTATAGCCGCCCTTTACATA
>CAZRIT010000009.1:15442-41969 GCA_964600225.1 uncultured Oscillospiraceae bacterium | reverse complement strand
ATGGATTGAATCGTCTGATCCGAAAGCGGCTTGTCGCTGCCATCGGTATCGGTGGTGGCGATTTGATCGACAATATCCATGCCCTCCGTTACATAGCCGAAGGCCGCGTAATCGCCATCGAGGAAGTTGGAATCGGCATGCATGATGAAAAACTGGCTGCCCGCGGTGTTGTATGCGCTGGCGGGCATGTACGGATTGCCCTGGCGTGCCATGCTGATGACGCCGCGCGTGTGCTTGATGTCGTTATCCACTTTGTTGTTGGAAAACTCGCCCTTGATGCGGTATCCGGGGCCGCCCGTACCCGTGCCTGTCGGGTCGCCGCCCTGGATCATGAAGCCTTCGATGACGCGGTGGAATATGGTGCCGTCATAGAAGCCGCTGTTGGCCAGCGAGATGAAGTTTTTCACGGTGTTGGGCGCTTTGGCGGGATTGAGCTCCACCTTGATGACGCCGCCGTCGGCCATGGTGATGGTTGCAACAGGGGATTGGGATGCCATATCAGTGTCCTCCTTGATGGTTGTTTCATTTGTGGTTGTTTCGTTCGCGGTAGGTTCGGCAGGTTCGGGCGCGTCGGCGCCGCCGCAGGCAAGGCACAAAAGCGCCATGGCGACAGCAATTAAAATGAGTAAAAACCGTTTCATAAGCAATCTCCTTATGGGTATCGGCTGCCAAAGCTGTCAGCCTATGCTCGTTATTGTTGCGTATTTGAAGGGAAATGTCAACCGTTGGCGCGGCAAGAAAATCGAGCAAGATTTCTTAGTGAAATACCTTGACAGGCGAGGTATTACCCGTTATGATATACAGCAGAACAGAAAAGGAGGTGCCATATGTCCATCGCATCGGATTTAATTCGGGGCAATACCGAGACGATCATACTGGCGCAGCTCATGCAGGGAGACAGCTACGGCTATGTGATCAATAAAGCCATCCTTTGTAAGACGGATCAGCAGTTTGAACTGAAGGAGGCAACGTTGTACACCGCGTTTCGCAGGCTTGAGGATGCAGGGTGCATCTGCTCCTACTGGGGCGACGAGAACACGGGCGCACGGAGACGCTACTATTCCATTACGGATGTTGGCAGGCAGACCTATCTGACCAGAAGGCAGGACTGGGACAATGCCAAACAGGTGATCGACAAGCTGCTTGAACAGGAGGGCACAAGCAATGACTGAAATGCTGAAAAAACATATTGACGAATTATTCGTTCATGCACCCAATACGCCGCGCACGCAGGAACTGAAGGAGGAGATGCTGCTCAATCTCACCGATAAGTATCAGGACCTGATTGCTGCGGGCAAGACGGAGCAGGAAGCGTACCGCATCGTCATCGACAGCATCGGCGATATTTCCTCGCTGATCGGTCAGGCGGGCGGGCACGGCGGCGCGCAAGCGCAAGCAAACGTTTACCAAGCGCCACAGAAGGAAAAGAAACATGGGCACGGCTGGATCGTTGCCATTGTGGCCATCCTGGCTGTATTGGCGATTGTGATTACCGCGTTTGCGCTTGTGTTCGACTTCCGCGAGGAACGCATGAATCTTTCCCGCCCGACGGAGCAGATCGTCGGTCAGGACAACCCCGCCGCCATGATCACCCCTGTGCCGCAGGATGCGGCGGCTGCGCCTGTGCAAGGCGGGCAAAAGGACAATGGGAACGGGAATGGAAACGGCAGCGGCGGCGGGCAGGCGGCCAATGCCCCGGCGCAGGTGCAGCAGCAGGGCGATGCATACACGGTTTCCGCGGCCGATGTCAAGGAGCTGGAGATCAACTGGGTCTCGGGCAACGTATCGTTCGTATCGGGAAGCGGCAGCGACATTTCCTTTCAGGAGAAAGCCAACGTAAGCCTGACGAACGCGCAAAGGCTGCGCTGCACCCTGCAAAACGGCAAGCTCAAGATATCCTACTGCCAGCAGGCGCACAACGTTTGGCAATGGCTGGATCTGGCCAGCTTCAACCTGCCCAGCAAGGATTTGGTTGTGACAATCCCCGCCGATTATATCGGCGTTATCCGAGAACTGGAGGTGCAGGCCGTATCCGCGGATGTGCAGATGCACGGCGTATATGCCGACGATACGGAGATTGAAAGCGTCAGCGGCGATATCGACGCAAGCGGCATCATGGGCAAGAAGTTCTCGGTCGCTACCACCAGCGGGGAAGCCAGGGTGGAGAACATCGCGGTCACCAAGCTGGATTTGGAGAGCGTCAGCGGAGAGCTCAGGTGCACGGGTGCGACGGCCAACCAGATCGAAGCGGAAACGGTATCGGGCAACGTGACGTTGTCGCTGGACGCGCTGCCGAGCGAGCTGGAGGCCGATAGCGTGAGCGGCGATATCACAGTGCTGCTGTACGAAAAGGACGCCAACTTCACCATTTCGCTGGAAACCGTCAGCGGCGATGTAATTTGCCAATTCCCGACCGTGGTACAAAACGGCCGCTATATTGCGGGCGACGGGCTGGCAAAGTTCAAGCTTGGCTCCGTCAGCGGCGACTTTATCATCAACAAGCGCTGAAAAACGGCGCGGAGCAATCGATCATGGGCGTATCCGAGCGGTACGCCCATGGTTTTTTTCCGCAGCGCATGCTATACTGAATGCGGGAGGCGATGCCGTATGCCGATATTTGCGCAGGGCGAAACCAGGCACAAGCTGAGTATATTGTACTATCTGAATGCATCCGATCTGGACCTGACGCAAGAGCAAATCTATCGCGCCATGGTCGAGAACGATTGCATGTCCTATTTCGATTTTCAATCCGCCATGCACGAACTGGAGGAGAGCGGCTTCATTGCGGCCATCCCGCGCGCCTTTGGGCAGGGATACCGCGTGAGCGCGCGCGGCGCGGCGTCGCTTGAGATGTTCTCCGATAGCCTGCCAAACTCCCTGCGCGAACAGCTCCAACGCTATGCCGACCAAAATCGGGACACCATGCTGCGCGAAACGCAGCTTGTATCCGAAATGGAGGAGCGTGACGGCGGCGGCTATCGGGTCACGTTGAAAGCGCAGGAAAAGAACACCGTGGTGCTCAGCATCGACATGACGGTCGCCTCACGCGATATGGCGCTGCGCATACGCAGCCAATGGCCCGATCAGGCAGAGAGCATCTATGCCGAGCTATTGAAAAAGCTGCTGTAGAACAATACGATCAACACAAAAACGCCGAGCGATTGTCTCAAAATCGTTCGGCGTTTTCGTTATTCAAAAGAAAGCCGCTATCTGCCGTGACGAAGCGAACGGATTGTTTCCTTCGGGTCGGCGGCGCCAAACACCGCGCTGCCCGCAACCAGGATATCGGCGCCCGCCTCGATGCACGGCAGAGCCGTTTCTGCGTTGATGCCGCCGTCCACCTCGATTCGCGTCGTCAGCCCCATCTGCCTGATCAGAGCCTTCAGTTCCGCAATCTTTCGCACCGTCCCGGGGATGAACGATTGCCCGCCAAAGCCGGGGTTGACCGACATCAGCAGCACCAGATCGCAAAACGGCAGCATCTCATGCGCTGCGGAGACGGGTGTCCCGGGGTTGAGCACCACGCCCGCAAGCTTTCCGCAGGCGCGGATATGCTGCAAGGTGCGCACGATGTGCACATCGGCCTCCGCATGCACGGTGATGATGTCCGCGCCCGCCTTGACGAACGGCTCCACCCAATCGGCGGGGCGTTCCACCATCAGGTGCACGTCCAGCGGCAGCTTGGTCAACGCCCGTACGGCGGCGCACATGGGCGGACCGAACGTGATATTGGGCACGAAGTGGCCGTCCATCACGTCAAAGTGCACCCAGTCGGCGTTCCACTGTTCCAGACTTTTGACGGCAGCGCCCATGTTGGCAAAATCGGCGGCAAGAATCGATGGCGCAATCTTAATCATACTGATGCTTTCTCCTTTGCTCCGTTTCCTCGGACAGTTCCATATAGCGTTGATAGCGGCCGATGGCGATGCGGTTTTCCGCCAGCAGCGCCTTGACCGCGCAATCGGGCTCCGAGATGTGTCGGCACCCCGCAAAACGGCAGTGCTTGGGCGCGTCGCCAAACTCGGGATAAGCCTTGTCCAAAGCCTCCTGATCGGGGGCGGGGGAGTCGAACAGCGAAAACCCGGGCGTATCCAGTATGGCGCCGTTTCCGTAGGGCCAAAGCTCCGCCTTGCGTGTGGTGTGCCTGCCGCGCTCGGTCTTTTGGGAAAGCCCGCCCGTGGGCAGGGCAAGCGTGGGCAGCAGCGCGT
Organism: uncultured Oscillospiraceae bacterium; assembly: GCA_964600225.1. Lineage (GTDB taxonomy): Bacteria > Bacillota > Clostridia > Christensenellales > CAG-138 > CAZRIT01. Next base: position 37,761 of record CAZRIT010000009.1, on the reverse strand, counting down.
TCAACAGCGATGTTTTGCCCACGGCGGACTGCCCCGCAAAGCAGAATACCGCGTCGAATAGCCGCAGCTTGAGCGCGTCGATACCAAGGCCGCTGACGACGGATACGCGCAGCGTATCGAACGCGGGCTCATAATCGGTACGGAACGTTTCCACGATGGCGTCGTCGCATTCGTCCAGCTTGTTGAGCACGAGCAGCGGTTCGATGGAAAGCAGAAACGCCTGTATCAGCAGCTTGTCGATCAACAGCCAATCGGGCCTGGGCGCGGAGGCGGCAATGACGATCACGAGCCGATCGATGTTGGCCGCGCAGGGACGAACCAGCAGGTTTTTGCGCGGCAGGATCTTGTCAAGCGAGCCCGTGCCGTCGGAAAGCCGCGCAATCTGCACCAAATCGCCCACCACGGGCGACATGCCGTCGTTGCGGAAGTGCCCGCGCGCGCGGCAGCGGATGATGTCGCCGCCCTGCAGCCGCACATCGTAGAACCCGCCGACGCCGCGCATGATCCTGCCGATTACGCTTTCCATATCAGGCCACCTTCGGCAAAAAGCTCACGTCCTGCCGCTTGACCTCCGTGCCGCTGACGTACAGGATGATTTCGTAGCTGCCCTCGGCATTGGAGTATGCGGTGAAGGAGATTGGGGTGTTATCCCCCTTGGGCAGCGTGTTTTCGTAAAGAATGCGCTGGTACGCAATGCCGTTGAAGGTTTCGCGCATGACGGCCATTACATGCGTATCGGCCGCCTCGATGGTGCGGTTAAAGGCAACGTCCGCGGCAAAGGGCAGGGTGGATTGCGAACCGCTGACGGTCAGGTATACCGCCGTGGTCGATACGGCGGGGTCGTCGGCTTCGGGCGATTGCTGTATGACGACGCCGTCCTCCTCCAAGGAGGTGCTGTCATAGCGGACAAATATGGCGGAAAGGTTGTTTTCGCCCAGGATGCCGAGGGCGACGTTGAGCACCTCGTTGACCACGGAGGGCATGGTGAACGCCGATTCCGACGACGCGCTGATGCTCACGTCGATGACGGTGCCGCGCGCAGCCTCCGTGGTACCCAGGATGGATTGGTTGCACACATAGCCGATGGCGATATCCGATACTTCATAGGTGACCTTGCCGAGCGTAAAGCCGTTGGCGCGCAGGCTCTCGCGCGCCTCGTCGAGCGTGAGCCCGCTCAGATCGGGTACGGTGGGGTTATCGCGCCCCAGGCTGACGGTGGCGTAGATGACGGTGCCCAATCGCGCATTGACGCCCGCATCGGGCGTTTGCGTCATAACGGCGCCGTAAGGCACGGTTTCGCTCTCCTCATATTCGCGTATTTCAAACACGAACCCGTAATCCTCGGCCTTCTGCCGCGCTTCCTCCACGGTACGGTCCGTCAGCAGCGGCACAACATCCACCGACTGCATGCTGGTTTGATAGGCGTCGTTGAGGATGAGGAACAGCCCGATGATGACGGATACGATGGCGAGCACAACCACGCCGATTTTCACGGCGCCGTGCACGCGCGGCTTCCGCCCGGACGGCGACGCTTTGACGGGCTCTGCGGCGGAGGGGCGGGAATACTCCCCAGCAAAGGTGCCGTTGGGCTCCTTGAGCGCGCGCTTGAGATCCTGCATCATTTCCGAAGCGCGGCCGTAGCGTTCCAATGGATTTTTACGCATGGCGCAGAGGATGACGTCGTTGAACGCGGGCGCAAGCTGCGGGTTGAGGTGCATGGGCGGCACGGGCTTGTCATTGATGTGCATCAAGGCCACCGGAACAGAGGAATCCGCGGAAAACGGCACCGTTCCCGTGACCATTTCGTACAGCATGACGGCCGCTGAATACAGGTCGCTGCTCTCGGTGACGGTTTTTCCCTGCGCCTGCTCGGGAGAGATATAGTGGACGGAGCCCAGCACCGTGGGGCCCGCAAAGGTCATGGTGCCCGCGTTGGCGTCGCGCGCAATGCCAAAGTCGGTCAGCTTGGCGGTGCCGTCCTTCATGATGATGACGTTTTGCGGCTTGACGTCGCGGTGGATGATGCCTGAGCGGTGCGCCGCGTCGAGCGCAGAGAGGATTTGCAGCATAATGGATACGGCAAGCCTTTGCGGCATAGGGCCGTTCTCGGTAACAAGCTGCTTGAGCGTTCGTCCCTCGACATATTCCAGCACAATGTACGGCAGGCCGCCCGTTTCGCCCACGCCGTATGCGCGCACGATGTTGTCGTGGGATAGGTGCAGCACCGCCTTGGCCTCGCGCTCAAAGCGCCTCAAAAACTCCGCGTCGTTTCGGAACTCCTCCTTGAGCACCTTGATGGCGACGGGTCGGCGGCTGCTGAGGCTGATGGCCAGATATACCTCCGCCATGCCGCCGCTGCCGATCAGCTCCTGTATGCGGTAATGGTGACCGATGATGGTACCGGGTGCAATCATGCCGCGTCACCTCCCGTATGGTGCGCCAGCACAACGGTGATGTTGTCCCTGCCGCCGTTGAGCAGCGCCGCGCTTACAAGTGCTGCGCATTTTTCCGCAAGCGTTTCCTCGTTGGCCAGTATGGCGGTGATTTCATCCTCCTCCACAGCCCCGTGCAGGCCGTCGGAGCACAATAGCAGCATGTCCCCATCGGCCCAATCATGCTCAAATATATCCGCGTTCGCCAGCGAATCGATGCCGATGGCGCGCATGATGATGTTGCGCTGCGGGTGAAAACGCGCCTGCTCGGCGGTGATGCTGCCGTGATCGATCAGCATCTGCACATAGGAATGGTCGTCGGTGATTTGCGTCAGCTTGCCGTTTGCGTAATGGTACAGGCGGCTGTCGCCGATGTTGGCGGCAATATAACGTTCGGAAAAAAGCATGGCGCACACCAATGTGGTGCCCATGCCCCGATAGGCTTCCTGTTCCTCGGAGGCTTTATAGACAGCGCTGTTGGCGGCGGCGAGCGCAAGCCGCAGTTCATCGGCTGCGCGGTTTTCCTCGCGGCATTCCGCCAACGCCTTTTGCATTTCGTCGATGGCGAGCTTACTGGCAACCGCGCCCGCCGCGTGGCCGCCCATGCCGTCGGCGACCGCGACAAATTGGTATTCGGCGCCTTCGTCAGGGACGCAGCAGCAATCTTCGTTGTGGATGCGCTTGCCGATATCGGTGCTATACGCGTACTTCATGGATCACCCTTCTCCTCAATTGCCCGCAGGCGCCGTCGATATCCGTTCCCATCTCGCGCCGCACGGTGGCGGAGAGACCGTTTTGCTCCAGCAGCCGACAAAACCGCTGCGCCGCTTCCCGCGTGACGCCGTTGAGATTGCGTTCCGATACGGTGTTGAGCGGGATGAGGTTGACGTGGCAGAGCATGCCGCCCAATAGCTTGCCAAGCGCTGTGGCGTCCGCGTCCGCTGCGTTTACGCCGTCGATGAGCGCATATTCAAATACGATCCGCCGCCCCGTGGCGAGCACATACCTTTTGGCTGCCGCCAGCACCTCGGCAATCGGATAGGTGCGGTTGACGGGCATCAGGGCGGAGCGTGTTGCGTCGTCGTGCGCGTGCAGGGAAATGCTCAGCGTAACGTGCGGCGCGTCGGCGGCAAGCCGATCCATCTTGGGCACGATGCCGCAGGTGGAAAGGGAGATGTTGCGGGGGCTGATGCCCATGCCGTCCGCCGCGGTGACGCGCTGCAAAAATGCGACGACATGATCGTAATTATCCAGCGGCTCGCCGCTGCCCATGAGCACAACGTTGGTGACGGTGCGCTCTGTGCCCTTCGGATGCGGTTCGTCCCGCTCGATGGCGGAAATCTGCCCAAGCATCTCGCCGCTGCGGAGGTTTCGCACGCAGCCTTCCAGCGTGGAGGCGCAGAAGCGGCAGCCCATATTGCACCCAACCTGCGTGGAGATGCAGGCGGTGTTTCCATAATGATACCGCATCAACACACCTTCCACAAGGTTTTCGTCGTCCAGTCGGAACAGATATTTTTGCGTGCCGTCGCGCGGGGAGACGAGCTTTCGCTCCACCTCCACGCCGCCAAACGGCAGCGCGGCAAGCTTTTCCCGAAGCGGTTTGGGGAGGTTGGTCATATCCGCCGGGCGCACGCCCATGTTCAGCCAGGCGTATACCTGTTTGGCGCGGAATGTCGGCTCGCCCAGCGAAGCGAGCAGGTCGGCCAGCGCTTCCATTGTCATATCGGTCAAGAACATCGAATCATCCTCGCAAGAAAGAACCCGTCCGCATGGTGTATATGCGGGAATAGCTGCAGCGTGCCGTCGTTTGGCAGGTTGACAGGGATCGTATCCAAACGGAAATTGCCGTGCGCGCCGAGAAACGCCTGCACCTGCTCCTCGTTTTCACATGCGGAAATGGTGCAGGTGGCGTATACCAGCACCCCGCCAACCCGTACGCAGCGCGCGGCGGCCTCCAGCAGACGACATTGAAGCGCCGCAAGCGACGCGATATCGGCGGGGCTTTTGGTGTAGCGGATATCGGGCTTGTCGTGCGTGAGACCCAGCCCGCTGCACGGCGCATCCAGCAGCACCGCGTCAAACGCATCGAGCATGGCGGCGTCGGGCGCTGTGCCATCCATCACACGGCAATCGGCCGTAACATGCAGGCGCTGCAGCGTTTTTTGCATCAACTCCACACGGTGATCGTGCACATCGCAGCAGTTGAGCTGCACATCGTTTTCGGCCAGCGACGCAATATAGGCGCTCTTTCCGCCCGGGGCCGCGCACAGGTCCAGCACGCGCTTGCCGCAGCAGTCGCCCAGCGCGCGGCACACCAGCATGGCGCTCTGGCTCTGCACGGTCATGTGCCCGTCGAGAAACGGCTGCATTTTGGGCACGTTCACGGCCTGTCGAAGGATGAGGCAGTTGCTGTCAAGCGCGCCGACTTCGGTATCGGCAGGCAGCGCCGACAAAAGCGCTTCCGTTGCATACGGGTATTGCGCGCGCACCTCCATGGGGGCGCTCGGGCAGGAGAGCATGCTCTCGGTGAACGCTTCGCCATACTGACGCACCCATTCCGTCACAAGCCACTTAGGGTAGCTGTATTGGATGGAAAGGCGCTCGATCGGCGTGTTCGGCAGCGGCGGCAGGGTATCGCGCGCGCGGTCAACGTTCCTTAGTACCGCATTGACAAAGCCGCTCTGTGCGGACTTGCCGACTCTGCGCGTCAAAGCGACGTATTCGGATACGGCCGCATGCGGCGCGGTCTCCATGAACAGCAACTCGCAGACGCCCAAGCGCAGTATGGCGCGCAGCACAGGCTGCATGCGGCTGTGTACATAATAGGAAAGCAAATAATCCAGATACAGCAGATGATCCAGCGCAGTATAGATGAGCGCGGTGGCATGCTTGCAATCGCGCTCGTCCAATGTATCGGAAAGCGCCTTGATGCGCAGGTTGGCGTATGCGCCGTGATCGGTGATGTCCCTGAGCGCCTTGAGCGCTTCCAAACGCATGCTCATTGCAGCGTTTTCCCTGCGATATCGTGCCCGCGCAGAAACGTTTTGCCGTCCATGCGGCCGCCGCCCGATAGCTGCAAGGAAAGGATTTCCAGCGGTCGATCGCCGCATTGCACATACAGGCCCGTTTTGCTTTCTCCAAAGCATGCGCCCGTCGGACGGGACGGGAAATCTCCCTGTACCTGCTGCGTGCGCAGGATCTTTACGGCTGCGCCGTCCAGCGTGGCGTAGGCGCAGGGCCAGGGATTCAGGCCGCGCACGCGGTCGTGGATGCTTTGCGCGGTATCGGAAAAATTCAATTTGCCGTGCTCCTTTTTGAGCATGGGGCAGGTGGTGGCCTCGGCCTCGTTTTGCGGGATACGCTGCAAAGTGCCGCGCTGCAAGGCGTCCAGCGTGCGGGCCAATGTGGCCGCGCCAAGCACGGACAGGCGGTCGTACAACTCGCCTGCGGTTTCGTTTTCACCGATGGGGGTGCGGTCACACAGCAGAATATCGCCCGTGTCCATGCCGATATCGGTCATCATGGTGGTAACGCCCGTTTCCCGTTCCCCGTTGACGACGGCCCACTGGATGGGGGCTGCGCCGCGGTATTTGGGCAGCAGCGACCCATGCACGTTGATGCAGCCAAGCTTAGGCACGGCCAGGTTCTCCGCGCTCAATAGCTGCCCGAACGCGGCCGTCACCATCAAATCGGGCGCAAATGCGCTTAGCGCTGCCAGGCCCTCGGCGCTGCGGATGCGCTCAAACTGCGATACGGGGATTTGGTGCTCCGTGGCAAACGCCTTGACGGGCGGCGGGGTCAGGGTTTTGTGGCGGCCGACGGGGCGGTCGGGCTGCGTAAACACATGCAGCGCATGCCCCTGCTCCAAAAGCATTTGAAGGGAGGGGAGGGCGAACGTTGGCGTTCCCAGAAAGGCAATCTTCATGCATCGTCTTCTTCCTGCTCAAAGCCCTCGGGTGGATCAGTCACAAGGCGCAGGTACACCAGGCCGTTGAGGTGATCCAGTTCATGCTGTATGGCGCGCGCAAGCAGCAACTCGCCCGTGACATCGCGCACATGGCCGTAGCGGTCGGCGGCGCGCACGGTGACGTGCTCCGCGCGTTCCACATAGCCCGATTTCCCGGGAAATGACAGGCAGCCCTCGTATGCGCCATAGCAGCCATCGGACGCGATGATTTCAGGATTGATGAGCTCTATGGGCTCCTCGCCCGTATCGATGACGACGACCCGGCGGAGGATTCCCACCTGTGGCGCGGCGAGGCCGACGCCCTCGGCATCGTACATGGTTTCAAACATATCGTCGACCAGCTCCGAAAGCTTTTCATCAAAACGGTCAACGGGGCGGCACTTTTTATAAAGCGCGGGATCTTGATCTTTGCGGATGGTTCGTAATGCCATTTGCTACCTCCTGCAGGATACCTCTATTCTATCCGATTCCGCGAAATCTGTAAAGAAAAGCTATGGTTGAGGCCGTTCCAACCGCAAGTTGTGCAAAAATCACGAATCAAAATGTGCGGTTATGGACTCAACCGTCGGTTTATAGCATAATGAACGCATCAAAGAGAGGAGCAACGTTATGGAAACGCAAAGCATGGGGAAGCGCATTATGTCACTGCGCAAGGAGAAGGGGTTGACGCAGGAGCAGCTGGCGGAGATGCTGAATATCTCGGCGCAGGCGATCAGCAAATGGGAGAACGACGTGTCGTGCCCCGATATTTCAGTATTACCAAAGCTGTCGGAGGTACTGGGCACCACGACGGACGAGTTGCTGGGGGTGAAGCCCGTCGAGCCAAGGGTGATCGTGGTGGATACGCCCAACAGCCGAGAGCAGGCGGCGGGCAGCGGCGGCTTCAAGGTGACATATGAAGGAAACAAACGCAGCGGCATCGGCTTTGGCATCATGGTCATCCTGCTGGGGCTGGCATTCCTGCTCACACGCACCAATATCCTGCCGCATGGCGCGGCCGATTCCATCTGGCAGATCGTTTGGCCCGCGGTGCTGCTGGGGCTGGGCGTATCGTGGCTGATCAACGACCGATCGCTCGTTGCGTTGGGAATTGCGGTGCTTGGCCTGCACTATCTGCTGTATAACATGGGGGCCGTCAGCTATGAACCCTCCTGGAGCATTATCTGGCCGACGTTCATTGTGTTGTTTGGCGTCAATATCGTAATCGACAAACTGTGGCCCAAAAAGAGGGATTATCGCCGCTACTACGGCGACGGGGAACACAAAACCGTCTCTGAATACAATGAAAGCAGCGGGTTCGTGCGTCTTGAGTGCGCGTTTGCCGAGGATCGCCGCAAGGTGACCGCGGATGTGCTCTGCGGCGGCGATGTCGATACAAGCTTTGGCAAGGCTGTGCTGGATTTAACGGGCGTCAAGCGCGTCAGCGCGGGCGCCAAGCTGGAAGCGGATGTTTCATTTGGCACCTTTGAATTGGTGCTGCCCAAGCATATCCGCATACAACTGGAATCCGACAAAGCGTTCGGCGCCATCAATGTGCATGGCGAGGCGGCTGCGGACGCTGTGGAAACGCTTCGCGTCGACGGCGACGTATCGTTTGGCAGTATGGAGATTCGCTACTGCTGATCACAAATAACAAACAAATCCGGAGCGACGGGCTGTGTGCACGTCGCTCTTTGCGTACGGACTCCGTGAATGCTGATTTGCTTTGACTTTTCTGCCTCTGTTGAGTATAATATGTTATACAAATCATACTTATTGAAAGGCGCGGATGATCGTGAAAAAACCAAAGGGAAAATACGCATGGACCGTTACGGTGGGGGAAAAGGGGCAAATCGTCATCCCCAAACAGGCGCGGGATGTGTTTGACATCCACGCGGGTGATACGCTGGTCATATTGGGGGATGAAAGCAAGGGCATGGCCATCCCGCCCAAAAGCGCGTTTGCCCAATTTGCGCTGGCTGTCTTTGAAACGAACGCCGACAGCGGAGAGGGTGAACAGAATTGAGAAAGATTTATCTGGATAACATCCGATGGGCGACCGTGCTACTGGTGCTTATATATCATGTGTGCTACATGTTCAACGGCGTCGGCGTGCTTGGCGGCATACCAAACGCCGAGAGCATTGCCGTGTTCGATGCGTTTGCTTGCATCGTATACCCGTGGTTTATGGTGCTGCTGTTTGTCGTAGCGGGCATGAGCGCAAGGTATGCGCTGCAAAAGCGCACAGGCAGGCAATTTATTAGGGAGCGCGCCGTCAAGCTGCTGGTTCCCTCCACGCTGGGGCTGTTCGTAATCCATTGGATCACAGGGTATTTGAACATCAAAATAGGCGGCGGGCTGGCATACATGCCGAAAGCCATGATCTACCCGATTTCCGCAGTGAGCGGCATCGGCCCGCTGTGGTTTGTTCAATTGCTGTTTGTGTTTTCCTGTTTGCTTGTGCTGCTCAAAAACGCGGACAAGACCGACAAGGTGTGGACGCTGTGCGAAAAAGCGAATCTGCCGATCCTGCTGCTTTCTATCGTGATTTTCGGCGCGGCGCAGGTGTTGAACATGCCCGTTTTGACCATGTACCGCTTCGGCATCTATTTTGTGTCGTTTCTGATTGGTTACTATGTGCTTTCCCACGACAAAGTGCAGGACGCCCTTAAGAAAAACAGCATCCCGCTGCTGTGTGCCGCCGCGGCATGCGCCGTTTCCTATATGCTGCGCTTTTACGGCAGCGATTACACAGCGCCCGCGTGCTTAAAAAGCGTGATTACAAACCTGTACCTTTGGCTTGCCGTGCTGGCCATTATCGGGTGTTTTCAAACGTATTGCAATCGGGCAACGGCGTTTTCCGCATACATGACAAAGTCGTGCTACGGGTTATACATCCTGCATTATCCCGTTTTGATCGTTGCCTGCTATGTCCTGCACGTTTACTTCGATTTGCCGCCCGTTTGGAATTATGCCATCGCACTGGTCACGGAAATTGCGGTGACGGTGATTGCGTACGAGGCGATCAGGCGCATACCGATTGCGCGGTATCTTGTGCTTGGAATTCGCGGAAGCAAAACGCCGTCCGCGATACCGCCCGCAAAATAAGCGAATCAATCGGGGGAAAGGCATGGCGGCGCGCATGGTGCGCCTATCGACAGGTGGAAAGCGTGGCCTGCTCGCGGAACTGCTGCGTGTACAGATCGTAATAGTAACCGCCCTGCGCCATGAGCGTTTCGTGCGTGCCATCCTCCACAACCAGACCGTTGCGCACAACCAGTATGCGGTCGGCATGGCGTATGGTGGATAAGCGGTGCGCCACGATGAAGCTGGTGCGGTTTTTGAGTACGCTGGTGATGGCGTTTTGTATCAACTGCTCGGTTTCGGTATCGATGGAGCTGGTGGCCTCGTCCAGCACGAAGATGCGCGGGTCCTTCATAATGACGCGCGCAAAGGAGATGAGCTGCTTCTGCCCCGTGGAAAGCAGCGCGCCGCCCTCGCCGACGTCGGTATCGTACCCTTCGCTTTGGCGCAGGATGAACGATTCCGCGTGCACCATCTGTGCTGCGGCGCGCACCTCGTCGTCCGTGGCGTCGGGGCGGCCGAAGCGGATGTTGTCGCGGATGCTGCCCGAAAACAGGTGCGGCGTCTGCAGCACATAGCCCAGGTTGGATTGCAGCCATAACTGGGAGCGCTTGCGGTAATCCGTCCCGTCGATGCGTATTTCGCCCTCGGTCGGCTCATAGAAGCGGCAAAGCAGGTTGATGATGGTGCTCTTGCCGGCGCCTGTTTCGCCAACCAGCGCAATGGATTGCCCCGCGCGCACATCCAGCGAGAAATCCTTTATAACGGCCTCGTCCTTTTTATACGAAAACGAAACGTGATCGAACGTGATATTGCCGCGGATGGGCTCCCAGTTTTCGCGCCTGGGGTGCAGGATGTCGCCGTACTTTTCGATGACTTCAGGGGAATCGACGATATCGGAGGGCGTGTCGATCAGCGACAGTACGCGCTCCGCCGAGGCCTGCGCCGACAGCAGCTCCGCCAGTATGCCCGCAAGCTGCTGAATGGGATCGAACAACTGCAGCGAGTAGGAGATGAACGCAACGAGCGTGCCCGTTGTGATGGCGCCGATGAACGCGTGCGAGCCGTCAATGACGCCCGCGCCGCCGAGCGACAGCGCAACCGCCGTGCCGATGGCGCCGAGCGACATGATGATGGGGAAGAACGAGGCCGAAACCAGCGCGCTTTTGACAGAAATGTGCCGCATCTCGGCGGTCAGGCTGTGAAAGCTCTCGGCGTTGCGGTCTTCCAGCACCAGCGTCTTTGTGGTGACGGCGCCCATGATGCCCTCGTTGAACGCGCCCGTGATGCGGGAATTCTGCTTGCGCGCCTGCCGCTGGTATTTGAGGATGCGCTTTTGGAGGCGTATGCTGATGATCGTCAGCGGCGGCAGCACCAGCAGCACCACAAGCGCCAGTTTCCACGAAAGCATGAACATGGCCACGATGCTGCCAAGGATATACAGCACCGACCACAGCACGTCCACAATGCTCCATGCAACCAGTTCCGACAGCCTGGATACGTCGCCGACCATGCGCGCCATCAAAAAGCCCACAGCCGTACGGTCGTAGAAGGAGAAGGAGAGCGTTTGTAGCTTTAGAAACGCCTCCTGACGGATATCGTACGACATCATCATTTCGATCTTGCCGCTGGCGGCGATGTGGATAAACAGGCAGCTTGCCTGCAGCACCACCGCAGCGCCATAGAGGATGGCGAAGGTCGAAAGCCCTTCGGTATTGCGCGGGATGATAAAGTGATCGATGGCGTAGCTGGTAAACAGCGGGTACAGCACATCGATAACGGATACGACCGCCAGCGCCGCCATGACGGCAAACACATACAGGCGGTTTTTGAAGGCGTAGGCATACAGCCGCTTCCAAAGCGACAGATCCATCTTTTTATCGGTAAAGTCCTGCTCTACATTGCTGTTCATATCGGTTCACCTCCCGTCGCAACGGCGTCCTGAATCTCGGCGATGCGCCGATACAGCCCTTCCTGCTCAATCAATTCCGCATGCGTGCCGCGCTGCACAATCTTACCCCGATCCAGCACCAGTATCAGATCCGCACGGCTTAGCGTCGTGATGCGGTGCGAAATGATGAAGGTGATGCCGTGGCTGGCGATGGACAGGAGCGAGCGGCGGATGGCGGCGTCCGTTTCGGCGTCCACGGCGCTCATGGAATCGTCAAATATCAGGATGGGCGCTTTTTGCATCAAGGTTCTGGCAATGGCCACGCGCTGCTGCTGCCCGCCCGAAAGCGTTACGCCGCGCTCGCCCACGATGGTATCGTAGCCCTGCTCAAAGGAGCGGATCACGTCATGCACACACGCGGCGCTTGCCGCGTCGTATACGGCCTCATCGGGCGCGCTTGGCTCCACGATGCGGATGTTGTCGATGATGCTGCGTGAGTACAAAAACGGTTCCTGCAGCACGATGCCGATGCTTTTGCGCAGGTATCCGTGCTCGATATCGTTGATATCGACGCCGTTAAGGGTGATGCTGCCCGCGGTGCAGGTGTACAGCCGCTGCAGCAACTGCACCAGGCTCGTTTTGCCCGAGCCCGTGGAGCCGAGGATGGCGATGGTCTGTCCTCTCTTTGCGGTAAAGTCTATATCGTCCAGCACATCGTTGTAGGCATCGTAACCAAAGCAAACATGGTGAAAGGCGATATCGCCGTTGAGGTCGGGGGTCAGGGCCTTGCCGGGCTCGGGCTCGCTTGGCGCGGAGAGAATCTCGTCCAGCCGACCCAGCGAAACAAACGCCTTGCCCAAATCGGCCAGGATGCGGCCGAGCTGGCGCACGGGCCATGTCAGCATGGAGGTGTAGGTGACAAACAACGTGACGTTGCCCAGTGTAAAGGAGGAGTTGACGGCAAAGTATACGCCCGCGCACAGCGACAACGCAATTTGCAGGTATCCTACGCAGTCCGAAAAGCCCCAGTAGAACGCCAGCAGCTTGATCAGGCGATAGGTTTTATCGCGGTAATCGGCGTTGCGGGCGGTGAATTTATCGATTTCCGCCTTCTGCTGGCCGAAAGCGCGCACCACGCGCACGCCCGTGAGGTTCTCCTGCAAGGTGGAGGACAGGCGGCCCTCGGCCTCGTCTGACGCGGTGAAGTTGCGGCGCACCAGGTTGAAGTAGACAAACGACGTCACCAGCAGCACGGGCATGAGCATCATGGAGATCAAGGCCATCGTCTTGTGGATGGACAGCAGCACGCTCGATGCGGCGGCCACCATCACGATGGTGCGCACAATCTCCATCATCTGCACGCTGATGAAGCGGCGGATGGTATCCACATCGGAAGTGCAGCGCTGCACCAGATCGCCCGTGTTGGCATGCTTGTGGTAATCGTACGGCACGTCCTCAAGGTGGCGGTAGAGCCGATCGCGCAGCGCCTTGGTCACGCCCTCGGCGGCAAACGCAATCTCGCGGCGGCGCATGTAGGTAAACAGCCCGTTGCATACGGTAATGGCCAGCAGCGCAAGGCCGCAGATATAGAGGTTGTGCAGCAGGTAGTCGCGCCCGCCGATGGCATCCAAAAACCGCGTCAGCGGCGCGGGCAGCAGCAGTTGGGTGCCGCGGATGATATAATCCAGCGTAAAGCTGGTGACAAACGGCGTGGCAAACGCGGAAAGCACCGCAAGGGTCGTAAACAGCATGCCAAACAGCACATGGCGCTTGTAGCCATGGAAAAGTTCGCCAATGAGCTTTCGGTTGATTTTTTTGTGCGCCTGTTGTTTCTTTTTCATAGCATATCCTGTGGGTTGATCTCCACCATGGCAAACAACTCGTTGCGGTGCTCCTGTGCAAACGCATAGATGCAGCGGATAGTTTCGGCCGTCGTCTTGGTGCGCAGCAGCTTGACCAAAATCTGGTAGCGGTACAGGCCCTGCTTGCGCTTAATCGGCGCGTAGGAAACATCGTACAGCAGCAGGCTCTTGGCAAGTTCGGGCCCGATGCATTGGGTCAGCTGCGCTTTCATCAGCTCCGCATACCGCGTGACCGCCTGTTCCAGCACCTCCTCGTCCGTACCAGAAAACAGGATGCGCACAAACAGCGAGTAGGGAGGGAACAGCGCTTTTCTGCGCTCGGCCAGCTCGTAGCGAAAGAAGCTCTTGTAATCGTGCTCTCTGGCATAGCGGATGGCGGGGTGAGAGGGCGAATACGTCTGCACAACCACGCGGCCGGGGCTTTCATCGCGGCCCGCGCGGCCCGAAACTTGCGTTAAAAGCTGGAAAGTGCGCTCTGTGCTGCGGTAATCGGGGATGCAAAGCGTGGCGTCGGCGGCAATGACGCCAACAAGCGTTACGTTGGGGAAATCATGCCCCTTGGCAATCATCTGCGTACCGATGAGCACCTGCGCCTCCCCGCGGGAAAAGGCGGACAGCATCTGCTGCATGGCGTCCTTGGTGCGGGTGGTATCGGTATCCATGCGGATGGCGACAGCGTCAGGGAAGAGCCTGTGCAGTTGTTCCTCAACCTGCTCGGTACCCACGCCGAAATATTTGATGAACCGCTTCCCGCATGCCGGGCAGATGCTCGGCAGCGGGGCCGTGTGGCCGCAGTAGTGGCAGCGCAGCCTGTTTTCGCCCTTGTGGTACGTCATGGAAAGGTCGCAATTGGGGCATTCCACCACGTACCCGCACGCGCGGCAGGAGACGAACGTGGAGTAGCCGCGGCGGTTTAAAAACAGCATGGCCTGCTTGCCGTCATCCAGGCATTCCTTCAAAAGCTTGACCATGCGCGCGCTGAAGATGCCGTTGTTGCCATGGAGGAACTCCTCGCGCATATCGACAATTTCCACCTTGGGCATGGGGCGGTGCATGACCCGATCGGGCAGCTCCAGCAGCCGATAGCGCCCGCTTTCGGCGCGAAAATAGCTGGTTAGCGACGGCGTGGCGCTGCCAAGCACCAGCGCCGATTGCTGCACGGCTGCACGGTGGGCGGCTACGTCGAGGGCATGGTAGCGGGGCGAGGTTTCGCTTTGATAGCTGCTTTCGTGCTCCTCGTCGATGATGATGAGGCCGATGTTATTGAGCGGCGCGAACACGGCGCTTCTTGCGCCAACCACCACGTCGGCCTTGCCAAGGCGGATGCGCCGCCACTCGTCAAACCGCTCGCCGACGGAAAGCCGGCTGTGCAGCACCGCGACGCGGTCGTCAAACCGCTCGCAAAACAGGCCGACCGTCTGTGGGGTCAGCGCAATCTCGGGCACCAGCATGATGGCCTGTCGGCCCAGTCGGAGACAGCGCGAGATGGCGTGCATGTAGACCTCGGTCTTGCCGCTGCCCGTGACGCCATGCAGCAAAAATGTGCCGCCCTGCGCGCGCATGCCGTCCTCGATGGCGGCGATGGCGTTTTGCTGCGCATCGGTTAAGGCGATGTCGGCATGGTTGGTCTGCATGTTGGCGGCGGCGGGGCGGCGAAAGGTTACATGCCCGCTCTCGGTAACGTAGCCGCGCCGTATCAGGGCGCTCAATGCGCTCTGCCCGTTGGGTACGAACGCGAGGACATCCTGTGCGGACATTTCCAGCTTGGCGTTGGCAAGCAGATCAAACAGTTCCAGTTGCTTTGGTGCGCGCGGCGTACCGTCCTTTTTTAAAAGCGTTTTGCGCATGTTCGAAATGTCGGCGTGCTCGGCAATGCGCACGGTGCGGACGGTCTTTTCCTTCACGCGGCCGCCGCGCAGCTGCGCGGGGATCATCAGCCGCAGCGCGTCAACAAGGAGGCAGTTGTAGGCCGATTGCATCCATTGCGCGAGGGAAAGCTGCTCCTCCAGCAGCACCGTATACGGTTCCGACACGGACAGCACATCCTTTACGGAAACGCCCGTTGGCGGAGCCGTTTCCGTAAGGCCTACGACAAACCCTTCCTTGCGCGTGTTGCCCGCGCCGAACGGGACGAGGATGTGCGAGCCAAGCTGCACGGGCATGTCAACGGGAATGCGGTAGGTAAACAGGCGATCCACATTGGCATGGGCGATATCGATGATGACCTGACAGAACAATGTGTATTCGCCTCCCTCCAAAACGCGCAAATGCCCGCAAAAAGCGAGCGTTGCGTTTCATGCGTGCCACAAGGCGCAGGGCCAGGTTTAGTCCTGGTAGTATTCCTTGGGCGGTTCAACGACCAGCTCGTCGTTCAACAGCTCGTTGACGGCCACGGATACGGGCTTGCGCTCGCCCAGCTTATCGGGCGTGGCCTGTAGCTGTCTTGCGCGCTGCGCAACGGCGGTAACCAGCATGTAGCGGCAGCCCGCTTTCTCAATCATGATATTCAAGGGTAGGTTCATCATAGCTGTGTATTTCCTCCGATCAATTTGGCAAATAGCGCCCGGTTGCGCGATACCTTACATTTTTCGGCCGATACGATGCTTTCCATACGCGTAACGGCTATATCAAGCACATCGTTGACGACGATATAGTCGTATTCGGATGCGCGGTTGATCTCCTCAAAGGCTGTGTTGAAACGCTTTTCGATGGCTTCGGGCGTTTCCGTGCCGCGCCCGATCAGGCGGGATTTCAGCACCGACATCGACGGTGGCGCGATAAACACCAGCACCGCCTCGGGATAGGCTTTCTTGATCTTCAGGCCGCCCTGCACGTCAATTTCCAGTATGACGCTGTGACCGAGCGCAAGCTCCTCGGTAACAAAACTCTTGGGCGTGCCGTAGTAGTGCGTGTGGAACACATGCATGTATTCCAAAAAAGCGTCTTCCTCGATCATGCGCTTGAACGCATCCTCGGATTGGAAGAAGTAGTGCACGCCGTCGATCTCGTTCGGGCGGGGCTTGCGGGTGGTGGCGGAGACGGACATGCGCATGTCCGCATTGCGTTCCAAAAGCGCCGCGTCGATGGTGCCCTTGCCCACGCCTGCGGGGCCCGATACGACGATCAAAAGCCCATGATCGGATGTATTCATTCGTGATTTCCTCCGTTGGTCGATTCAGTGTGGTCGGACTTTGCGTCCAGACGGTTGGCGATGGTCTCGGGCTGCAGCGCGGACAGTATGATATGGCGGCTGTCCGTCATCAAAACCGCGCGCGTGCGGCGGCCGCAGGTGGCGTCAATGAGGCTGCCCGCGTCCCTGGCGTCGGAAACGGCGCGGCGTATGGGCGCTGCATCGGGGCTGACAATAGCCACAATGCGCTGTGCGGACACGAGGTTTCCGAACCCGATGTTGACCAGACGAAAATCCATTCGCACGCTTCCTTCCGAGCTATTCGATGTTCTGCACCTGCTCGCGGATCTTTTCAATCTCCGCCTTGGCGGCAAGCACATGGTTGGTCAGGGTGGCGTCGTTGGCCTTGCTGCCGATGGTGTTGAACTCCCGGTTCATCTCCTGCACAACAAAATCCAGCTTGCGGCCGACGGGTTGGGCGTCGTTCAACAACAGGCGCATCTGCGCAATGTGGCTTTCCAGCCGCACAAGCTCCTCGTCGATACTGGCCTTGTCGGCAAACAGCGCAACCTCCGTGGCAAGCCGTGCACGGTCCACCATCGTTGCGCCCAGCAGCGCTTCGATGCGCTCCGTCAGCTTGGCGCGGTATTCCTCAATGACCTGCGGAGCAAAGGCGGCAATCTGCCCGGCAATGACTTCAACTGCATCGGTGCGTGCGGACAGATCGTTTTTCAGCCGCGTGCCCTCGGCCAGCCGCATGGCCTTCATCTGCTCGGCGGCCAGAAGGATGGCGTCCTTTGCCAGCTTGGTCACGGCATCCGTATCCTCGTTGGCCTCGCGCACCTCGGTGACGTCGGGCAATCTCAGCGCAGCCGTCAGCGACAGGTCGTCCTGCAAGCCCAGCCGCGTATTGACCTCGCGTGCGGCGGCGACGTAAGCGGCCATCAGCGGTTCGTCCACCGTGACGGCGCGCGCATCGGAACGGGCGTTTCGGTAGTTGACAAACACATCGACATGCCCGCGCGAAAGCTGCTCGTTCAGCACGGCGCGGAACACATCCTCCAGAAAGGAAAGGTGGCGGGGAAGACGCATGGAAACATCCAAAAAGCGGTGGTTCACGCTTTTGAGTTCCACGGTCATTTCGCGTCCGTCGGCGCTTGCAACGCCCTTCCCGTAACCCGTCATGCTATACATCCGAAATACCCCCAATATACAAATTTATATTATAACATGCTTTTACTGCTTATACAAGCGATAGATTTCG
This sequence comes from uncultured Oscillospiraceae bacterium, assembly GCA_964600225.1. GTDB lineage: Bacteria > Bacillota > Clostridia > Christensenellales > CAG-138 > CAZRIT01. Next base: position 20,149 of record CAZRIT010000009.1, on the reverse strand, counting down.
TCAGCCTGCGGCGGCTCAATCTTTTTTCCCTGTATATCCGTCACGCCCGCACCCTGCGCGCGGCCGATGACGGCGGCATGGATGCCCGCGTTGGCAAGCGCCTTGACCAGCGCGGGCCCGTCGGCGCAGGCGATCAGGAGGCTTCCGCTGCCGATCAGGCGCAGCGGATCGAGGGAAAGCGCGGCGCAGATTTCCCTTGTTTCGGGCAGGATGGGGATGGCGTCCACATCCACCGCGATGCCGCATCCGCCAACGTACGATAGCTCCCATACCGCGCCCAGTACGCCGCCCTCCGTGACGTCATGCATGGCGGTTGCGCCGTGCGATATGGCGATGCGGCTTTCGGGAACGATGCTCAACAGCGCGGCCAGCTTTTCCGCGGCTTCAAGCGTTTTTGCGTCCAACGCGGGCATTTGGTCGGCAAACTCCGCCGCGGCAATGGATGTGCCCTCCAACGCAGCCCACTTGGTCATGACGATATCGTTGCCCGTGGCAAGCCTCGTCATGCAGCGGGTGCGGTCGATGCGCGCGACGACGGCTGTGTTGGTGACAAAGCGCGTTACGGCGTCGGTCACCTCGGTATGCCCGCCGATGATATCCACGTTGGCGCTGTCGGCAGCGCGGGAAAGATCCTCCGCAATCCGCTCAATTTCCTGTGCGGTGGCGTGCGGCGGCGCAAGCAGCGTCACCAGCAGCCCCACGGGTTCCGCGCCCTCGGATGCGGCATCGTTGCAGTTGACGTGCACGGTCAATTGCCCAAGGTGCGCAATGCCCGCCGAAGTGATCGGATCGGAGCTGAGCACGGCCAGATCGCCGCCCAGATCGAGCATGGCGCAGTCGCATCCGATGGACGGCGCGGTCATCGATTCGGGGCGCTTGCGGCGGAACTTGCTGAGCACCAGGCGTTCCAGCTCGTCGTTGTCGAGTTTTCCCAATCGCATACTATTGTTCTCCGATCATGGTCAAAAAGGTAGGTTCATCCAGTATGGCCACGCCAAGCTCGCGCGCCTTGTCCAGCTTGGAACCCGCGGCCTCGCCCGCCAGCACATAATCCGTCTTTTTGCTCACGCTGCCCGCAGCCTTACCGCCATGCCGCACAATCAGCGCTTCCGCCTCGCGGCGGCCGAGCGTGGGTAGCGTGCCGGTTACGACCACGGTTTTTCCGTACAGCGGGCCTTCGGAGGCGGTTTGCTGTTCCTCGCTTGGCTGCACGCCCGCTTCCAGCAGCGCGTCAACCTGACCCGCAATACCCTCGTCGGCAAAGAAGGAGAGGATGCTTTCCGCAACGATTTCCCCGATATCGGGTACGTTGAGCAACTGCTCGGCGGTGGCTTGGCGGACGTTTTGCAGCGTGCCGAAGCGGCGCGCAAGGTCGCGCGCGGTCTTGAGACCCACATTGGGGATGCCCAGGGCGAACAGGAACGCGCCAAGCGGCCGATGCTTGCTCTTTTCCAGCGCGGCAAGCAGGTTATCGGCCTTCTTTTCGCCGAAGCGGTCGAGCGATACGAGCTGCTCCCTGTTGATGCGGTACAGCTCTGGAATGGTGGCAATATCGAACGCAGCGATGAGCTGCTCGGAGGTTTTGTCGCTGAGGGATTCGATATCCATGGCGTCGCGCGATGCATAGTGGGCAATGCGCAGCGCAATCTGCGCTTTGCACGAAAGCGAATTGGTGCAAAAGATGTGCGCGCCGCGTTGCTCCACATGCGCGCCGCACTGCGGGCAGTGCAGCGGTTTTTCGGCGGGGCGCAGCGGGTGATCGTCGGGCACGCTGCCGAGGATTTCGGGGATGACGTCGTTGCTGCGGCGCAGGAACACGCGCGAGCCGATGCCCACGCGCTTGCGTTGGATATCGTCAAAGTTGTTGAGGGTGGCCTTGCGGATGGTCGCGCCCGCCAGCTCCACGGGTTCCAGGTGCGCAAGCGGCGTGAGCTTGCCCGTGCGGCCGACCTCCCAGGTGATGTCCAGCACGGTGGAGGTGGTTTCCTCCGCGGCAAACTTATAGGCCATGGCCCAGCGGGGAAACTTCTCCGTTTCGCCCAAAGCGTCGCGCAGCGAAAAATCGGTCACCTTGACCACCATGCCGTCGATGAGAAAATCCAGCGTGTCGCGCGTCTGTTCGGCAAGGTCGATTTCGCGTTTCAGCGCATCCGCCGTTTCGCAGTAGCGCACATAGGGGCTGACGGGGAAGCCGTTTTCGGCAAGGAACGCAAGCATTTGCTGCTGATTGGTCAGGGTTTTGCCCTCGATATAGCCGATGTTGTAGCAAAAGCAATCCAAACGCCTGCTCTTGGTCACGTTCGGGTCGATGTTCCTTAGCGCGCCCGCGGCGGCGTTGCGGGCGTTTTTCAGCGGTTCGTCGGCGGTTTTGTTGAACGCCTCCAGCACCGATAGCCGCATGATGCATTCGCCCTGCACCTCCATGCGTCCTTGAAACGGGATGTTGTGCGGAAGCCCCCGCACGGTCAGAAGCTGCGGCAGGATGCTTTCGCCCGTGATGCCGTTGCCGCGCGTTGCGCCCTGTGTGAGGACGCCGTTTTCGTAGGTGAGGTTGACGGTCAGCCCGTCAAACTTGTATTCCAGCGCAAACAGCGGCCGATCGATCCCCTCGGACGCTTTGCAAACGCGCTGCACCCAGTCCGTCAGCGCGCTTTCGGTGCGCACCTTGTCCAGGCTGTACAGGCGGTTTAGGTGCGTGTGCGGCAAAAACGCCGCCGCGGGCGCGCCGACCTTTCGGGTGGGCGAATCGGGCAGCACCACGCCGCGCTCTTTTTCCAGCGCGACCAGCTCGTCGTACAGCGCATCGTACTCCTTATCGGACGTGAGCGGCGCGTCGCCGTTGTAATAGGCTTCTCCGAGACGGTTGATGAGATCAACCAGTTCGTGCATTCTGTCCACGTTGTCCTCCGTCACAGTTGCTCAATGGGCGCGTAGGCGGCGGCAAACTTTTTGTTGATGCCGCTGTCGAACGCGATTTCGATGATTTGCGATGCGCCGTCGCCCGTGACCGACAGCACCGTGCCAAGGCCGAAGGTCTTGTGCGTAATGCGCGCGCCCGCGCCGTAGGCAACGGGGGAAGCCTCGGCGGAGGGCTTGGCGGTTTCAGCGTTGGCGGATATGGAAAAGCGCGGCACGGTGCGCCTGGCCTCGCGCTTGGGCGCGCTGAGCGTATGCATATCCTGCTCCGCGGGCGCCGCCGCAGCGGTTGCCGCCGCAACGCGGCTGCGATACGTTTCCCTGACGGGCAGCGTTTCCTTCAGCTCCCGCAAAAACGACGACGGCATGCTGGATTCGATATGCCCGTACTGCATGCGCTGCCTGGCGTACGACAGGTGCAGCTCCTCCTTGGCGCGCGTGATGCCCACATAGAACAATCTGCGCTCCTCCTCCAGCCGTTCCGCCTCGAATGCGGATTGCGACGACGGGAACAGCCCTTCCTCCAGGCCCGTGATGAACACCACGGGGAATTCCAGCCCCTTGGCGCTGTGCAGCGTCATCAGCCCCACGCGGCCGTTCTGTTCATCGATGTTATCCGCTTCGGCGTAAAGGGATACGTTTTCCAAAAATTGTTGCAGCATATCGGTGGCGCTCTCGTCCGCGTCGCTGGTAAACTCGGCAATGTAGCTGAGAAACTCTCGTACGATGTCGCTGCGCGCCTCGTAATTCTCCTTGCGATCCTCCCTTAGGTACGCATCGTAGCCGATGCCGTCGAGCAGCATCTCGGTCACCTCCGCAAGCGGTCGGGAGCCGATCTCCCGATAGACGCCCTGCATCAGGTCGCAGAAGGCCTTGATGCGCGGGTACAGGCGCGGGTTGGCGGTTTCGGGCATGGTCAACATAGCGGGGAACAGCGACAGCCCCGCGGAATCGGCATAGGACTGCATGCCCGCAATCGCCGCCTCGCCAAAGCCGCGGCGCGGCACGTTGACAATGCGCAGGAACGATACGTCGTCGTTGGGGTTGTATAGTAGCTTCAGGTACGCCAGAATATCCTTCACTTCGGCGCGCTGGAAGAACGACGTGCCGCCGTACACGCGGTAGGGGATGCAGTAGTTTTTCAGGTACATTTCCAGCGTGCGGCTTTGCGCGTGCGTGCGGTAGAGGATGGCGTAGGAATCGTAGCTGCGGCCGTTATCGCGCGCATCGCGCAGGATGTAGGAGCAGATGCGGTTGGCCTCGTCGCGCTCATCCATCGATTCGTTCAGCTCAATCGGCGCGCCGCCCGCCTTGTCCGTCCAGAGGCGCTTGGGCTTGCGGCTGTGGTTGTTGGCAATCAGGGTGTTGGCAAGGTTTAGGATGGTCTGGGTGGAACGGTAGTTCTGTTCCAGACGGATGATGGTGGCCCCGGGGAAGTCCTTTTCAAACTCCAGAATGTTGCGGATATCCGCGCCGCGCCAGCCGTAGATGCTCTGGTCGTCGTCGCCGACCACGCAGAGGTTTCTATGCTGCTCGGCCAGCGACTGCACGATGTGGTACTGCACCATGTTGGTATCCTGATACTCGTCCACATGGATGTAGCGGAACTTTTCACGGTACTTTTGCAGCACGTCGGGGTGCTCGGTAAAGAGCTTGCGCGTCAGTATCAGCAAATCGTCAAAATCGAGCGCGTTGTTCTTTTTGAGCTGCCGCCGGTACATTAAATATGCGCCCAGCACCTCCTTGGGCGCAAAGGAATCGCGAAAGTACTGCTCCGCGTCAAGGGAGTGG